>NZ_LN907827.1:2516680-2831265 GCF_001517405.1 Duffyella gerundensis | reverse complement strand
TGGTCAATCTGGCGGGCGTGCCATCGATCGTTTACGGTGTGTTTGGCCTCGGTTTTTTTGTCTGGCTGGTGGGCGGCACGCTGGATCAGCTCTTCTTTGCGCACAATTTACCAAACCCGACGTTTGGCACGCCGGGCCTGCTCTGGGCGTCGTTAACGCTGGCGCTGCTGACCTTGCCGGTGGTGATTGTGGCCACCGAAGAGGGGTTGTCGCGCATTCCGGCCAGCCTGCGTCAGGGCGCGCTGGCGCTGGGCGCGACGCGTGCTGAAACGCTGTGGCAAATTACCCTGCCAATGGCGGTTCCGGCGATGCTGACCGGCCTGATCCTCGCCGTGGCCCGTGCGGCCGGCGAAACCGCGCCCCTGATGCTGGTAGGCGTGGTGAAAATGGTGCCGGAGCTGCCGGTTGACGCGGTGTTTCCCTATCTGCATCTTGACCGCAAGTTTATGCATCTGGGTTTTCAGATCTACGATCTCGCCTTTCAGAGTCCTAATGCCGAAGCGGATCGCCCGCTGGTTTACGCCAGCGCATTGTTGCTGGTCACCATCATTATCAGCCTTAATTTACTGGCGATGGCGCTGCGTCATCGTCTGCGCGAGCGCTATCGCGCCTTGACTCAATAACCTGGAACTCGTTATGGCCGATGTTGAAGTCGCACTGGCAGTGGAAAATTTATCGTTGTGGTATGGCAGCAAGCAGGCGCTGAATACTATTTCGCTGAACATTCCCAGGAATCGTATCACCGCGTTGATCGGCCCGTCCGGCTGCGGTAAATCGACGCTGCTGCGCTGTTTTAATCGCATGAACGATTTGATCGACGACTGCCGTATCGAAGGCGATATTCGCCTGGAGGATCGCTCTATCCTGCAATCAGGCGACGATCTCTCGGCGTTACGGCGGCGGGTGGGCATGGTTTTCCAGCGGCCCAACCCGTTTCCTAAATCGATCTACGAAAACGTGGTCTACGGACTTCGCCTGCAGGGCGTACGCGATCGGCGCGTGCTCAATGAAGCGACCGAGCGGGCACTGCGTGCTGCGGCGCTGTGGCCGGAAGTGAAAGATAATCTGGGGCAAAATGCGCTACAGCTCTCCAGCGGACAACAGCAACGGCTGGTGATCGCCCGCGCTATTGCGATCGAACCGGAAGTGCTGCTGCTGGATGAGCCGACTTCGGCGCTCGATCCCATCTCCACGCTGGTGGTGGAAGAGCTGATGAGCACGCTTAAGCAGCATTTCACGCTGGTACTGGTGACACACAATATGCAGCAGGCGGCGCGCGTATCAGATTACACCGCGTTTATGCATCATGGTGCGCTGGTTGAGTTTGCGGATACCGATACCATCTTCACCGCGCCGAAAGTGCGCCGCACGGAAGAGTACATTACCGGTCGATTTGGCTGATTAAAAAACGGTTTCCCGGGCGGGAAACCGGCTGTTTTACTCTTCGGCGTAACCCTGTGGCGGCAGTCGAACGCCATCCAGCCAGGCCGCATTGTCGCGCATTTCCAGCCTGCCAGCGGTAAACCAGCTCACCACCAGCGGATAGATCGCGTGCTCCTGATGCTGCACGCGCGCGATAACTTCGGCTTCGCTGTCTTCGGCAAATACCGGCACCCTGGCCTGTAGAATCACCGGCCCGCCATCCAGCTTGTCGGTGACAAAATGCACTGAGGTGCCGTGTTCCTTGTCGCCGTTGTCCAGCGCCTGACGATGCGTGTGCAGGCCAGGGTATTTCGGCAGCAGGGAAGGGTGGATGTTCAGCAGACGATCGTGGTAGTGCGCCACGAACTGCGGGCTGAGAATGCGCATATAGCCCGCGAGCACCAGCAGATCGGGCTGCCAGCGATCGATCTCTTCGATCAGCTGGCGATCAAAAGCTTCACGATCGGCAAACGCACTGGCTGACAATGCAAACGCCGGAATGGCAGCGTTGCGCGCACGTTCCAGACCAAACGCGCTGGCTTTATTACTGAACACGGCCACCACGCGGCCGTTGATGCGGTCCTGCTGGCAGGCATCCATGATTGCCTGAAGGTTGCTTCCACTGCCGGACACCAGCACGACGATGCGTTTCATGAATTGATAACCACACGCTCAGCGGCATCAGATGCTTTGATCACGCCAATCTTCCACGCCTGCTCGCCGGCATCGTTCATCAGCTGCACCGCTTTGTCCGCTTCTTCCGGGCTCAACACGATCAGCATGCCCACGCCACAGTTAAAGGTGCGATACATTTCGTGACGGCTGACGTTGCCCGCGTGCTGCATCCAGTCAAATACCGCTGGCCACTGCCAGCTCGACTCTTCCAGCACCGCCTGCGTGTTATCCGGCAGAACGCGCGGAATGTTTTCCCAGAAACCGCCGCCGGTGAGGTGCGCAATCGCGTGCACATCAACCTGTTCAATCAGGCTGAGAATATTTTTAACGTAGATGCGGGTCGGCGCCAGCAGGTGATCGGCCAGCGGTTTGCCTTCCAGCTGGTGGGTTGCCGGATCGGTCTGACTTACCTGCAGGATTTTGCGCACCAGTGAGTAGCCGTTGGAGTGCGGGCCGCTGGAGCCGAGTGCGATCAGCACATCACCGTCGGTGACCTTGCTGCCGTCAATGATCTCTGATTTTTCCACCACGCCAACGCAGAAGCCGGCCACGTCGTAATCTTCGCCGTGATACATGCCTGGCATTTCTGCGGTTTCGCCGCCAACCAGCGCACAGCCCGACTGCAGGCAGCCTTCGGCAATGCCTTCAATGACCGCGGCGGCAGTATCCACATCCAGCTTGCCGGTGGCGTAATAATCGAGGAAGAACAGCGGCTCGGCGCCCTGGACCACCAAATCGTTCACGCACATGGCGACCAGATCGATACCGATGCTGTCGTGACGTTTCAAATCCATGGCCAGACGCAGTTTAGTGCCAACGCCGTCGGTGCCGGAAACCAGCACCGGCTCACGGTATTTTTGCGGCAGCGCGCAAAGGGCACCAAAGCCGCCCAGTCCGCCCATCACTTCGGGACGGCGGGTTTTTTTCACTACGCCTTTGATACGATCGACTAACGCGTTGCCTGCATCGATATCAACGCCGGCGTCTTTATAGCTGAGAGAGGTTTTGTCGGTCACTGCGAAATCCCCACGCGGTTTGCGGTTGGTGGTTTGAAAAAAGCGCGGCAATTCTAACAGCGCAAGCAAACGTTTGCGAGTGCCTTATCACGCGGCAGATTGCGTTACCTGACAAAATGTCCGATCCTTGCGAAAGCTCCGCTTTGGCGTTTAATTGCCATAAGTCATATGGCGTTGAAAACAAAAGGCGGTATAATCCCGCGATTTTTTTTCGCTCAACTCAATGCCGGAGAACAACAATGAAGATCGTGGAAGTCAAACACCCGCTGGTCAAACATAAACTGGGTCTGATGCGTGAGCATGATGTAAGCACCAAGCGTTTCCGCGAGCTGGCATCAGAAGTGGGTAGCCTGTTGACCTACGAAGCCACTGCCGATCTGGAAACCGAGCGCGTTACGATTGAGGGCTGGAATGGCCCGGTTGAGATCGATCAGATCAAAGGCAAGAAGATTACCGTGGTGCCGATTCTGCGCGCCGGTCTGGGTATGATGGAAGGGGTGCTTGAGCACGTGCCGAGTGCGCGTATCAGCGTGGTGGGCGTCTATCGTGACGAAGAGACGCTGGAGCCAGTACCTTACTTTCAGAAGCTGGTATCAAATATCGAAGAGCGCATGGCGTTGGTGGTTGACCCGATGCTGGCAACCGGCGGCTCAATGATCGCCACCATCGACCTGCTGAAAAAAGCGGGCTGCACCAGCATTAAGGTGCTGGTACTGGTGGCCGCGCCGGAAGGGATCAAGGCGCTGGAGAAGGCGCACCCGGACGTTGAGTTGTATACCGCGTCGGTGGATCAGGGCCTCAACGAGAAAGGGTATATCATCCCCGGTCTTGGGGATGCCGGCGATAAGATCTTTGGCACTAAATGATGTTCCTTGCGGGCTATTTTACTGGCCACTTTACCTCCGCGCAGTGCGCGCAATCCTCACGTACTTCAGTACGCTCCGGTTGCTGTGCGCTGAGCGTCTGTAAATTGGCGGCGACAATAACGCCCGTGCTTCAGCAAGGTCAACTGGCGGGTCAACGGCAAGGTCAATGCCAGGTTCAGCGGTCGGGATCCTGGTCGGGGCTGGAGCCGTTACCGATTCAGTTTGGTGAGCATTGCGGGCGGCAGGCCAGTGATGCCCGCCGCAATGTTTGCAGAAAGTCTTGTTCGAACAGCCGACCAGAGGGTCGGCTTTTTTTTGGTTTTTTTAGCCGCCAGAAGAGGATAAATAATGACTCGTCGCGCCATCGGCGTTAGTGAACGCCCACCGCTGTTGCAGACCATTCCGCTCAGCTTTCAGCATCTGTTTGCCATGTTTGGCGCGACGGTGCTGGTGCCTATTCTGTTCCATATTAATCCGGCCACCGTGCTGCTGTTTAATGGCCTCGGTACTTTGCTCTATCTGTTCATCTGTAAGGGAAAAATCCCTGCTTATCTCGGTTCGAGCTTTGCCTTTATTTCTCCGGTGCTGCTATTACTGCCGCTGGGATATGAAGTGGCGCTGGGCGGCTTTATCCTCTGCGGCGTGCTGTTTTGTGTGGTGGCGCTGATCGTGAAAAAAGCGGGCACCGGCTGGCTGGACGTGATGTTTCCTCCAGCGGCGATGGGCGCGATTGTGGCGGTCATTGGTCTGGAACTGGCGGGCGTAGCGGCGAACATGGCCGGGCTGTTACCGGCTGAAGGCAGCGCAGCAGATAGCACTGCGGTGACCATTTCACTGGTTACGCTGGCGGTGACCATCTTCGGCTCGGTGCTGTTTCGCGGTTTTCTGGCGATTATCCCGATCCTGATCGGCGTGGTGGTCGGCTATGCGCTGTCGTTTGCGATGGGCATCGTGGACTGGACGCCGGTTTACAATGCGCCGTGGTTTGCTTTGCCGACCTTCTATACGCCACGCTTTGAGTGGGCGGCGATGCTGACCATTCTGCCCGCTGCGCTGGTGGTGATCGCCGAGCATATCGGTCATCTGGTGGTGACCGCTAACATCGTCAAAAAGGATCTGCTGCGCGACCCCGGCCTGCATCGCTCGATGTTTGCTAACGGCGTTTCAACTATCTTCTCCGGCCTGTTTGGCTCAACGCCCAACACCACCTACGGGGAAAATATCGGCGTGATGGCGATCACGCGGGTATACAGCACCTGGGTCATCGGTGGCGCAGCCATTCTGGCGATTCTGCTCTCCTGCGTCGGCAAGCTGGCGGCAGCCATTCAGGCCATTCCGGTGCCGGTAATGGGCGGCGTTTCGCTGCTGCTTTATGGCGTGATTGGCGCCTCCGGTATTCGCGTGTTGATCGAATCAAAGGTCGATTACAACAAGGCACAGAATCTGATTCTGACCTCAGTAATCCTGATCATTGGCGTCAGCGGTGCCAAAATTCATATCGGCGCCGCCGAGCTGAAGGGCATGGCGCTGGCAACCATCGTTGGCGTCGGTCTTAGCCTGATCTTCAAAGCGATCAGCCTGCTGCGCCCGGAAGAAGTAGTGCTGGAAGCTGACGACAACGCGCCACGATGACGATCGCCCGGGCAGCCCGGCTGCCCGTTTCGTCTCTGCCGCAAAGTTGTGATAAACTTCCCGCGATTTTTTGCCCGCCCTGACCGAGGTAATTCTGAACACGCCGGCACAACTTTCATTGCCACTCTATCTGCCCGATGACGAAACCTTCGCCAGTTTCTGGCCGGGGGAAAACCCGTCGCTGCTTGCCGCGCTGACCGGCGCACTGCAACAGGAACATGGCAGCTACCTCTATTTCTGGTCACGGGAAGGCGGTGGACGTAGTCATCTGCTGCATGCCGCCTGCGCACAGATGTCAGCACGTGGCGAAGCGGTCGGTTATGTGCCGCTGGATAAGCGCACCTGGTTTGTGCCGGAAGTGTTAGACGGGATGGAACAGATGGCGCTGGTCTGCATCGATAACATCGAATGCATCGCCGGTGACGACGCCTGGGAAATGGCGATCTTCGATCTCTACAACCGCATTCTGGAAACCGGTAAAACCCGGCTGTTGATCACTGGCGATCGGCCGCCGCGGCAGCTCAATTTGCAGCTGCCCGATCTCGCCTCGCGGCTCGACTGGGGCCAGATCTACCGTCTGCAACCGCTGTCGGATGAAGATAAACTGCAGGCGCTTAAGCTGCGCGCCAACCTGCGCGGTTTTGAACTGCCGGATGATGTGGGCCGCTTTCTGCTGAAGCGGCTCGACCGCGAAATGCGCACGCTGTTCGTTACGCTGGATCGTCTCGATCGCGCGTCGATCAGCGCCCAGCGCAAGCTCACCATTCCCTTCGTGAAAGATATCCTCGCGCTGTAGGCGAGTTATCCCTTCTGATAACGGCGGAAACGCTGTTGCAACTGACGTAGCTGATCGATACGCGCATCGTACCGCGCCTGCTTCAGGCTGCCCAACGGCACCTGGGCGCTGGCGCTGCTGAGGGTCGTGATCGCCTGATCCAGCTGCCCGCCTAAAGCCAGTCCTTCGGCACGTGCCGACAGCTCTTCGTCACGCAGGTTTTGCGCTGCCGACGCCTGTGCAAGCAGATCCCAGCCGTTGCTGTCATCAGGATGCGCCCAGGTATAACGATTCAGAATGCGGCTGGCGTTGGCAGGCTGCTTCGCTTCCAGCAGGGCATTCGCCAGGTTGAGCTGCACCACCGGGCTGTTGCTCTTCACACTGCTCAACAGCGCAACCGCCTGCTGCGGCTGATTTAGGCCAATCTCAATGTCACTCATGATATCGAGATACCAGACGTTGGCCGGTTGTTTGGCCAGCAGTGGCGCAATGATACGCTTCGCATTATCAAAGCTTTTGGCCTGTAAAAATTGCACCGCTTTGCCGTACTGTGCGGCGGCCTGCTCACGGCTGTTGCCTTTCATCCACTCATTCAGCAGATCGTCACCCAGCTGATTCTGCCCGGTGGCGTACATACCCAGCGCCCGCACTTTCGCCATGTAAAAATCCTGGGAAGATTGCACTACCATCGGCTTCATCTGATTGGCGCGGTTGCGCGCGTCAGAAAGGCGGCTGTCGGGCAGCGGGTGGGTCAACAAAATTTCCGGCGGCCGGGAGGAGAAGCGTGACTGATCGGCGAGCTTTTGCAAAAAGTTGGGCATCGCCTGCGGATCGAAGCCCGCGCGCTGCAACACCTGAATGCCGATGCGATCCGCTTCCTGTTCATTATTCTGCGTAAAGGAGATGACGCCCTGCTGCGTACCCGCCAGCGTGCCGGTCAGCGCCGCCATGCCGCCCTGCGGATTAGCCATCGCCAGCAGGATAGAGCCGAGCACGCCCACCCAGGTCAGCGGCGCGTTGCGCTGCTGCTCTTCCATCGCACGCGCCAGATGGCGCTGGGTCACGTGCGAAATCTCATGCGCCATCACCGAGGCGAGCTGGCTTTCATTATCCGCATAGCGAAACAGCGCCGAATGCAGCACCACATTGCCGCCAAAAAAGGCGAAGGCGTTCAGCTCATCATTACGAATAAGGAAGAAATGGAAGGGCGTTCTGACCGACTGGGCATGCGATACCAGCCGCTGTCCCAGCTGATTAATGTAGTCATTAAGCAGCGGATCGTTGATCAGCGGCGCGCTGGCCCGCAGCTGGCGCACATAAAAGTCGCCCATCTGCAGTTCCTGATTGATCGACAGCGTTGCGCCCGCCGTGGTGCCAATATCCGGTAAATTATCTGGCATGTCCGCCCGTGCGGGCATCGCTGCGGCAAACTGGCAGCAGAGCAGAGTGGCAAGCACCGTTTTTTTCAAATCAATCATCATGCAGCGGTCCCGGAATGGAAAAGAGGATGGATCTGTGACACGCCGTTAGCGATGTCGGGCTGAACGTAAGTTATCTTAACGAGTGAGATAAAAGAATGAAACAACGTGCTGAGAGACGAAAATCGCGAGCTGGCATCAAAATTGCCGTAAAAAATTGAATATCTCTCTGCAGGAGCAACGCGGCGGTGTCAGCGACAGCGAACCTCAAGGCAAACGCTTTACCGCGCTGGATACTGCCTGCGCAAGCCGCAATAGGGACGAAATATCGATTAAAAAAATCGTCCGTAAAAATGGCGGTTTCTTAAAGTTATGTAAACACATTCAAATTTACTGAAAGTAATTGTCATGTTATCCAGGTATACTCTGAAAAATAGCCGTAGCAGGACACATTAGGTTTCGTATTTCAATTAGTTATTTTAATTGTAATGTTTATTATTTTTATAGGTTAATAGTTATATTTGGATCGATTTTCGCGCTGGAAATTGCACTTAGTGAATACCATTCCCCTTAACAGGTGAGCAATACGCTTTTCATTCCGGTGATGCTGCACTTTTACGTACCGCCTGTTCCTGTGAAAATCCCACCGCCTTAATCAACAACCTTTGATGATAACAGGCGTTAATTATCTTTCGTCTGTTGCCTGCCATTTTAGCGGCGAATTTAGACACTCATCTCAAATCAGCGCTGTGATATAGATGTCGCACTTTACTTTTTGCATCCGGCCAAGACCGGACATTCTGGAGCGCTTTTCTCATGCGAGCTGTTGTCTCTTATGCCCTCATCGCCATTATCGGCGGCGCAGTGGGCGCCGGTATTACCAAAAGCGGTGATATCTACGACAAGATTGCCACCCATCTCTCTTCACCGCCGAGCGATCCGGAAGGCTTCTGGACCACGCCGGCGGTGCCGGGATACGGCAAAATTCATTATGAAAATGATGCCGCCTATAAACCGGCGCCGGGCCTGAGCAATAAAATTGTCTTCCAGATTACCCGCAGCGACGGCGCCATGACCGATCCGAATCTGGGGCTGGAGCGCGTGGCGCGCGTGGTCAATCTCTACATTGCCGCGGGCGTGCCGAAGGAACAGCTGAAATTTGTGGTCTCGGTGACCGGTGATGCCACGCCAGCGCTACTGACCGACGATCATTTTCACAAGCTCTATGGTGTTAACAATCCCAACCTGAAGCTGATTCAGGAGCTTAACGCTATGGGCGTGGTGGTGTCGGTCTGCGATCAGTCGGTGGCCTTCCATCACTACCCCAACAACTGGATCGATAAATCTGTGGTACATGCGTTGTCCAGTCCGACCACGGTATCGACTTTAGAAAACCAGGGCTACGCCTGGTTACAAATGTAATTTTTATCTTTTTTTCAGGGAGTCTTCTATGCGTCCAGCGTCATACATTGTTATCGCGGCGGTTGCCGGTTTTATTGGCGGCAATGTGCTGCAGGCACCGGCGTTGTTCGACAAAGTGAGCGATCACTTTAGCGATAAAAAAAGCGAGCCGGCTAATTTCTGGTCAACGCCCGCGATCGACGGTTACGGCAAAATTCACTATGTCGATACCCCGGCTTACAAGCCTGGCACCGTTGCCGGTCTGAGCAATAAGATTGTGTTTCAGATCAACCGTAACGAGGGAGACATCAAGCAGACCAACCTCGGTCTGGAGCGTGTTGCGCGCGTGACTAACCTCTATTACGCCGCTGGCGTGCCGTTGAATAAGCTGGATTTTGTGGTCTCTATTAATGGCGATGCGGTTTCTGCGGCGCTGGATAATGACCATTTCAAAAAAGCGTACGGTATCGATAACCCCAATCTGAAGGTTATTTCTGAACTGGAAAAAGCGGGCGTCAAGGTGACGATTTGCGATCAGTCGGTGGCGTTCCATCAGCTTGAGCGTGAGTGGATCGACACCTCGGTTACCCACACCATCTCCAGCGGCACCACGGTGGCTACGCTGCAAAATGAAGGCTACGCCTTCCTGATGCTGTAACGCGTTTCCCGCCTCCGGCACGCCGGTTTGCTGTTCTCCGCCCGCACGCTATGTCATGCGGGCGGAGGCACAACCGTCGCTATCCCGCCGCTTCAATACCAGACTTAACTAAAATAAATTCAGCGTCAGGCCCTCAAGATATTCCTAATTTTTCCGTCAGGTGTACAATTGCGCCTGATTTTCAGGGTGATTCTTGTTTGCCAATACCAAAAAAACGCACGTTAAAAGGCGCTGAATAATGAAACTTATCTGCCTGCGAGTTTGCCAGTGATAGGGCGGCTTCGCCCCCGCACCGATCTGCGTACGCTGATCACCCTGCTGGCGGTTGCCAGTATCGTCATCACTCTAGCCAATGCGCTTTATGCTACCTGGCGCGTACAGCGTGCCGAGCTGATTGAAAATACGCTGGAAAATAACCGCGTCTATGCTGCCAAGCTGGCATCAACCACCGAACTCTTTTTTCAGCTGGCTCAGTCACAGCTGCGCTTTAGCGCCAACACGATCGGCAAAGACTTTGACGATGATGCGCTGTTGCAGAGCGAAGTGGATCGTCTGCGGGAACAGACCAGCAGCTTTAACTCGGTGGCGGTAATCGACGCAAATGGCTTTGTGCGCGCGATTTCACCGGAATCCCTGACCCTGAAAGGCATGCATCTTGACAGCGACAGCTCGCACGCTGCGCTGACCGCCCGTGCGCCGATGATCGGCAAACCCAGCATTTCGGCCGCTAATAATTTGATTGTATTTATCTCCACGCCCATCTGGTCGCGGGATGGCCGTTATCTTGGCTATGTGGGCGGCACGCTCTATCTGAAGAAGAAAAGCATTCTCAATTCGTTGCTGGGCGAACAGTATTATCGTGACGACACGTCGCTCTATGTGGTCGACAGCGACAATCAGGTGCTTTATCACCAGAACGGCAAGCGCGTCGGGCAAACCATCGCGCCTTTGGTGGATGATAAAACCCTCGACGCCAATAAAAATGGCGCGCTGGAAATTGACCATCTCGACAATGCATCGATGCTGGCAGGCTATGCCACGGTGCCAACCGCTGGCTGGCTGGTGGTAGCGCTGAAACCCACGTTGACCACGCTGCAGCCGCTGACCGGCTTGCTGTTTAACGTGCTGCGCCATTCGGTGCCGTTTGTGCTGCTGACGCTGCTGGCGTCGATGGTGCTGGCGCGGCTGATTGCCTCGCCGCTATGGCAACTGGCGCGGCGGGCGGGGCAGATGGAGGAGCCGGGCGTATCAGAAGAGATTGGCGCAATTCGCAGCTGGTACTTTGAAGCGGCGCAGATCAAGCGGGCGATGCGCACCGGCATTTTGAGCATGCAGGATAAAATTGGCCGTCTGCGCTCAGAGGTACAGAGCGATCCGCTCACCGGGCTGCTGAATCGCCGCGGGCTGAGTTCGGTGCTCGATTATCTGCTTGCTACCCAGCAGCCGTTTGCCATTCTGGCGATGGATATCGATCACTTTAAGCGCATCAACGATAACTGGGGCCACGATGTCGGCGATCGGGTGATTCAGCAGGTGGCTATCGAGCTGAACAACGCCTCACGTCAGACTGACGTGGTCTGTCGCAACGGCGGCGAGGAGTTTTTGATGATCCTGCCGGGCGCACAGCCGGAAATCGCCCGCACCATCGCCGAGCGGGTACGGCAAAGCATTTTCCAGTCGTCCATTGAACAGGTGGGTCAAATCTCTATCTCGATTGGCGTCTCATTCTGGCAGCCGGGCGACGGGCCGTTTGGCCCATTTTTCAAACAGGCGGACGATGCGCTTTATCAGGCCAAACATGCGGGCCGCAACCGCGTGGTGATCGCCGGTACCGTCGCCGAGCCGTTGCTTTAACGGCGCGAGCTGCTGCAAACACCGCTTACTGCTAACCCTGCCCGTTTCGCGTAGAATCGGGCCTCTTTTTTTCAGGAAAGGAAAGCCTGTGCTGGCTCTGTTATTCCAATGGTATCGCCGTCGCTTTAGCGACCCGGAGGCGATCGCGCTGCTGATTATTTTACTGGCGGCGTTCTCAATTCTCTTCTTTTTTAGCGGATTACTGGCGCCGTTGCTGGTGGCGATAGTGCTGGCTTATCTGCTGGAGTGGCCCACCGTGCGGCTTCAGCGGCTGGGCTGTTCCCGTACCGCCGCAACCAGCATCGTGCTGGTTATTTTTGCCGGTCTGCTGCTGGTGATGATGCTGATTGTCGCGCCGGTTGCCTGGCAGCAGGGCATCAATCTGATGCGCGATTTGCCCAATATGCTCAACAAGCTCTATGTCTATGCGGCCGGTCTGCCGCGGCGTTTCCCCGCGCTGGTCGATGCCGGCATCGTGGATGTGATTGTGGAAAACCTGCGGGCGCGCGTCACCGGGCTGGGCGAATCCGTGGTGAAATATTCCCTCGCCTCGCTGATGGGATTAATGACGCTGGCAATTTATCTGGTGGTGGTGCCGCTGATGGTGTTCTTCCTGCTTAAGGATAAAGAGCAGATGCTGAATGCGGTGCGGCGTGTGCTGCCGCGCAATCGCGGTCTCGCCGGGCAGGTCTGGCTGGAGATGAATCAGCAGATCACCAATTACATTCGCGGCAAAGTGGTGGAAATGGTGGTGGTCGGCGTGGTGACCTGGATCGCCTTTGTGCTGATGGGCCTGAACTACGCGCTGCTGCTGGCGGTGCTGGTGGGATTGTCGGTGCTGATCCCCTATATCGGCGCGCTGGTGGTGACGGTGCCGGTGATTGGCGTCGGCCTGTTTCAGTGGGGGCTGGGTAGCGATTTCTGGACCATGATCGTGGTTTACCTGATTGTCCAGGCGCTGGACGGCAATCTGCTGGTGCCGGTGCTGTTCTCCGAAGCGGTGAACCTGCATCCGCTGGTGATTATCCTGTCAGTGGTGATTTTCGGCGGCCTGTGGGGATTCTGGGGCGTCTTCTTTGCTATCCCGCTTGCCACGCTGGTGAAAGCGGTGGTGCATGCCTGGCCCGACACGCTGCACGCCGATGAGCATTCCGTGGAGCCATAAGGCGATTTCCAGACAGGTCTCCAGTCGTGTTTCCCTGATGCGTGGCATCGTAGAGCGCACTTTTTGCAGGGAGGCTCTATGAACAGACGCATTGAAACAATGCCTTTTAATATGTTTACCACGGACAACGGCGCTTCGGTGCCGCTTCTCGGCGGCGAGGTCACCTCAGATCTGCGGCCGACGATGATGGGCAATGCGGGTCAGGCTTCGCTGATCTATCTGCTGGATGGCGCGACGGTGATCGGCAGCAGCCAGGCCGCTGAGAACGGCGCCTGGCACGTCGCGCCGGAGGACGATTTACGCCCCGGTCAGCACCGGCTGTTTGCCACCAACGGCAAAGCCTTTACCCAGCCAATTGAATTTATGGTCGAAGCTGCACCCGCACTGCGTCTGGCCGATTTGCTGGTTGAGGAAAGTGCCTCATTGCTTGACGACGTGGCCAGCGCAACGCCGTTTGCGTCGCTGGTGTTGGAAGAAGCGGACATGCGGCTGGAAAGTCAGCACGGTGTGGAGCAGAGCATAGCGCCGTTGCCGGTAGTCGATGAAGAGGTGTGGTACACGCTGTAGCGGAAATCAGCCGGACCCCTAAATGCGGGCCCGGCTGAGTAAATTACGCTGACTTCAGATAATCCATCACGATGTCGTAGTGGTTACTGGTTTTGAAATCGTCGAACACTTTCTCCACCTTGCCTTTGGCGTCAATCAGAAAGCTGATGCGATGAATGCCATCATAGGTTTTCCCCATGAAGCTCTTCTCGCCCCAGACGCCAAACTGCTCGCTAACCTCATGATTCTCATCAGACAGCAGCGTAAAGTTGAGCAGCTCTTTCTCAATAAAGCGGGACAATTTTTCCGGTTTGTCGGTGCTGATACCCAACACTTCCACGCCAGCCCGTTTGAACTCATCCATGTTATCGCGCAGGCCACAGGCCTGAACGGTACAGCCAGGCGTCATCGCTTTGGGATAGAAATAGACCAACACGCGTTGTCCCTGGAAGTCGGTCAAATTTACCTGCTCGCCATCCTGATCGGGCAAGCTAAATTTCGGTGCGGGATCACCGGCCTTCAGTGGATTCATTACGATTCTCCGATTTTTTCTTCATGCTGTGGGGAATGGACGACATTAACGACATTGATAGTGCCTTGCGCCTGCAATTCTGTACATAGCTGATGAAAAGCAGGTTCAATAGACGAGGCGTCACGGCTGGCTGGGCTGTGCGCAGTAATTTGAATAAACAGCTGAGGTGGCAGGGCGTCCTGCGCAGGCTGCGTGCGCGAAACCAGCTCGGCGATATTCATCTGGTTTGAGTCAAACAGATCGGTGAAGCGTTCAATAATGTGCGGCGAATCGGTGACTTCCACCTGCACCCATACCGTGGCGGGCATCGGCGGCTGCGCGCGCGCGTTGGTGCGCTTCATTACAATCAGCAGCTCCATATCCGCGCCTTTCAGCGGCAGCGTGGATTCAATCAGCGTAATGGCATTCCACGAACCGGAAAGCAGCATAATAAAGGTGAACTCGTCGCCAAGCATCGCCAGCCGGCTGTCTTCGATATTGCATCCACAGCTGCTGACGTGGCGCGTAATGGCGTTGACAATACCCGGACGGTCAACGCCCAGTGCGGTAATAACCAGATGATGTGGCTGTGACTGGGGCAAAATGGTGCTTCCTGTCCGTCAGAGTGATAAGCATAAGTGATACGGATAAGGTAAACATAAAAAATACCCTGTGCCAAGCGCCCTGGCGACGCCGTTGCTTGCTTTTCCCTGCCCGTCAAACGTACCATGAAGCACTTGTTTGTGGAGGGATTAGCCAATGTTCACCGGAAGTATTGTTGCGCTCATTACGCCTTTGGATGATAAAGGAAATGTTTGCCGCACCAGCCTGAAAAAACTGATTGATTATCACGTCGCCAGCGGCACTTCGGCGATCGTTTCCGTAGGAACCACCGGTGAATCGGCGACCCTGAGCCATGATGAACATGGTGAGGTGGTATTGATGACCCTGGAGCTGGCCGATGGCCGCATTCCGGTTATCGCGGGTACCGGCGCAAACGCCACCGCGGAAGGCATCTCACTGACCAAACGCTTTACGGATTCCGGCGTTGTCGGCTGTCTGACCGTGACGCCTTATTACAATCGCCCAACGCAGGAAGGTCTGTTCCAGCACTTCAAAGCGATTGCCGACAGCACCGACCTGCCACAAATGCTCTACAACGTCCCTTCACGTACCGGCTGCGATATGCTGCCGGAAACCGTTGCCCGCCTGGCCGAAATCAAAAATATTATCGGTATTAAAGAGGCAACCGGGAACTTATCGCGGGTTAGCCAGATCCAAGAGCTGGTTGACGATAGCTTTATCCTGGTCAGTGGTGATGATGCGACCTCGCTGGACTTCATGCAGCTCGGCGGACATGGCGTAATTTCAGTCACCGCTAACGTGGCTGCACGTGAAATGGCTGCGCTGTGCCAGCTGGCTCAGCAGGGCAACTTTGCCGAAGCGCGTCGCCTTAACCAGCGCCTGATGCCGCTGCATCAAAAACTCTTTGTTGAACCCAATCCTATTCCGGTGAAATGGGCTGCAAAACAGCTGGGATTAATCGCTACGGACACGCTGCGTCTACCAATGACGCCAATCACCAGCGCGGCGCGTCCGTTCGTGGAGCAGGCTCTGAAACACGCAGGCCTGCTGTAATTTAGGGAGATTTAATGGCTTACTCAGTAACGAAATCCACGGTAGTCAAAGTAGTTGGGCTATCCACCATTATGCTGCTGGCAGCATGTTCCAACGATCAGCGCTACAAGCGTCAGGTCAGCGGCGATGAGTCTTATCTTCAGGCCAGCGAGCTGAAAGATCTTAACGCTGCCCCAGGTACCGTACTGCCGCTGCAAAACGGCGATTTTGAAACGCCGCGCAGTGCCAGCAACGGTCCGGTTGGCAAACAGCTCGATATCCGCCCACCAGCTCAGGCGCTGGCGCTGATGAACGGCACGCGCGCGCAGTTTACCGGTAATACCGGTGTGCTGATGATGGACGGTTCAGGCAGCGCCGCGGTGTGGCCACAGGTGGTCAACGTAGTGCAATCCTACAAGTTCCCGATCGCTTCACGTCAGGATAGCAGCCAACAGCTGACTACCGACTGGGTAAACTGGAACCGTGCCGATGAGGACAACCAGTACCGCGGCCGTTATCAAATCAGCGTGCAGAAGCAAGGTTATCAGCAGGCGCTGACCGTGCGTCTGCTGCAGCTACAGCAGCAGGGCAACGACGTGAACTCGCCGGTGCAGATCCAGCGTTATACCGCGCAGATGCTGAACGACATCAGCACCGGCATGGATAAAATGGATTCCGCGCAGCAAAACGCCGCGGCCAGCCGCAGCTCAGCGCAGATCGATGTGCAGAGCGGCGCGGACGACACCGGTTTGCCAACGCTGATCCTGCGCGCACCGTTCAACACCGTCTGGCAGCGTCTGCCAGAGGCGTTAAAACGTGTCGGCATGGAAGTCAGCGACAGCAATCGTTCGCAGGGTAGCCTGAACGTCAGCTACAGCGCGCCAGGCGAAAGTGACTGGGACGCATTGGGTGCGAAAGATCCTCAGTTGCCAAACGGCGATTACAAACTGCAGGTCGGCGATCTCGACAACCGCAGCAGTCTGCAATTTATCGATCCCAAAGGTCATGTGCTGACCCAGTCGCAAAATGATGCGCTGGTGGCCGTGTTCCAGGCGGCGCTAAGCAAATAAATCCTGTCTGGCCGGAGATTCTCCGGCCTTTTTGTTTCGAGTTTGGCATAATAGCGCCCAGCAAGGTAAACGATTGCGTCGCACAGTCGCTCGCCGCTTACCACCATTTCGTCATGTTTGGAGTGAATTAAGATGCAAAAGCAAGCTGAGTTGTATCGCGGCAAAGCGAAAACCGTATACAGCACCCAGAACCCGGATCTGCTGATACTCGAATTCCGCAACGATACGTCAGCAGGAGACGGTGCGCGTATCGAACAGTTCGATCGAAAAGGCATGGTCAACAATAAGTTCAACCATTTCATTATGACCAAACTGCAGGAAGCGGGCATTCCGACGCAGATGGAAGCGCTGCTTTCCGATAACGAAGCGCTGGTGAAAAAGCTGGATATGGTGCCGGTGGAGTGTGTGATCCGCAATCGCGCCGCAGGTTCGCTGGTCAAACGCCTGGGTGTGGAAGAGGGCATTGTGCTGGATCCACCGCTGTTTGATCTTTTCCTCAAAGACGATGAAAAACATGACCCGATGGTCAACGAATCCTATTGCGAAACCTTTGGCTGGGTAAGCAAAGCTAACCTGGCACGCATGCAGGAGCTGACCTACAAAGCCAATGAGGTGCTGAGCAAGCTGTTCAGCGACGCGGGTCTGATCCTCGTCGATTTCAAACTGGAATTTGGCCTGTTCAACGGCGAAGTGGTGCTCGGCGATGAGTTTTCCCCGGATGGCGCGCGCCTGTGGGATAAAGAAACCATGAACAAAATGGATAAAGATCGCTTCCGCCAAAGCCTCGGCGGCGTGGTTGAAGCCTATGAAGAAGTGGCGCACCGCCTGGGTGTAAAACTCGACTAATTGTTCCAGCGGAGCGACGCCCGTCGCTCCGTTCGCGATTCCTGCACGCTCCCCGCTGGTTATTACCGCCTTCCGCAACTAGAATCTGCGTCATCGACAGTGGAAAGTTCAGGAGAACGCTATGCGTTGGCAAGGGCGTCGCGAAAGCGACAATGTGGAAGATCGTCGCGACCAACGTTCATCGTCTGGCCTCGGCGGCGGAAGAATACCGTTGCCGCGTGGCAAAGCGGGCATCGTGGTGCTGGTGGTTATCGTGGTAGCAGGCTACTACGGCTATGATTTATCGCCGCTGCTTACCGGCGGACAGCCGGCCACTCAGCAGCATCAGGCGGTCAGTCCGAAAGATGACGAGGCGGCAAAATTCACCTCGGTTATTCTGGCAACCACCGAAGATACCTGGGGCAAGATATTCCAGCAGATGAACAAAACCTACCAGCCGCCGAAGCTGGTGATGTATCGCGGCGCGACCTCGACCGGCTGCGGCACCGGGCAATCGGTGATGGGGCCGTTCTACTGCCCGAGCGATCAAACCGTTTATATCGATCTCTCCTTTTATGATGAAATGAAGAACAAGCTGGGCGCCGATGGTGACTTTGCTCAGGGCTATGTGATTGCGCATGAGGTTGGACATCACGTGCAAAAACTGTTGGGCATTGAGCCAAAAATTCGCCAGATGCAGCAGAACGGCAGCAAAACGCAGGCTAATCAGCTTTCGGTGAAGATGGAACTGCAGGCTGACTGCTTTGCCGGTGTCTGGGGCCATTACATGCAGCAACAGCAAATTCTGGAGGCGGGCGATCTACAGGAAGCGCTGAATGCCGCCGAGGCGATTGGCGACGATCGCCTTCAGCAGCAGAGTCAGGGGCGCGTGGTGCCGGACAGCTTTACGCACGGCACGTCGGAACAGCGCTACACCTGGTTCAAGCGCGGTTTTGACAGCGGCAACCCAGGCCAGTGCGATACCTTCGGTCAGTAAACAATGGAGGTTGCCGCGCTAACGCGGTTAATGCAGCAGCAGGGCATTCGTCGCTTACGTGTAATCAGCGGCGATGTGGCCTGGTGCCTTGAGCAGGCGCAGCGCTGGCAGCAGCAGCTGGCAGGCGAGTGGATTTGGGTCAGCGATGAGGCACCGCAAGGTGCCTCAATAACATGCACGCCAGCCGCCGCGCGAAATCTGCTGGGCCGCGAGTTTCAGCACGCGGTTTTTGATGCGCACCGCGGTTTTCACGCCGAGGCGTTTGCTGCACTGGCCGGTACGCTGCGTGCCGGTGGCTGGCTACAGCTCATCGTGCCGCCGTGGCAGCACTGGCCTGAACGGCCCGACAGCGACAGCCTGCGCTGGAGCGAACAGCCCGTCGCCATCCCCACACCGCATTTTATCCATCATCTTCAGCGATCGCTGAGCTGCCATGAATGTTTATTGCATCGGCAGGATAGCCCGTGGCCGCAGCCAGCATGGCCGTCACGTCCAGCGTGGCATTGCCAGGCACCTCAGCAGCAGCAGGCCATATTGTCGCAGCTGCTGGCGCTACCGCCTGCGGTGGCGGTGTTGACGGCACCACGCGGGCGCGGCAAGTCGGCGCTGGCCGGCATGCTGGCACAGCAGCGCCGCTGTATTATTACCGCGCCGGCCAAAGTGGCAACCGACGTGCTGGCCAGCTTTGCCGGTGAGGCGTTCCGGTTTATGGCACCGGATGCGCTGCTGGCGGCGGAAGCGGTGACGGCCGACTGGCTGATCGTTGATGAGGCGGCAGCCATTCCGGCGCCGCTGCTGGCGCAGCTGGTTAGCCGTTTTCCGCATGTGCTGTTAGTCACCACCGTGCAGGGCTATGAAGGCACCGGGCGCGGTTTTATGCTGAAGTTTTGTGCCAGCCTGCCGCATGTCCACTATTTCACCCTCGACGAGCCGTTACGCTGGGCACGCCACGATCCGCTGGAAGCGCTGCTCAACAGCAGTCTGCTGTTCAGCGAACCCTTGCCGCTTGTGGCGCAGGCTGACTGGCAGTGCGTGCCGCTCGACCGCCATGACTGGCAGCGCCAGCCCGCCTTAATGATCTCGCTCTATCAGCTGCTGACCAGTGCACATTACCGCACCTCGCCGCTTGATTTGCGTCGCATGATGGATGCGCCAGGCATGCGTTTTATCGCGCTGCGTCATCAGCATCAGGTGGCAGGCGCGCTGTGGTTGATCGAAGAGGGCGGGCTGGATGCGAAACTGGCTGCACAGATTTGGGCGGGCAGGCGCCGTCCTCGCGGTAATCTGGTGGCGCAGTCGCTGGCTGCGCACGGCGACAGCCCTCAGGCGGCAACGCTGCGCTCGCTGCGCATCAGCCGTATAGCGGTGGAAGCCAGCCTGCGCCAGCAGGGGCTGGGCAGCCGTCTGCTCGACGCCGCACGGCAGGCTACTAACGGTAGCGACTTTCTGTCGGTGAGCTTTGGCTTTACCCCCGCGCTGTGGCGCTTCTGGCAGCAAAATGGCTTTGAGCTGGTGCGTATCGGCTCGCACCTTGAAGCCAGCAGCGGCTGCTATACCGCAATGGCGTTGCTGCCGCTCACACCCTGTGCTGTTGAGATGACGCAGCGGGCCAGCCAGCGTCTGCGGCGCGACTGGCCACTGTTGCGTGCGGAGATCAACATCGAACTGGAAATGACCACGGTAAACGAGCCGGAATTCAGCGAGGATGACTGGCGTGAAGCGGCGGGGTTTGCTTTTGCGCTGCGCCCGTTTGAGGTCAGCCTGCCCGCGCTAACTCGTCTGCTGGCGCAGTCGTCGATGACGCTGCCCGCGCTGCGTGCACGGATTACTCAGCGTCGATCGGTTAACGATATCGTGGCAGCGCTCGGTCTGGCGGGCGCAAAAGGGGCAATCCGCGCCTGGCGACAGGAAACGGCCAGCGCGCTTTATCAGTGCGATGCTGCACGGGCGGAAGAGTGGCAGCGGCGGCTGGAAGCATTGCAATAAATCGACCCTGTTGTTCAGTTTTTCCCGCTATGCTGATGCAATACGCGGCGTAACATAACGGGCTTCTATGTCCGGGCGTCTTTACCGGAACTGCTTCAGGAGAAAATGATGAAACCTGACTATGTTGTTGTACAACAGCCGACTCAGCCCGCTGAACAGCTCTTTCTGCTTTATCACGGCGTCGGCGATAATCCGCATGCGCTGAGCCAGCTGGGGCGCTGGTTTGCCGACGCATTTCCGACCGCTTGCGTGGTCTGCATCGGCGGGCCAGCCGCCAGCGGCAGCGGAAACGGCAGCCAGTGGTTTGAGGCGACGACGTCGGCTGAGGAAGCCCGCACGCGAGTGGCCGCCATCCTGCCTGAGTTTCTGGCATCGGTACGCAGCTGGCAGCAGAGTAGCGGCATTGCTCCGGCGGCCACGGCGCTGGTGGGCTTTTCGCAGGGCGGCACCATGGTGCTGGAAGCGCTTAACGCCGAACCGGGCCTGGCGGGTCGCGCCGTGATCTTCAGCGGCAGCTATGTACACACCCCGCAGCGGGCATCAAATCGGGCGACCATTCATCTTATTCACGGCGAGTATGACGATCGCGTGCCGGTCAGCGCCATGGAACAGGCCAGTGAACGGCTGACCGCGTTAGGCGGCGACGTAACGCTGGACGTTGTGGAGGATCTGGCTCACGCCATCGATCAGCGCAGTATGGGACTGGCGTTGCATCATCTGCGTTATACCGTGCCGCGGCGCTATTTTGATGAGGCGTTGAGTGGGGCGTCTCCAGGCGATGACGATATGATCGTATTGATGTAAAGCGACGTCCCTCGGGCGAGGGACGTAAAAGCATTATTTCTTTTTAGGCCAGTCATCTTCGTCGTCCCACTTATCGTTAAAATCACGATGGGGCGGCAGTTCCGGGCGGTTATCCATATATTTTTTATGATCGATACGCTTCAGATCTTTATAAACGTTCATCAACACGCCGACCATCAGCACAATAACGAAAATCCACCAATACTCTTTCAGCCATTCCATTTGCTCTCTCCTTCAGAATACTCAGGCGACCAGTTGTTCCATGATGCGCTGATACATGCGGCTAAGCAGCTGCAAATCGGACGCTTTCACACACTCATTGATCTTGTGAATCGTGGCGTTTACCGGACCCAGTTCAACCACCTGCGCGCCCATTCGGGCAATAAACCGACCATCGGAAGTCCCGCCGGTGGTTAACAGCTGGGGTTTAATTTCATTATAGTGCGCAACCGCCTTGACCACCGCATCCACCAGCTTGCCGCGGGCGGTTAAAAAAGGCTGGCCGGAGAGTTTCCACTCAATGGTATAGCGTAGCTGATGGCGATCGAGCAGCGCCTGTACGCGCGTTTTAATCGACTCATCGGTAGATTCCGTACTGAAACGAAAGTTGAACTGCACCTCGAACTCGCCAGGGATAACGTTATTGCTGCCGGTTCCGGCCTGCACGTTGGCAATCTGCATGCTGGTGGGCGGGAAAAATTCATTGCCGCGATCCCATTCTGTGGCCACCAACTCGTTCAGCGCGGGCAGCGCGCGATGCACCGGATTGTCCGCCAGATGCGGATAGGCAACATGGCCCTGCACACCGTGCACCGTCAGGTTGGCGGTGATCGATCCACGGCGACCATTTTTAACCACGTCGCCAACGATTTCCGTGCTGGAGGGTTCACCGACCAGACAATAATCGAGCCGCTCGTTGCGGGCCATTAACCGTTCCACCACCTTAACTGTGCCGTTGGCTGCGCTGGCCTCTTCATCAGAAGTGATGAGAAAAGCCAGGCGACCGCGGTGCTGCGGATGAGCGGCGACAAAGCGTTCTGCGGCCACCACCATTGCGGCCAGCGATCCCTTCATATCGGCGGCACCGCGGCCAAATAACATGCCATCACGAATGGTGGGTTCAAACGGCGGGTTGATCCAGCGGTTAGCATCACCGGCGGGCACAATATCGGTGTGGCCGGCAAACGCCAGCGTTTCCCCTTCGCCACGCCATGCCCAGAAATTGAGCGTGTCGCCCATCGGCATGGGTTCGACGGTGAACCCGATCGCCTGCAGACGGGCGATCAGCAGCGCCTGGCAGCCGGCATCGTCCGGGCTAAGCGAAGGCCGACGGATAAGCTGTTGAGCTAATTCGATAACCGGGCAGAACATTATAACGTCTCCTGGAGAAAGGTAGGGTAACGCGACTCATCAAAGCCCAGCAGCATAGAACCGTCTGCGGCATGGAGCAACGGGCGTTTAATCATAGCAGGCTGTTCCAGCATCAGCGCTTTCGCACTGGCAGCATCGGTAATGGCGTCGCGCGTCTCCTGCGGCAGCTTGCGCCATGTGGTGCCGCGCGTATTCAGCAACGCTTCGTAACCCAGGCGATCGATGAACTGCTGAAGGAGTGCGGCGGGCAGGCCTTCAACGCGATAGTCATAGAAACGATAGTCAATCTGTTGCTGGTCCAGATAACGCCGCGCTTTCTTGACGGTGTCGCAATTTTTGATGCCGTAGAGGGTGAACGGCTGCTGGCGGATGTCAGTCATCGGTATATTCCTGGGGATAATCAAAAACACGTCACAGGATCATGCCGCATAACTATTCATAACGCCACGTTTTAGACCGCCATCACAAAAAACAAGCGTAGCGGCCAGATAAGAGTGAATTAATTCAAAAACAAGACATGTCTCAATGGTATTGCCGCCGGTAATAAGGAGAATGCCTTTCACAGGAAATAATTAAAGCCGGTAATCAACGTGCTGGCGAAATAACCCAGTTAGCCGTTAATGATACGGGGGGAAATAATAGGTGTTGTTATATTTCCGCAGTTTATCACTTTTCATCTGGCACTGATTTTGCATAACTCGATTGTCAGCATGAGGTGACAAAGCCTTTGCATAAGAACGCAACCATAGCGCTGTTAAACCGGAGTTTGTCAGTATCCATGTAGCGTGGTATCAAAAAACTCATCAGGCAGCGAAAAAAAATCGTAGCGTAAAAGAGAAAATAGTTTTAAGATAATTCCTAAATTAGCCGATACCAGTAATAAGTTTAAACATAACCACTTTTCGCCAGTGTCAGGGTAAAGTCATTAGCATTATAAGAGAGGATCATATGATTGAAGTTGAAGTAGCAACCTGGAAAGAATTTATTGAGTCGATGTTACGCAAGTAATATCGTATTCAGAAGGCGTGTATTAGCCTGCTATTAATTCTGATTACACACATTAAAAGGCAGTCACTGAGGTGACTGCCTTTTTTATTTAATCGCGCGGTTTCTCTTTTAACGGGAAGCGCTTACGCACCAGCACAAAGAACAGCGGCACAAAGAAAACCGCCAGCACGGTGGCAGAAATCATGCCGCCGATGACGCCGGTGCCCACCGCGTGTTGGCTGCCGGAACCCGCGCCGCTGCTGATCGCCATTGGCAGCACGCCAAACACAAAGGCCAGCGAGGTCATCAGAATTGGCCGCAGTCGCTGGCGTGCCGCTTCCAGCGTAGCGGACACCACATCTTTGCCCCGCGTATTGACCTCATTGGCGAACTCCACAATCAGAATGGCGTTCTTCGCCGACAGGCCAATCACGGTCAGCAGGCCAACCTGAAAATAGACGTCGTTTTCCAGTCCACGCAACCAGGTGGCCAGCAGCGCGCCGACCACGCCGAGCGGCACCACCAGCATGACCGAAAAAGGAATTGACCAGCTTTCATAGAGCGCGGCAAGACAGAGGAAAATCACCAGCAGCGATATCGCATAGAGCGCTGGTGCCTGAGAGCCTGACAGCCGCTCCTGATACGAGGCACCGGTCCATTCCAGCCCGACGCTGAGCGGCAGTTGTGACACCAATTTTTCCATCGCATCCATCGCCGTTCCGCTGCTGACGCCATCGGCCGCTTCGCCGACGATCTCCAGCGACGAATAGCCGTTATAGCGCTCGAGCCGGGGTGAGCCGGTTTCCCAGCGGCTGGTGGCAAACGCAGAGAAGGGCACCATGCCGCCGCTCTTATTGCGTACAAACCATTTGTTAATGTCATCAGGCAGCATGCGATACGGCGCGGCGGCCTGCACGTAGACCTTTTTAACCCGGCCGCGATCGATAAAGTCATTGACGTAGGTGGAGCCCCAGCCGGTGGTCAGCGTGTCGTTGATCTCATCCAGATCCACGCCCAACGCCTGCGCTTTGCGTTGATCGACGTCGATCTGCAGCTGCGGACTGTCGTCCAGCCCGTTGTGGCGCACGCGGGAAAGCGCCGGGTCTTTATCCGCCATTTCCAGTAAACGGTCGCGCATCGCCATTAACTGGGTATGGCCCAGCCCGCCGTGATCCTGCAACTCCATGTCGAAGCCGGAGGAGCTGCCCATGCCGGTTATCGCCGGTGGGCTGCTGGCGATGACGCGCGCCTCGTTGATTTTTTGAAAGGCTTTGGTTGCGCGCGCAATGATAGCAAACGAGGTGCGATCGGCCGCGTCACGCTGATCCCAACCTTTCAGGCGAATAAACAGGCGCGCCACGTTCTGGCCGTTGCCACCCGGTCCTGAGCCGATGGTAGAAAATACCGACAGCACGTTCTCTTTTTCCTGCGTCAGATAATAGTTTTCAATTTTTGCCACTACCTGTGAGGTCTGCTGCTGCGTTGCGCCTGGCGGCAGCTGTACCTGCGTCATAAAGACGCCGCGATCTTCCAGCGGCAGAAATGAGGTCGGCAGGCGCAAAAACAGAAAGGCCATTACGCCAATGATTGCCATGTAAATGAACAGCCAGCGGCCACGGCGGTGCAGAATATGTTGCACGCCACGTGCATAGCGATCGGCATTGTGATTGAACTGCCGATTAAACCAGCCGAAAAACCCGCGACGTGGCTGATGGTGATCGGCGGTAATCGGCTTCAGCAGCGTGGCGCAGAGTGCCGGCGTCAGGATCATCGCCACCAGCACCGACAGCACCATGGCGGAAACGATGGTAATGGAGAACTGCCGATAAATGGCGCCCACCGTGCCGCCAAAAAACGCCATCGGCACGAACACGGCGGATAACACCAGCGCGATGCCGACCAGCGCGCCCTGAATCTGGCCCATCGACTTACGCGTTGCCGCACGCGGTGACAGGCCCTCTTCGCGCATGATGCGTTCAACGTTTTCCACCACCACGATGGCATCGTCCACCAGCAGACCGATCGCCAGCACCATGGCAAACATGGTCAGCGTATTGATGCTGAAGCCGCAGGCATAGAGCACGGCGAAGGTGCCGAGCAGCACTACCGGAACCGCCAGCGTAGGAATCAACGTGGCGCGGATGTTCTGCATAAACAGATACATCACCAGGAACACCAGCACGATCGCTTCCAGCAGCGTCTTAACCACATCTTCAATCGATGCTTTCACAAAAGGCGTGGTTTCGTAGGCGACTTTCGCCTCCAGACCGTGCGGAAAATAGTGCGCCAGTTCATCAATACGCGCACGAACCAGCCGATCGGTCTCCATCTCATTGGCACCCGAAGCGAGTTTGATACCGAGGCCGGAAGCGGGCTGGCCGTTATAGCGACTGATGTAGTCATATTTTTCCGCGCCGAGCGCAACCGTGGCAACATCGCCCAGCGTGACGACGGCACCGTTCTGCTGTGTTTTCAGCGTGATCGCTTTGAATTGTTCCGGCGTTTGCAGCATCGATTGCGCATTCACCGTGGCATTCAGCGCCTGCTTATCCACTGACGGCAGGCCGCCCACCTGGCCTACGGCCACCTGGCTGTTTTGTGACACGATGGCGCTAACCACGTCAGAGGTGGTCAGCGCATAGTCGATCAGTTTGGTGGGATCGAGCCAGATGCGCATGGCGTACTGCGTGCCGTAGGCGTCAACCTGACCAACGCCGGTGACGCGGCTGAGCGGATCCTGCAGGTTGCTGGCCACATAATCGGCAATATCCTGCTTGTCCATGCTGCCATCGGTAGAAACAAACGCCACCATCAGGATGTTGCTGTCGCCGGTTTTATTCACCGTTACGCCCTGCGACTGCACCGCCTGCGGCAGCTTACGCAGGGCCGACTGCAGCTGATTTTGTACCTGCTGGCGCGCTTCGTCGGGATTGGTGCCGGCGGTAAAGGTGAGGGTAATGGTCGCCTGACCGGTATTGCTGCTTTGCGAAGACATATACATCAGGTTATCGATGCCGGTCATGTTCTGTTCGATAACCTGGGTAACGGTGTTTTCAAGGGTTTGCGCTGAAGCGCCAGGATAGTTAGCGGTAATACGCACGTTAGGCGGTGCAAGATCGGGGTACTGTTCAACGGGCAGGGAGACGATCGCCAGCGCACCGATCAGACACATCAATATCGCCAGTACCCAGGCGAAAATTGGACGATCGATGAAAAAGTTCGCCATCGACACCACACTCCTTATCTCAGTTGAAATGCCCGTTGACCATCACGAAGGATTTTTACTTTCCTGTCAGCGGGTTAGCAATCTTTACCTTTTCCGTAACTCCGTTACTCTACGCGCCAAAACGGCCAGAACCGTGGAGGAATTAAGGAGAAAATGTAAAAAAGAGCCGGCAATATTGTCGCTGCGTATAAAAAGAACGCAGGTTACATCCTGATAAAGGCGGTAACCGCGATCAGGTGAAAACAGACCACGTTCATTTATAACCTTTTCATACCGCTTGCCCTACTTAATTGACATTTCTCTAACTTTATCCGCATAAGCGACACAAACCTTGCGAGATTTTACCGGCCTGTGAGATTGCTTTTCATTGCATGGAAGATAATTAGCATCGAAATAATTGATTGCGGCTCTGAATCGCCGCCCACGAATAATGAAGGAATATACGATGAAAAAACAACTTGCTGCTATTGCTGCGGTCGCTTTACTGGCTACCAGTTCATTCTCTGCACTCGCTGCGTCAGCGGTGGATGCTGATGAGGCGCAGGGCCTGCAGGCGATGGGCACCGTATCCGTTTCATCAGTAGGTGGCTCGCTGGATGATGCCGCGCGCCAGCTGGCGAATAAAGCGAAAGCACAGGGTGCCGATCACTATCGTATCATCGGCCTGGACAGCCCTGGCGACTCCAGCCGCTGGAGCGGTACCGCAGAAATCTATCGCTAAGACAGCCCGCTTTCTTTCCTGAACCCCTGATATTACAACCGGTCAACCTCGTTGATCGGTTTTCTCACATCTGCACCACAAAATTACAATTTGTATAGTTATTCCCGCCCTGGATATTTTGCTTCAGTTCAAGAGAACGGTTAGGATTCATCGCCGTAATTTTGCCTATACCACAACATTATAACTAGCGAGTGGTGGCGTTAATCGCGTCACTTTAGCCCAACCAGCGCAATCGTTTGGTTGCTTAATCTGGCGTGAGTCAGGTTGGACAGGATAAACAGGACAGGTATGAAAGCATCTACAAAAAACGCAGCGGAACAACGCGCTGCAAAACGCCGCTGGCTAAACTCCCACGACAGCGGTTATCACAAAGCGATGGGCAATCGTCATGTGCAGATGATTGCTATCGGTGGCGCCATCGGTACCGGCTTGTTTCTTGGCGCAGGCGCCCGATTGCAGGCTGCTGGCCCGGCGCTGGCGTTAATCTATCTGGTTTGCGGTATTTTCTCGTTTTTTATTCTGCGCGCGCTGGGCGAACTGGTGTTACACCGGCCTTCCAGCGGCAGTTTCGTCTCTTATGCCCGTGAGTTTTTAGGTGAAAAAGCCTCTTATGTCGCGGGCTGGATGTATTTCGTCAACTGGGCGATGACCGGCATTGTCGATATCACCGCCGTGGCGCTCTATATGCATTACTGGGGTGCTTTCGGCGATGTGCCGCAATGGGTGTTTGCGCTGGGCGCGTTGGCGATTGTCGGCACCATGAACATGATTGGCGTGAAATGGTTCGCCGAAATGGAGTTCTGGTTCGCACTGATTAAAGTGCTGGCTATCGCTATCTTCCTGATTGTGGGCGTGGTGTTTCTGGGCAGCGGCAAAGCGCTGGACGGCAATGCTACCGGTTTCCATTTGATCACCGATAATGGCGGCATGTTCCCGCACGGCCTGTTGCCTGCTTTAGTGCTGGTACAGGGCGTGGTGTTTGCCTTTGCCTCGATTGAGCTGGTGGGCACGGCGGCAGGCGAGTGTAAAGATCCGCAGACCATGCTGCCGAAAGCGATCAACAGCGTCATCTGGCGTATCGGCTTGTTTTACGTTGGCTCGGTGGTGCTGTTGGTGATGCTGCTGCCGTGGAACGCCTATCAGGCGGGCCAAAGCCCGTTTGTGACCTTTTTCTCCAAACTGGGCGTGCCTTACATTGGTAGCATCATGAACATCGTGGTGCTGAGTGCGGCGCTCTCCAGCCTTAACTCCGGCCTCTACTCAACCGGCCGTATTCTGCGCTCAATGTCGATGGGCGGTTCCGCGCCGAAGTTCATGTCGAAGATGAACAGCCATCAGGTGCCCTATGCCGGTATTCTCGTGACCTGCGTGGTCTATGTGTTTGGCGTGGTGCTTAACTATTACGTGCCGTCGCAGGTGTTTGAGATCGTACTCAACATCGCTTCGCTGGGCATTATCTCTTCCTGGGGCTTTATCGTGGTCTGCCAGCTGCGCCTGCGTAAGGCGATCAAAGAGGGCAAGGCGGACGACATCAGCTTCAAGCTACCTGGCGCGCCGTTCACTTCCTGGCTGACGCTGCTGTTCCTGGCCAGCGTACTGGTGCTGATGGCCTTTGACTATCCGAACGGCACCTACACCATCGCGTCAGTGCCGCTGATTGCGGTGATCCTGGTGTTGGGATGGTTTGGCGTACGTAAGCGGGTAAAAGCCGTTGCGGCCACGGAACCCAATCAATCGGCGGATACCACGCCGCGCTAATTGCGTTAAGGCTTAACAGGCGGAATGCTCATGGCATTCCGCCTTTTTTTTGCCGGTTTTCGGATGGCGCTAAGCCGCAGAGCGTTTTAAGATGATCGGCCAGAAAGGCGTCAGGCAGGAAAAGAAATGAGCATTAAAATCAACGTCATTAAAGATAAACTGCTTTCAGATAACTGGTTTACCCTGCGTAATTACACCTACGAGCTGGTTCGCCAGCAGGGTGAGCCGTTACGCCATAAGCGCGAGGTTTATGACCGCGGTAACGGCGCCACCATATTGCTCTACAACCGCAAGAAAAACAGCGTAGTGCTCATCCGCCAGTTCCGCATCGCTACCTGGGTGAACGGTAATCACAACGGCATGCTGATTGAGGCGTGCGCCGGTTTACTGGACAACGATTCGCCGGAAGATTGCATCCGTAAAGAGGCGGTGGAGGAGACCGGCTACGCAGTGGGCGAGGTTGAAACGCTGTTTTCTGCCTATATGTCGCCGGGCGGCGTAACGGAGATCGTCCATTTTTTTGCTGCGGAATATGATGACAGCCAGCGAAACAACGCGGGCGGCGGCGTGGAAGATGAAGATATTGAGGTGCTTGAGATCGCTTTTCCGCAGGCGTTAGCGATGATAAAAAGTGGCGATATTCGCGATGGCAAAACCATCATGCTGTTGCAGCATGCGCAACTGGCGGGTTGGCTTCAGCCCTGAAGCGCCAGTTCGTGCACAGTCCGAACAATCTGATTGAGCAAAGCGTAGCGGCAGAGGATGCTTTTTGTGGTATTAATCATCTCTCTGTTCAGCATGTCCGTTCATTTTGCCGTGAGTTTCAGGCTGGCTTATGGATAAGGGCAGATTGAATCGATTGCGCTACGCTATGATCATTCACTTAACCGGGATCTGTCTTTTTCATGTCTTATTCGACAAAATCGCTGCTGTTACTGCCTTTTCTTTTTGTCGCCAGTGCGCATGCAGATCCATTGCAAAAAACCTTTTCGGACTGGCAGGTCACCTGTAATAACCTGAATTTTTGCGTGGCGCGCAGCATGACCGGCGAAAATGGCCTGGTAATGACGCTGTCTCGCCACGCTGGCGAAAATGACCGCCCGCTGCTGCGCATCGATTACGGCAGTCGCTACAGCGGTGCGCTGCCGGGCGGTTCCTTAAAAGAAAACCTGCTGATCGACCAGCGCCGCCTTAATCCCGATCTCAAACACTGGGCGGTGGAAGCGCATCATATTGCCACTTCGCATACTATCTCTGTCGATGAGTTTCTGGCGCAGGTGCTGGACGCGGATAATTTGCAGTTGACCTTCCAGCCGCAGGCCACGCTTTCCCTGCATGGACTCAAAGCTGCCCTGCTGCTGATTGATGATGTGCAGGGCAGGGTAAACAGCCAAAGCGCGTGGGTGAAACGCGGCGAACGCCTGCAAGTGCCGCCGGAGCCCGCCGCGCCAACGTTAGCGCCGCCGCCGACGCCCGCAGCGCTGACCGCCGATGAAACCCGCGATCTGATCGACTACGCGACCTGGCGCATTAACACCGAATCCTGTTCGCTGGATCCGATGCGCCGTGAGGTTAGCGTGTCGCCACTGACCGATGACAAAGCGTTGCTGTTGGTCAGCTGTGAAATGGGCGCGTATAACGTCATCGATTTGGCCTTTGAGGTCACGCGCAGACAGCCCTGGACCGCCCGTGGCCTGATGCTAACGCTGCCGTTTGCCCCGCCGGGAAAAAGCGAAAAGCCGATGGAGCTGGTGAACGCGCAGTTTGACGCCGCGAAGGGCGAACTTTACACCTGGGCGAAAGGACGTGGACTGGGAGATTGCGGCATCGCGTCCCGCTGGCGCTTCAACGGGGAAGAGTTTGTGCTGGCGGAGTATGCGGAAGAATCAAGCTGCGATCTCTGGCACAGCAGCGATGACTGGCCAACCCTGTGGGTTAGCCAGCCTTAAGGTTAGTTGATGGCGTCAATCCGCATTGGCGATCCGTTCTGATTGCCGACCAGCTCGGCCAACAGATTGTTAACGCCGTCGCTCATCGCGGTAAAACGCGTCAGCGGCGAGCGCGTGACTACCACAAAAACGCCCACGTTATGCTGCGGCACCATCGCCATATAAGTGATAAAGCCGCCGCCACCACCGGTTTTCTCGATGATGCCGGGATGCCCGTCACGCGGCGCCATATAGACCCAGCCCATACCGATGCCGTCTGCCCGTCCGGGCACATCCATGCCGTCGACTTTAACCAGCTGATCGCGACGATAAATTACCGTTTGCAGGCGATCGCTCTGGCTGGTGCGACGATGAATATCGGAGTTCAAAAACTGCTGCATCCAGCGGCCCATATCCTCTGGCGTTGAGTAAACGCCGCCGCTGCCAATCGCCGCCAGCGTATTAACGCACGGGCTGGCGCCTTTTTCAGCCACCATCAAACGGGCGCACTGATCGGGCGAAGGCGTGAAGGTGGTGTCTTTCATGCCCAGCGGGCGGGTTAACAACTGAGAAAACAGCGCCGGATAAGGCGTACCGGCCGCCCGCGCCAGCGCATCGGCCAGCAGGTCATAACCGATATTCGAATAGGCGGCGCGGCTGCCTGGAGCCACCTTCAGCGGCGCGCGCGTCAGCCAGTTCCAGCGATCGGCGCGGGTTGGCCAGACAAACACCGGTCGCACCGCCTTGCCGCCCGGTTGCTCACGCGGCAGGCCAGCGGTATGGGTGGAGAGATTGATCAGCCGAATTGGCTGGCCGTTGTAGTTCGGCACGCTGGCGCCTGGCGGGGCATATTTGCTGAGCGGGTCGTCAAGGCGCAGGGTGCCGCGCTCTGCCAGTTTCACCATCATCTGGCTGGTCATCAGCTTGCTCAGTGAGGCGATGCGGATTACCGAATCTTTTTGCGGCCGAATGTTGTTACCCGGACGCGTTTCACCGAGGCTGGTAAATACCTGCTGATTGCCATCAATCGCTACCAGCGCCATACCGGTTGCGCCGCTGCCATAAAAAATATGTTCGGCGTAACGGTCGACAATCTGCGAGGCGAGCAGCGGATCCGGCGCGATTTGCGCCATGCCTTTCAACGGCAGCGCGACAGAAAGCAGCGCCAGTAAAACACGAGCGGAAGTTTTCAACGAAATAACATCCAAATCTGATTGCGGAGGGAAAAACACATAGTAATCAGATTCTGTGCAACGGGAAGTAGCCAGATGAGGTTTTTTTACGATTGGCGCAGAAAAAAATGGCCCTCTCATGATGAGAGGGCCAGAGGATTAATGCGGTTGCAGCAATGCTTCAGCGTGGCTGACGATATTTTCCACGGTAAAGCCAAACTCGTTGAACAGCTTATCGGCAGGCGCTGACTCACCAAAGGTGGTCATACCGACGATTGAACCGTTCAAACCGACATATTTGTACCAGTAATCGGCGATGCCTGCTTCCACCGCCACACGCGCGGTAACGGTTGAAGGCAGAACCGATTCGCGGTAGGCGACATCCTGCTTATCAAACATATCCGTTGAAGGCAGTGAAACCACGCGCACTTTGTGACCGCTGCGGGTCAGTTTCTCAGCGGCACCCAGGGTGATTTCCACTTCAGAACCGGTGGCGATCAGGATCACTTCCGGCGTGCCATCGCAATCCTGTAGCACATAACCACCGCGCGCGATGTTATCCAGCTGTGCTGCAGAGCGTTCCGGCTGCAGAAGATTCTGGCGTGACAGGATCAGCGCGGTTGGACCATTGTGACGCTCAATCGCCAGTTTCCAGGCCACGGCAGTTTCCACCTGATCGCATGGACGCCAGACCGCCATGTTCGGCGTCAGGCGCAGGCTGGCGAGCTGCTCAACCGGCTGGTGCGTCGGGCCATCTTCACCCAGACCGATAGAGTCGTGGGTATAAACCATGATCTGACGCGCCTTCATCAGCGCCGCCATACGTACCGCATTACGCGCATATTCCACAAACATCAGGAAAGTTGCGGTATAGGGCACAAAGCCGCCGTGATGGGCGATACCGTTGGCGATGGCGGTCATACCGAATTCACGCACACCGTAGTGGATATAGTTACCCGCCTGATCTTCTTTAATCGACTTCGAGCCAGACCAGATGGTCAGGTTGCTTGGCGCAAGGTCAGCAGATCCACCAAGGAATTCTGGCAGCATCTTACCGTAGGCTTCCAGCGTATTTTGTGACGCTTTACGGCTGGCAATTTTCTGCGGGTTAGCCTGCAGCTCAGCGATAAATTTCTGCGTTTCGGCTTCCCAGTTAGCGGGCATGCCGCCATCCATACGACGGCTGTACTCTGCCGCCAGCTCCGGATACGCCGCTTTATAGGCAGCAAACTTCTCGTTCCACGCCTGCTCTTTCTGCTGGCCGGCGCTTTTTGCGTCCCACTGGCTATAAATGTCCTGTGGAATTTCAAACGGCGGATAGTTCCAGCCCAGCTGTTTGCGGGTCAGCGCCACTTCTTCTTCGCCCAGCGCGGCACCGTGCGACTCTTCTTTGCCCGCTTTATTTGGCGAACCAAAACCGATCACGGTGCGGCAGATAATCAGCGATGGCTTATCGGTTACGCTCTGCGCTTCTTTGATGGCGTTAGCCACCGCTTCAGCATCATGGCCGTCAATTTCGTGTACCACGTGCCAGTTATAGGCTTCGAAACGTTTGGCGGTGTCGTCGGTAAACCAGCCTTCGGTCTCACCGTCGATCGAGATGCCGTTGTGATCGTAGAAACCGATCAGTTTGCCGAGGCCCAGCGTACCAGCCAGCGAGCAGACTTCATGGGAAATGCCTTCCATCAGGCAGCCATCACCCATAAATGTGTAGGTGAAGTGGTCGACAATCTCATGGTCAGGACGGTTGAACTGCGCGCCCAGCGTGCGTTCAGCAATCGCCAGACCCACGGCGTTCGCCAGGCCCTGGCCCAGTGGGCCGGTGGTGGTTTCAACGCCCGGCGTGTAACCGATTTCCGGGTGGCCCGGCGTTTTCGAATGCAGCTGACGGAAGTTTTTCAGCTCTTCAATCGGCAGGTCGTAACCGCTGAGGTGCAGCAGGCTATACAGCAGCATGGAGCCGTGGCCGTTGGAAAGAATAAAGCGGTCGCGATCGGCCCAGGCCGGATTGGTCGGATTGTGTTTCAAAAAGTCGCGCCACAGCACTTCGGCGATATCGGCCATGCCCATGGGTGCGCCCGGATGACCCGATTTCGCTTTTTGTACGGCGTCCATGCTCAATGCACGAATGGCATTGGCCAGTTCTCTATGTGAAGACATGTTCTTCTCCCTTTATGAGGTGAGGAAATGGCGAGGCGGGCAACGGCCCGCCTGAGAGGCGTTACGGTTACAGCTGTGCGGCGAGTACGGCTTCCAGTTTTTCCTGGTCAGCCGCGAACTGGCGGATACCGTCAGACAGTTTTTCTACTGCCATGGCATCTTTGTTGTGCTCCCAGCGGAACTCAGATTCAGAAAGCGGCGCAGGCTGATGGAACGCTTCGGTAGACGGCGTCAGCTTACGTTCAACCGGCGCATCGCTTGACTGCAGCTCTTCCAGCAGATTTGGCGACAGGGTCAGACGATCGCAGCCCGCCAGTGCCAGAATTTGCTCAACCTTACGGAAGCTGGCACCCATGATGATGGTGTTATAGCGATGCTGTTTGTAGTAGTCGTAAATCGCTTTCACCGATTTCACGCCTGGATCTTCGTCAGCCACGTACGGTTCCAGCTTTTCACGGCTGTTGTACCAGTCATAAATACGGCCAACAAACGGTGAAATCAGGAACACGCCCGCTTCAGCACAGGCGCGCGCCTGGGCAAAGGAGAACAGCAGCGTCAGGTTACAGTGGATGCCGTTTTTCTCCAGCTCTTCCGCTGCGCGGATGCCTTCCCAGGTTGAGGCCAGCTTGATCAGAATGCGCGAACGGTCAATGCCGTGATCTTCATACATGCGCACCAGCTTTTCGGCTTTGGTGACGCACATACCGCGATCGAAAGAGAGGCGAGCGTCTACTTCTGTCGAGACGCGGCCCGGTATGCTTTTCAGGATTTCCATACCGAGGTTAACGGCCACTTTATCGCTGGCGTTGATGATCTGCGTCTCTTTGCTGCCGCCCTGTTTTTTCGCATAGGCGACGGCGTCATCCATCAGGTGCTTATAAGATTCAAGGCCGGAGGCTTTCAGGATCAAAGAGGGATTCGTGGTGGCATCTTCAGGGTTGTAGTTACGAATGGATTCAATATCGCCACTGTCTGCCACAACGGTAGTGAACTGTTTTAATGCTTCTAGCTGGTTCATCTCAAAACTCCTTGATAAGCAATCGGATGATAACTTTCGTTATAACGCAACGTTCCGTTGGCCGTGCTGACTGGCATGAGCGCAGCAGAACAGACGGGGAAAACGTCGCTCTGTTTGTTCAGGATAGCGCTTGCAGGCGTCACGGCGCGCGTAGTAGGTGAACCACATTGCATCAGGCGTTTACATATGAAAATGCGTTTTCTCTGATTGTTGCAATGGTTCAGGTTGATGAGTCACCTGCAAAAGCGTTGTCTGTCGGCTCGATTCAGCTGGTGCTGGAACCGGCATCCGGGAAAAATCACACCTTCAAGCTTAGCAGAGAGAGAAGAAAGTGCGCGTAAAACGCGGCAGGTGAACAGCAGGGCAACCGTTATTGCCCTGCCACGACGGGTTTAGATCCAGGCTTTTACCGGTAAGAAATCGCTGTAAAGCGCCGCTTCCGGCGAACCCGGTTCCGGCTGCGCGTCATATTCCCAGCGCACCAGCGGCGGCATCGACATCAGGATCGATTCGGTACGGCCACCGGTTTGCAGGCCGAACAGCGTGCCGCGGTCCCAGACCAGATTAAATTCCACATAGCGCCCGCGCCGATAGAGCTGGAACTGGCGTTCGCGTTCACCCCATGGATGCGCACGGCGACGCGTCACGATCGGCAGGTAGGCATCAAGGTAGCCGTTACCCACCGCCTGCATAAAGTCGAAGCAGCGGTTGAAATCGGGCGTATTCAGATCGTCAAAGAACAGCCCGCCGATGCCGCGCTGCTCATCGCGGTGTTTAAGATAGAAGTAGTCATCGCACCATTTTTTATAGCGTGGATAGACATCATCGCCGAACGGCTGGCAGATGTGTGCGGCGGTTTGATGCCAGTGCACCGCATCTTCCGTAAAGCCGTAATAGGGCGTGAGGTCGAAACCGCCGCCAAACCACCATACCGGATCGGCATCCGGCTTTTCAGCGATAAAAAAGCGGACGTTAGCATGGCTGGTCGGCACGTACGGATTTTCCGGATGCACCACCAGCGAGACGCCCATTGCCTGAAAGCTGCGTCCTGCCAGCTCCGGGCGATGCGCCGTGGCGGACGCGGGCATCTGATCGCCATAAACGTGGGAAAAGTTAACGCCCGCCTGCTCAAACAGCCCGCCATTACGCAGCACGCGTGTGCGTCCGCCGCCGCCGCCGGGGCGCGTCCATTCATCTTCGGCAAAGGGCGTACCGCCGTCCGCCAGCGACAGCTGCTGGCAAATTCGGTCCTGCAGATCGAGCAGGAAGTGCTTCACACGGTCAATATCAGGATGGTTCATAAGTTTCTCACCTTAAAAAGCGTGTGCCAATCATACCCGACCTGGATGGCGATCGTATTCATCAAAATAGTGGGTGATGCCAGTAGCAATAGCGCTGGCGATCTTCTGGCGGAACGCGGTACTGCCCAGCAGCTTCTCCTCTTCAGGATTGGTAATAAAGGAGGTTTCCACCAGCACCGAGGGAATGGAAGGGGATTTCAATACCGCAAAAGCCGCCTGCTCAGTATGCTCGCTGTGCAGATGATGCACCGGACGGATCTGATTCAGCACGTGTTTGCCGAGGTTGAGACTGTTTTTAATGGTGTCGGTTTGTACCAGGTCAAACAGGATCTGCTGCAGATAGTGATCCTTGTCTTTTGCCTGCACGCCGCCGACGTCATCAGCCGCGTTCTCTTTTTTCGACAGGTAGCGCGCCATAGCGCTGCTGGCGCCGCGGTTTGACAGCGCAAACACCGAGGCGCCGTTTGCGGTCGGGCTGGTAAAACCATCGGCATGAATCGACATAAACAGGCTGGCGCCGTGCTGATGGGCGATTTCAACACGCTGGCCCAGCGGAATAAAGTGGTCACTTTCGCGCGTCAGGCGCACCTCAATATGCGCATGCTCGCTGAGCAGGCGACGAATGTTATTGGCAATCTCCAGCACCACATGCTTCTCTTCAGAGCCCTCTTCACCCACGGCACCTGAATCGATGCCGCCGTGACCGGGATCGATCATGACAATGCGCTTTGCACTGGTGCGGGCTGCGGGACGCGCGAGGGCAGGGGACGCGGGCTGCTTTGCCTGCGTTTTTTTTTGCGTCAGCAGCGCCAGCGCCAGGCCGGAAAGCAGCAGCTGGCGACGCGTGGTTAACGGCTTAAGAACAGTGATCTTTTTCATGGGCGTTCCGCAAAGAGATAACAGCCCCGTGTTATAGCCTAACGGCCTGGCGACTTCGAGCACGCGAGTGTGTCAGCATTTTACTTACTATTTCACCGTACCTGATGGCTAAACGGCGCTTTTTTGCCCCGATGGTGACGTGCAGGGTTGCGCCGGTAAAAGAAAGCGTGATAATCAGCAAATTGTGCTGCTATCGGGGCTGAGATGATGGAAATCCGAGTTTTTCGCCAGGAAGATTTTGAAGAGGTGATTACCCTGTGGGAACGCTGCGATCTGCTGCGCCCGTGGAACGATCCCGAAATGGATATTGAACGTAAGCTTAATCACGATCCTGAGCTGTTTCTGGTGGCGGTTGTGGGCGGCGAAATTGTCGGCTCACTGATGGGCGGCTACGATGGACATCGCGGCTCGGTCTATTATCTGGCGGTGCATCCGGATTACCGCGGACGCGGCTTCGCCAATGCGCTGCTTAACCGTCTGGAGAAAAAGCTGATCGCGCGCGGCTGTCCCAAAATTAATCTGATGGTGCGGGAAGAGAACGATCTGGTGCTCGGCTTTTATGAAAAGCTCGATTATGAAGTGCAGGATGCCATTTGCGTGGGCAAGCGCCTGATTGAAGATCGCGAATATTAATTGCCGCCGTGATGCCCTCTCACTATTTGCCCGATGAGTATGACAACAAAGGCCAGCTGCGTTTGCCGCTGGCTTTTTGGCTGATCCTGCTGTTGCAGGCGCGCACCTGGCTGCTGTTTATTATGGCGGGCGCGTCCCGGCAGCAGGGCAGCGATCTTCTGGCCCTGTTTTACCCCGACAGACAGGCGTTCTGGATTGGCATTGCATCAGGCATTCCGGCGGCGCTTGGCCTGCTGCTCACCGGCTATCGTCAGCGGCTACCGCGGCTGTGGCAGAGCTGGCGCTGGGTATTGATCGTTAGCCTGCTGGCCAGCGTGGTGCAGCAGGGCTGGCTTGCCTGGCAGGACGATCAGGCGCTGGCCGCGTCGCTGCTGGCGTTAGTCGATCTGTTCGCCGCTGGCTGGCTGCTGTGCCATCGCCGTCTTGCCGACTGCTTTCGGCCCGATCGCCACGTCGAGTAAACTTTTTGCCTGTTGCGTACTCCAATCAGCACAGTTTTGCGATGCGCACGATTCACAGGAGTTGATATGAAAGCGATTCGCCCGGTAGCGATAGTTGCCGCACTTATGCTGGCCGGCTGCGCCAGCTCAGGATCTTCCTCTTCTTCTGCCGCTGGCGACAGCAGCTGGTGGAATCCACTCTCCTGGTCCTGGTCAAGCCTGTCACCCACGCACTGGTTTGGCGATTCGCTGAGCGTCAGCGAGGAGGGCGTAGGCGCTATTAATGGTGCCACTCCGATGACGCAAAGCGCGCTGGAAGCGGCGTTGGGCGGCGATTACCGTCTGCGTTCCGGCATGCGTGGCGATGGCGGCGCGGTCAGCCGTTTCTGGCAGGCGCTGGATGGCGAGCAGGTCAAACTTGTGATCTACGGCGACAGTCGCGTCACGCGGGTGGAAGTGATGGATAAGGACATTACCAGCGCCGACGGCAGTAAAATCGGTGACGCCTTCAGTCAGCATTACGATAAAGCCTTTGGTCACTGCCAGAAAGCGCCCGGTATCGACAGCAGCGATATCGAATGTAAGGCGCCGGGAAGCCAGCACATTGCCTACGTTTATCACGGCAACTGGCACGGTCCGGAAGGGTTGATTCCTTCTGACGACACGCTAAAAAGCTGGACGCTGAGCAAAATCGTCTGGCAGAAGTAACCTGCCAGCGAAACGGCCTCATCGCGCGCCACTTCTGGCCCGGTGAGGTTGTTCTGATAATCAGCCGGGCCCGCCCGCATCCCTGCTGGCGATTAGCTTTTTTCCGCATATCCTTTCCCCGCAGCTTATAGCGTTTTCGACTTTGAAATCATCAAACGATATATAAAACCGTTACTGGTTTTCACAGGGTTATAAATACACTGATTGCACGGCGGAGTTGCGCCGGTTTTCTGCTCAGGGTGCGAAATGACCATTCCAATGATAAAAAAAGTCGTCAGCGGCGCCGCTGTCTCGCTCTTGCTGGCGAGCGCAGCGCAGGCCACCGAACTGCTGAACAGTTCTTATGATGTCTCGCGCGAGCTATTTGCGGCGCTGAATACCCCTTTTGAAAAACAGTGGGATGCCAGCCATCCCGGTGACAAACTGACCATCAAACAATCGCACGCCGGTTCGTCCAAACAGGCGTTAGCTATTCTGCAGGGTTTGCGTGCCGACGTGGTGACCTACAACCAGGTCACCGACGTACAGGTTTTGCATGATAAAGGCGCGCTGATTCCTGCCGACTGGCAGCAGCGGCTGCCCAACAACAGCTCCCCGTTCTATTCGACCATGGCGTTTTTGGTACGCAAGGGCAATCCCAAACACATTCAGTCGTGGCAGGATTTGACCCGCGATGACGTGAAGCTGATTTTCCCTAATCCTAAAACCTCCGGCAATGCGCGTTACACCTATCTCGCCGCCTGGGGTGCCGCCGACAAAGCGGACGGTCAGGATGCGGCGAAAACGCGTCAGTTCATGACCAAATTTTTGCAAAACGTTGAGGTGTTTGATACCGGCGGTCGCGGGGCAACCACCACCTTTGTTGAGCGCGGACTGGGCGATGTGTTGATCAGCTTTGAGTCGGAAGTGAATAACATCCGCAACCAGTATGGCAAAGATGATTACGAAGTGATTGTGCCGAAAACCAACATTCTGGCGGAGTTTCCGGTGGCCTGGGTGGACAAAAACGTGGCGCAGAATAACACCGAAGCGGCCGCAAAAGCCTATCTGAACTACCTCTGGACGCCAGCGGCTCAGCAAATTATTACCCAATATTATTATCGCGTGAATAACGCGGCGGTAATGGATGCGCAAAAAGCGAAGTTTCCTGCCACCGAGCTGTTCCGCGTGGAAGATCGGTTCGGCAGCTGGGATAAGGTGATGAAAACCCATTTCGCCAGCGGCGGCGAGCTGGATAAATTGTTAGCGGCGGGGCGTGGTTGATGTTTGCGGCAAGTCATAAACGTGTATTGCCCGGCTTTGGGCTCAGCTTAGGCAGCAGCCTGCTGTTTACCTGCCTGATTCTGCTGCTGCCGATGAGCGCGCTGATTATGCAGCTGTCGCAGATGACGCTGGCGCAGTACTGGGATGTGATCACCAATCCTCAGCTGATCGCCGCCTACAAAGTCACGCTGCTGTCAGCGGGCGTCGCCTCACTGTTTAATGCGGTTTTCGGCATGCTGATGGCGTGGATCCTGACGCGCTATCGCTTTCCAGGCCGCGCCATTCTCGACGGCCTGATGGATCTGCCGTTCGCGCTGCCAACGGCGGTGGCGGGCCTGACGCTGGCCGGGCTGTTCTCGGTAAACGGCTGGTACGGTCAGTGGCTGGCGCAGTTCGATATTAAGGTGTCTTATACCTGGATCGGCATCGCGGTGGCGATGGCGTTCACCAGCATTCCTTTCGTGGTGCGCACGGTGCAGCCGGTACTGGAAGAGTTAGGTCCGGAATATGAAGAGGCGGCAGAGACGCTGGGCGCCACGCCGTGGCAGAGCTTCCGTCGTGTGGTGCTACCCGAGGTCGCGCCAGCGCTGCTGGCCGGTACCGCGCTGTCGTTTACCCGCAGCCTTGGCGAGTTTGGCGCGGTGATTTTTATCGCCGGTAACATCGCCTGGAAAACCGAAGTGACCTCGCTGCTGATTTTTGTTCGGTTGCAGGAGTTTGATTATCCGGCGGCCAGCGCCATCGCCTCGGTGATCCTTGCCGCTTCGCTGCTGCTGCTGTTTGCCATTAACACCCTGCAAAGCCGCTTTGGCCGCCGTCTGGGAGGTCACTGATGACTGACATGACTCACAGCAATGATGCCGAGCGCCAGCCGGTAAACTGGGCGAAATGGCTGCTGATCGGTGTCGGCGCCCTGATCACCTTTCTGCTGCTGGTGGTGCCGCTAATCTCGATTTTTTACGAGGCGCTGGGCAAAGGACTGATCGCTTCTCTGCAAAATCTCGCCGATCCGGACATGCTGCATGCGATCTGGCTGACGGTGCTGGTGGCGCTGATTACCGTGCCGGTGAACCTGGTGTTTGGCACCTTGCTCGCCTGGCTGGTGACGCGTTTTACCTTTCCGGGACGGCAGCTGCTGCTCACCCTGTTTGATATTCCGTTTGCTGTGTCGCCGGTGGTGGCAGGGCTGATGTATCTGCTGTTCTGGGGAGTGAATGGCTCTGCGGGCGGCTGGCTTGATGCGCATCATCTGCAGGTGATGTTCTCCTGGCCGGGCATGGCGCTGGTGACCATTTTTGTGACCTGTCCATTTGTGGTGCGTGAACTGGTGCCGGTGATGCTCAGCCAGGGCAGCCATGAAGATGAGGCGGCCATTCTGCTTGGCGCATCGGGCTGGCAGATGTTCCGTCGCGTGACCTTGCCCAACATCCGCTGGGCGCTGCTGTACGGCATCGTGCTGACCAACGCGCGCGCCATTGGCGAATTTGGTGCGGTCTCGGTGGTATCGGGATCGATTCGCGGCGAAACCTACACGTTACCGCTGCAGGTTGAATTACTGCATCAGGATTACAACACCGTTGGCGCCTTTACCGCTGCCGCGCTGTTGACCCTGATGGCGATCGTTACGCTGTTTTTGAAAAGCGCGGTGCAGTGGCGGTTAGAACGCCAGCATCAGCGTTTGCAACGGGAGGAAAATCATGAGCATTGAGATCAGTCACATCAACAAATCCTTTAGCCGCACCCAGGTATTGAATGACATCTCGCTGGATATTCCTTCCGGACAGATGGTGGCGCTGCTGGGCCCGTCTGGTTCAGGGAAAACCACGCTGTTGCGCATTATTGCCGGTCTGGAGCATCACAACAGCGGACACATTCGTTTCCACGGTAAAGATGTCAGCCAGACGCATGCCCGCGATCGCCAGGTCGGCTTTGTCTTTCAGCACTATGCGCTGTTTCGCCATATGACGGTGTTTGACAACATCGCCTTTGGCCTGACCGTGCTGCCGCGCCGCGATCGTCCTTCCACGGCGGCGATCAAACAGAAAGTGACGCAGCTGCTGGAGATGGTGCAGCTGGGTCACCTGGCAAATCGTTATCCGGCACAGTTGTCGGGTGGACAGAAACAGCGTGTGGCCCTGGCGCGTGCGCTGGCGGTGGAACCGCAAATTTTGCTGCTGGATGAGCCGTTTGGCGCACTGGATGCGCAGGTCCGTAAAGAGCTGCGTCGCTGGTTACGCCAGCTGCATGAAGAGCTGAAATTCACCAGCGTTTTTGTTACGCACGATCAGGAAGAGGCGATGGAAGTTGCCGATCGCGTAGTAGTAATGAGCCAGGGCAACATTGAGCAGGTCGGCACGCCGGATGACGTGTGGCGCGAGCCTGCCACGCGCTTTGTGCTGGAATTCCTCGGCGAAGTAAACCGCTTTGACAGCCAGGTTAACGGCTCGCAGTTCCACGTCGATGCACATCACTGGCCGCTGGGTTACACCCCTGTTCACCAGGGCGCGGTTGAGCTCTTCCTGCGTCCGTGGGAAGTGGACGTTGCGCGGCAGAGCAGCATTGAAACGCCGCTGCCGGTCAACGTGCTGGAAGTGAGCCCGCGTGGACACTTCTGGCAGCTGGTGGTGGCACCGGTGGGCTGGCAGGCAGAAACCTTTACCGTGGTCTTCGACGGCGATCAGACCGCGCCGCTGCGGGGCGAGCGCCTGTTTGTCGGCTTGCAACAGGCGCGGCTGTATCAGGGCAATACGCCGCTGCGTCCGGTTGCCTTTGCCCAGAGTGCCTGATAGTTTTATGCTATCTCCGGGGCGGAATTCTTTCCGCCCTTTTTTATGCAGTTAACAGCCCTTTTTAGCGCGTCTCAGAGCGGATTGCGCTTACCCAGGAAATCGCGCGTGACAACGTTAGAACAGACTATTGGCAATACGCCGCTGATCAAATTACAACGCCTGGCACCGGCCGGCAGTGAAATCTGGCTGAAGATGGAAGGCAATAATCCGGCGGGATCGGTGAAAGATCGCGCAGCCTATTCAATGATCCATCAGGCTGAACTGCGCGGTGAGATCCAGCCGGGCGATCGGCTGATTGAGGCGACCAGCGGCAATACTGGCATCGCGCTGGCGATGATTGCCGCTATGAAAGGCTATCGCCTGCGGCTGTTGATGCCTGAGAACATGAGCCAGGAGCGGCAGGCGGCGATGCGCGCCTATGGCGCAGAACTGATTCTGGTCAGCCGTGAGCTGGGCATGGAAGGCGCACGCGACCGTGCGCTGGAGATGGAAGCGCAGGGCGAAGGCAAGGTGCTCGACCAGTTCAACAACGCCGATAATCCGCTGGCGCACTATCGCACCACCGGCCCGGAAATCTGGCAGCAGAGCGCGGGCCGCCTGACGCACTTTGTCTCCAGCATGGGCACCACCGGCACCATTACCGGCGTGGGGCGCTATCTTAAAGAGCAATCTTCAGCGGTGAAGATTGTTGGCCTGCAGCCCTGCGAGGGCAGCAGCATTCCCGGCATTCGTCGCTGGTCAGCCGACTATTTGCCGGGCATTTATGACGCCTCGCTGGTCGATCAGATTATCGATATGGATCAGCTCACCGCGGAACAGACCATGCGCGCGCTGGCGCAACGCGAAGGTATCTTTTGCGGCGTCAGCTCCGGCGGCTCCGTCGCGGGCGCGATTCGCCTGGCCGCCGCCCAGCCGGGCAGCGTGGTGGTGGCGATTATCTGCGATCGCGGCGATCGTTATCTCTCTACTGGCGTTTACGGTAGCTAATCTTTTCATCGTGCTCCGCTGAATCCTGCAACTGTAATAATAACGTAAAAGCGGCTGCGGATTTCTTACAGTCAGGTCAAAATAGCGCCAGTCTGTTGTGAGAGCGTAACAATGAAAATTCTGTTGGTTGATGACGATCTGGAACTGGGCACTCTGCTCAGCGAATACCTGATCGGCGAAGGTTTTGACGCGACGCTGGTACTGACCGGCAGCGCTGGCGTGGCTGGCGCGTTATCCGGCCATTACACCGCCATGATCCTGGATATTATGCTGCCTGATATGAGCGGCATCGACGTGCTGCGTCAGGTGCGGCAAAAAAGCCGACTGCCGGTGATTATGCTAACGGCAAAAGGCGACAATATTGACCGCGTGATTGGCCTGGAAATGGGCGCGGATGATTACATGCCGAAGCCCTGCTATCCGCGTGAGCTGGTGGCGCGTCTGCGTGCCGTACTGCGACGCATTGAAGAGCAGGCGCCGGTGCCCGATCGCAAAGAGGTGATTCGCTGGGGCGAGCTGACGCTGAACCCCGCCACGCGCATGACCGAATGGCAGCAAAAACCCTTTGATTTAACCGCCTCAGAATTTAACCTGCTCGATCTGCTGCTGCGTGCGCCTGATCGCGTGGTGTCCAAAGATGAGCTGTCAGAAAAAGGCCTTGGCCGCCCGCGTGAAGCTTACGATCGCAGCGTCGACGTGCATATCAGCAACATCCGGCAAAAACTCTCTGCGTTAACCGCTGACCATGTGACCATCGAAACCGTGCGCAGCATCGGCTACCGTATTCGATGATTCGTCATTATCGCGGCAGGATGTTCTGGAAAATCCTGATCGGATTCTGGCTGGTGTTTATCGTGATCAGCCAGCTGCTGTGGCTGGGCTTTGTGATCTCCGGTGAGCGCCACGAGCCGCCCGAAATGCGTGCGGTACGTCGCATCGCAGAACTGCAAATCGCCTCAGCGGCCTCGGTGCTGGCCAGCGGTGGCCCAACGGCACTGGCTGAGATGATGGCTGGCTGGCCGTCAGCCGATCGCCAATTCTTTACCGTCACCCCGCAGGACGCACCTGATAAAGTGGCGGCACAGCCAGCCGCTGATGGGCCATTTGCTGATGTCATGGTGCGGCAGGTAAAAGGTGCGGACGAACGCTGGTATGCGTTGCGTTATGACGTTAAGGCGTTGCGCGCAGACAGCCGCCTCGGCTCACAGCGTAAGTTCCTCAACATTCCCGAGCCGATGGTTATTCTGGCTGGCGCGGCCGGGCTGCTGTTTAGTCTGCTGCTGGCGTGGAACCTGACGCGGCCAATGCGCCAGCTGAGCCTGGGCTTCGCCAGGGTCTCCAGCGGCGATCTCTCCGTAAGGCTGTTTCCCGGCATGCGTCGTCGTCATGATGAGCTTTCCGAGGTGGCAAAAAACTTTGATGAAATGGTGGAGCGGCTGTCGGTGCTGGTGCGGGCGCGGGAAGAGCTGCTGCATGATATTTCACATGAGTTACGCTCGCCGCTGGCGCGGTTGCAGCTGGCTACCGGCCTGGCCCGGCAGATGCCCGAAAACGTCAGCGCGTCACTGGATCGAATCGATGCGGAAGCGCAGCGCCTGGATAAGATGATCGGTGAACTGCTGACGCTCTCTCGCGCCGAGCACGACGCGATGCCCGATGAGCAATATTTCGATCTCACCGGCCTGATCGAGGCGGTGGTCACTGACGTGCGCTACGAGGCGCAAATTCCGGGCGTGGAAATTGGGCTGGATATCGATCGTCAGCAGGATTATACCGTGCGCGGCAACGCCGAGCTGATCCGGCGTGGGCTGGAAAACGTGCTGCGTAACGCGCTGCGCTTTTCACATGCCGGGCAACGCGTGCAGGTGACGCTGTGGCGTGAGGCACAGTGGTTATCGATACGCATCAGCGATCAGGGGCCCGGCGTGGATGAAGAGAAGCTGTCGAGCATCTTTGACCCCTTTGTTCGGGTCAATTCGCCGCTGATGGGCAAAGGCTACGGCCTGGGGCTGGCGATTGTGCGTAAGGTGATGCTGGCGCATCATGGCGAAGTGCAGGCGGTTAACGGCGAGCAGGGCGGCCTGACCCTGACCTTGCGGCTGCCGCACTGGCAGCTGAACTGAATAACGCGCTTCGCGCACCAACAAAAACGGCACCCCAAAGGGTGCCGTTTTCTCAGAGCTGCAGAGATTACTTTTTAATACGAATCACAGGCGTTTCGCCGACGACGACCTGACCGGTAAGTTTGGTCAGCTCTTTGATTTCATCCATATTGGAAATCACAACTGGCGTAAGCGTAGACTTCGCTTTCTCTTCCAGCAGCGCCAGATCAAACTCGATGATCAGATCACCTTTTTTGACCTTCTGGCCTTCTTCCGCAATACGTTTAAAACCTTCGCCTTTCAGTTCAACGGTATCAATGCCGAAGTGTACAAACAGCTCGATACCGGTATCTGATTCGATCGAAAACGCATGGTTAGTTTCGAAAATTTTGCCGATGGTCCCGTCAACCGGTGCCACCATCTTGTTGCCCGCTGGCTTGATTGCGATGCCATCGCCAACAATTTTTTCCGCAAACACGACATCTGGTACATCTTCGATGTTTACTATTTCGCCTGACAGCGGCGCAACAATATCAATCGTTCCTGATGCGTGATCTGTTTTGTCGCCAAAAAGTTTAGAAAACAAACCCATGATCTTCTCCTAAGCAGTAATTTTGGGCCAGCGTCTTGCGGATCAGCAGAGTGTTTTTTCTTTAATGAACTTGTTGACCAGGTTCATTAACTCATCCGCGGTGGGCTGAGTCAGAGCCTGCTCTGCCAATGCCTTCACATCTTCGAAATTCGTGTTACGAATGATTTTCTTGATGCGTGGAATAGAAATGGCACTCATGCTGAATTCGTCCAGCCCCATTCCCAATAAAAGTAGTGTAGCACGTTCATCACCAGCCAGCTCACCACACATGCCGGTCCATTTGCCCTCGGCGTGTGAAGCATCAATGACTTGCTTGATCAGGCCCAGTACAGACGGCGTCATTGGGTTGTAGAGATGTGAAATCAAATCGTTACCACGATCGACCGCCAGAGTATACTGCGTCAGGTCGTTTGTCCCAATACTAAAGAAGTCGACTTCTTTCGCCAGGTGACGCGCGATGACCGCAGATGCCGGGGTTTCGACCATGATGCCGACTTCGATGCTCTCATCAAAGGATTTGCCTTCTTCACGCAGCTGCGCTTTCAGCATCTCCAGTTCCGCCTTCAGGAAACGCACTTCTTCCACGGAAATGATCATCGGGAACATGATGCGCAGCTTGCCGAATGACGACGCACGCAGGATAGCGCGCAGCTGAGCATGCAGAATTTCTTTGCGATCCATGGCAATACGAATCGCACGCCAGCCAAGGAACGGGTTCTCTTCTTTTGGCAGATTCATGTACGGCAGATCTTTATCACCGCCGATGTCCATGGTGCGAACGATAACCGCCTGCGCGCCTACCGCTTCAGCCACGGCTTTATACGCCTGGAACTGCTCTTCTTCGCTTGGCAGCGAGTCACGGTCCATGAACAGGAATTCAGTGCGGTACAAGCCAACGCCTTCCGCGCCGTTGCGCTCGGCACCAGCGACGTCGCGCACGGTACCAATGTTGGCGCAGACTTCAACCTGATGCCCATCCAGCGTAATAGCAGGCAGATCTTTTAGTTTTGCCAGCTCATTCTTTTCTGAATGATACTGTTCCTGAACGCCTTTCAGCTCATCGACAACCGAGGTTTCAGGGTTGACGTGGATAGCGTTGTTAACGCCATCAATGATCAGGTAATCACCGTTTTTCACGGTGGCGGTCACGTTGCCGGTGCCGACAATGGCAGGAATTTCCAGCGAACGCGCCATGATCGAGGTGTGCGATGTGCGGCCACCCAGATCGGTAATAAAGCCCAGCACTTTTTTCAGATTGAGCTGTGCGGTTTCTGACGGCGTCAAATCCTTGGCCACCAGAATCACTTCTTCAGTGATCGCGCTCAAATCAACAATATGCAGGCCGAGAATGTTTTGCAGCAGGCGTTTACCGATGTCACGTACGTCAGCCGCACGTTCTTTCAGGTATTCATCATCCAGCTCTTCCAGCGCTTTCGCCTGGCCATCGATGACTGCAAAGGCAGCGGCGTCTGCAGAGGCATGGTCGTCTTTGATCAGAGAGATGATTTCCTGTTCCAGTTCTTCATCTTCCAGCAGCATGATGTGACCTTCGAAGATCGCTGCTTTCTCTTCACCAAGCGTTTCACCGGCTTTAATTCTGATGGCTTCGAGCTGCGTGGCGGCCTTGCTGCGTCCGTCGAGGAAACGCTGCACTTCCTGATCCACCTGCTCTGCAGCGATCTTTTTCCGGTTGATGACGATTTCATCTTCTTTCAGCAGAAGTGCTTTGCCAAAAGCGATACCCGGTGATGCTAAAATGCCTGAAATCATAACCCTACCTTTTTATCTCGATGGCTCATGACTTAAGTGCGCCAGTGTCATGCGAAAGCGTACTTTACGGATGCAATAACGCGGACGTAATGTCCGCGATCAATTAAGTGGCACTTCTTAAGCCGGAGAGAAACTACTTACTAACCGACAGATTACTCAAGTTCAGCCATCAGTTTGACCAGATGTTCTACCGCCTGCTGCTCATCTTCACCTTCAGCAGACAGCGTCACAACGGTACCCTGAGTCAGACCCAGCGTTTGCAGTTTGAACAGGCTCTTGGCACTGGCAGATTTGCCGTTAGAGGTCACGGTGATCTCTGACTGGAAGGCTTTAGCTTCTTTAACGAACTGAGCGGCAGGGCGAGTGTGCAGACCGTTTGGTGCGGTAATGGTAACTTCTTGCTGGAACATGCTATTTCCCCAACTTTATCTGGTTTGGTGTTATGAATCTAAAGTTTAGCCTGGCGGCAGGACTTTAGCCTGTATTGGTGCGCGCTTCAGGATTATGCCTGGCAAAGATGCGCCGGTACGAGGTTGGAGGCAGACGGCGGAAATCTGGCCGATGCTCTCTTTTCAACCTAACCATTATGCCGCGAATTACCTTGTGACCAAATCAGTAAATCGATTCAGCGTGATTTGGCGCAAGCTACGATTAATTTCGCGGATCGAAATAATTGGTTGCTTAAATACCAGAGCCGCGCAGCAGAGATCAATCAGTGTGGTTACGAAAGTGAGATCTGCTCCACAAAAAAGCACCCATTTGGGTGCCTTTTACACAACTTTAGGAAATGTTTGATTACTGCTGTAGCTCTTTTTCCGTGAACAGATCGGCAAACAGCGCAGTACTCAGATAGCGCTCGCCAGAAGAGGGCAGAATCACCACGATGGTTTTATTGGCAAACTCTTCTTCTTCCTGCAGCTTCAGCGCCGCTGCGACGGCCGCGCCGGACGAGATCCCGGCCAGAATACCTTCTTCCTGCATTAAACGCCGTGCGGTGGCGATAGATTCGTCATTAGTGATGGCGACGACGCGATCAACCAGGCTTAAATCGAGGTTGCCTGGAATGAAGCCAGCGCCGATGCCCTGAATCTTATGCGGGCCGGGCTTGATCTCTTCGCCTGCTAGCGCCTGGGCGATCACTGGCGAGTCGGTCGGCTCAACCGCGACGCTGATCAGATCGGTTTTGCCTTTGGTGTTCTTCAGATAACGGGTCACGCCGGTGATGGTGCCGCCGGTGCCAACGCCCGCGATAAACACATCAATCTCGCCGTCGGTATCTTCCCAAATCTCCGGGCCGGTGGTTTTTTCATGAATCGCCGGGTTAGCCGGGTTACTGAACTGCTGCAGCAGCACAAACTTATCGGGATTGCTGGCGACGATCTCTTCAGCTTTGGAAATCGCGCCCTTCATGCCTTTTGCGCCTTCAGTCAACACCAGATTGGCACCCAACGCCTTCAGCAGCTTGCGGCGCTCTGTGGACATGGTTTCTGGCATGGTCAGCGTCAGTTTGTAACCGCGGGCGGCGGCAACATAGGCCAGCGCAATACCGGTGTTACCGCTGGTAGGTTCAACCAGTTCAATGCCGGGCTTGAGGATACCGCGTTTTTCCGCATCCCAAATCATGCTGGCGCCAATACGGCACTTAATGCTGAAGCTTGGGTTACGGGATTCAACCTTTGCCAGAATGCGGCCATTGCCCATGCGGTTCAGCCGAACCAGCGGCGTATGCCCGATGGTCAAAGAGTTGTCTTCATAGATCTTACTCATAGCCCGTCCTTTACTGTGTGAAATATTATAAACCCCAGAAGAATACCCCTTACGATTGAGCAAGGAAGGAAGGAAATCGTATATGTATATTATTAGCTGAAATAAGCCCTGCGATAAAAGCATAAGGCGGCATGAGCCGCCTCGATTCTCAGATTAATGCGGGTGTCCACTGCCTGACTGCGCGCGATAACGATCAACCCACATGGCAGTGGCGCCGCATACCGCCACCGGCATAATCATCAGATTCAGCAGCGGAATCATCGTAAACAGGCTCACCAGCGCACCAAACTGCAAATTGGCGGAGCGGTGCTGACGCAGCGCCTGGCGCATCCGCTGAAAGCTGACCTTGTGATTGTCGAAGGGATAATCGCAATACTGAATCGCCAGCATCCAGGCGCTGAACAGAAACCACAGCACCGGCGCGACGGTTTGCCCAAAGCCCGGAATGAAATAGAGCAGCAGCAGGCCAATCGCTCGCGGCAGATAATAGGCCAGCTTCTGCCATTCACGCTTCATGATGCGCGGGAAGTCTTTTACCAGCGCCGCCCAACCGCTGTCCGGCAATGGCTGACCGGTGAGACGCCCTTCGAGCTGCTCGGCCAGAATGCCGCAGAACGGTGCAGCAACCCAGTTGGCCAGCGTCGAGAAGAAATAGCTGAACACCAAAATGATCGAAATTACCGTCAGCGGCCAAAGAATGTAGCTCAACCACTGTAACCAGCCGGGCACCCACGACATCATTGTCGGGATCCAGTTTCCCAGTTCGTGAAAAAGCCAGACAAAAGCACCGCCCAATAGCAAAATATTGATCAACAGTGGGATGATAACGAAACGTCGAATACCGGGGAGACGGATCAGTTTCCAGCCCGCCGAAAAGTAGTGCACGCCGTTATAAGCAGCGACGCGATTCTCATTTGCCATGGGCATTTTCTCCTTTGTCCATCAGACAGCGCCATCATAACGCAGCTTTTATTGCAGGCCAGCGGCGAATTGGCTGAAAAAACAGCGAAAAACCGTGTCCAGGCTATCTTATTTGTTAGAAAATAGTGCACAGACTTGCACTTGTGTAGCAGGGCAAATACAGTTAGAGGATAAAGTTTGCCGCGGTGGCAAGGTATTGGAACAACAGAGAATACAATGATGCAGGATTTGCGTCTGATATTAATCGTTGTTGGCGCGATCGCCATAATAGCGCTTCTTCTTCACGGTTTGTGGACCAGCCGTAAAGAGCGCTCATCCGTTTTTCGCGATCGCCCGCACAAGCGTTTAAAACAGCAAAACGAAGATGATAGTGACGACGTCGAGGATGATGCGCTGGGCGAAGTGCGCGTGCGTCGTTCTCATACCGAGCACGAAGAACCGCCTTTTAACACGCTGGACGATACCGACAACGTGCAACCCGCGCCGCGTAAACAACCTGAACCTGCCCGGTCGGCACCGCGCCGGGAAGAGAATGCGGCACGCGATCCGCTGTTTGAGACCGATCCCGTCGCGCATCCGCAACCAAAAGCCGCACCGGCGCCGCGTCCGCAGTCGGTTGTACCGACACAGATGCCGCCACAGCTTGCTCAGGCCGATCAGCTTCTTGATCCGCTGCTGGAGCAGATCGAGCAGGAACCGCTGCTGCAGATGGAGCCTGAACACCAGCCGGAACCTGAGCCTGCGCCACAGCCGGTTCAGTCAGCACCAGTTGCTAAGCCTGCTGAAAAAGTGAAAGAGACCGTGCTGGTGCTGCACGTTGCCGCCCACGCTAACGGCGTATTGAACGGCGAAGCGCTACTGCAGGGTGTGTTGCAGGCGGGCTTCCAGTTTGGCGAAATGAATATATTCCATCGTCACCTCAGCCCGGCGGGCAGCGGCCCGGTACTGTTCAGCCTTGCGAACATGGTAAAACCAGGCTCCTTTAATCCTGACGAAATGTCTGACTTTTCCACGCCAGGCATCTCCATGTTTATGATGGTGCCGTCCTACGGCGATGCGCATCAGAACTTCAAGCTGATGCTGCAATCCGCACAACGCATTGCCGATGATGTGGGCGGCGTGGTGCTGGATGATGAACGCCGCATGATGACGCCGCAAAAGCTTGAGACTTACAAAGCCCGTATTCGTGATGTGATTGACGCGAACAGCTAAGCTTTATCTCTTCTTCGTTAGACCCGCAAACCCCCGTTAATCGGGGGTTTTTCACTTTGATGGTGCGCTATGAAATCCGTACAGGACACAATAACCGAGTTAAGAACCACGCTTCGGCATCATGAATATCTCTATCATGTGATGGATGCGCCGGAAGTGCCGGATGCTGAATATGATCGTCTGATGCGCGAACTTCGTGAACTTGAAGCGCAGCATCCCGATTTGATTACGCCGGACTCGCCAACCCAGCGCGTGGGCGCCGCGCCGCTGAGCGCATTTGAGCAGGTTCGCCACGAAGTGCCGATGCTGTCGCTGGATAACGCTTTTGACGAGGCGACCTATCTCGCGTTCAATAAGCGCGTGCAGGATCGGCTGAAAAGCAGCGATGAGATTACCTTTTGCTGCGAACTGAAGCTGGACGGTCTGGCAGTCAGCCTGCTGTATGAAGATGGCCTGCTGATCCGCGCCGCCACGCGCGGTGACGGCACTACCGGTGAAAACATTACCGCCAACGTGCGCACCATCGGCGCGATCCCTCTGCGTTTGAAAGGCGACAACATTCCGGCGCGGCTTGAAGTGCGCGGTGAAGTGTTTATGAAGCAAAAAGGCTTCGAGAAGCTCAATGATGATGCGCGCCGCAACGGCGGCAAAATCTTTGCTAATCCACGTAACGCCGCGGCCGGTTCGCTGCGTCAGCTCGATCCACGCATCACCGCTAAGCGCCCGCTGACCTTTTTTTGTTACGGCTTTGGCCTGCTGGAAGGCGGCGAACTGCCGCGCAGTCACTGGCAGCGCCTGCAGCAGCTAAAAGCCTGGGGCTTACCGGTAAGCGATCGCATTCGTCTCTGTCACAGTGCTGAAGAGGTCCTCGCCTTTTATCATCAGGTTGAGCAGGATCGCCCGGCGCTGGGTTTCGACATCGACGGCGTGGTGATCAAAGTCGATTCACAGGATTTGCAGGAGCAGCTCGGTTTTGTTGCGCGTGCGCCGCGCTGGGCCATCGCCTTTAAGTTTCCGGCGCAGGAGCAACTGACGGTGGTGCGTGAGGTGGAATTCCAGGTGGGCCGCACCGGGGCGATCACGCCAGTTGCCCGTCTGGAGCCGGTGCAGGTGGCGGGCGTGCTGGTAAGCAACGCAACGCTGCATAACGCCGATGAGATTGCCCGCCTCGGTCTGCGCATCGGCGATCGCGTGGTGATTCGTCGCGCAGGCGATGTCATTCCACAGGTGGTCAACGTGGTAGAAAGCGAGCGGCCGGAAGAGACACGTGAAATCGTGTTTCCCAGCCACTGTCCGGTCTGCGGTTCAGATGTCGAGCGGGTCGAGGGCGAAGCGGTCACGCGCTGCACCGGCGGCCTGATTTGCGGCGCACAGCGCAAAGAGGCGCTGAAACACTTCGTGTCACGGCGCGCTATGGATGTCGATGGCATGGGCGATAAAATTATCGACCAGCTGGTGGAAAAAGAGTACGTCAAAACGCCTGCCGACCTGTTTCGCCTCAGCGCTGGCGTGCTCACCGGACTGGATCGCATGGGGCCAAAGTCGGCGCAAAATGTGGTCAACGCGCTAAACGCGGCCAAGGCAACCACCTTGCCGCGCTTCCTCTATGCGTTGGGTATTCGTGAGGTGGGTGAGGCGACAGCGGTGAATCTGGCCGCGCATTTTGGCACGCTGGAGAAGCTGATGGCGGCAACGCTGGATGAGCTGATTGCCGTACCGGATGTCGGCAAAATCGTCGCCAGCCACCTGCGTAATTTCATGGATGAAGAGAGCAACCGCGAGATTATTCATCAGCTGGTCAACGACATCGGTATTCACTGGCCGGAAGTGGTTGTGGTCAAAGCTGAAGAGATCGATTCGCCATTTGCAGGCAAAACGGTGGTGCTCACCGGTTCGCTTACCATCATGTCACGTGATGATGCCAAAGCACGCCTGGCGGCGCTGGGCGCTAAAGTCAGCGGCAGCGTATCGAAGAAAACCGATCTGGTGATCGCCGGTGAAGCCGCTGGCTCTAAACGCGCCAAAGCGGAAGAGCTCGGTATTGAGATCATTGATGAGGCGGAAATGATTCGCCTGCTGGGTGAGCAGAATGGATAAAGCCTTTCTGGTAGAAATTGCCAACACCACCATGCCGTTTGGTAAGTACAAAGGATTGACGCTGATCGATCTGCCCGAACCTTACCTGTTGTGGTTTGCGCGCAAAGCCGAATTTCCATCAGGGCATCTGGGTGAACTGATGGAAATGACGCTGGCGATCAAAATTGAAGGGCTGGAGGGGCTGGTGAAGCCCCTGAAAAAAGGGACCTGATTCAGGCTGGCCGCGCTGCGGTCGGTTGTATCACCAGCGGTTATGCATCAGTTTATGTCGTTAGCTCTCTTTTTTGCTGCCAGTATAAGGCTGCTGAATAACTGCATGAAGAGGTGTTCTGCACGATTCCTGACAAAGGGGTGCCGATGTAGTGATAGCAGAATTAGCATGGCATCAACCCATTAAAAAAGGCCCGCAAGCGGGCCTTTTTGTTATTTCACTACGCTTAACCGGCGGCTTTGGTCGATTTCACCGGCTTACTGATAGCCGCTGCAGCAGCGGCCTCATTTTTCTTTTTGTAGCGCTGTGCGATGAACGAGCAGACCATCAGCTGAACCTGATGAAAAATCATCAGCGGCAACACGATGATACCGACTGCCGCGACGGGAAACAGAATATTGGCCATCGGTACACCGTTCGCCAGGCTCTTCTTCGAGCCGCAAAACAGAATAGTAATCTCATCCGGGCGACTAAAGCCAAACAGGCGCGCCGCTGCCAGGTTAACCAGCAGCACTACAAACAGCAGCAGCAGGCTGCCAGCAACGATCCACAACAGCGTATCGACGCCAACCCGCGTCCAGATACCGTTCACTACCGCAGCACTAAACGCGGTGTACACCACCAGCAAAATAGAGGTTTGATCGGTTTTGCCAATCAGGCTCTTGTGGCGTTCCACCCAGCCGCCGATCCAGCGCCGCGCCAGATGGCCGAGCACAAACGGCACTAGCAGCTGCAGCATAATTTTGCCGATCTGTTCCAGCCCGCTGTTACCGGCAGCGCTGTGAATATTCATCACCAGATTAACCAGCAGCGGAGAAATAAAGACGCCTAACAGGCTCGACGCCGAGGCGCTGCACACCGCCGCCGCGACGTTACCGCCTGCCATCGAGGTAAAGGCGATAGCGGACTGCACGGTAGCAGGCAGAATGCACAGGTAGAGAAAGCCGGTGTAGATTTCTGCGCTGACATTAACCGGATGCCACCAAACCAGCAGCAGGCCAAGAATGGGAAACAGCACAAAGGTGCTGAACAGAATCCACAGGTGTAAACGCCAGTGGCTGCTGCCAGCGATAATCTTCTCTCGTGACAACTTTGCACCGTGCATGAAAAAGAGCAGGGCGATGGCCGCGGTGGTCAGCCATTCAAAAAACGGCACAAAACCGCCTTTCGCCGGCAGAAAAGTTGCCAGCAAAACCGTGATGATCAGTTTGATCATCATGGGATCGAGTCGAAAGATTCGCATTGTTAACGCCTTGTAAAGAAATGTTGGGTGCTATTGTGCGTCGCGCAGGTTTAGAAATAAAATTGATTTATTGAATCCATATATGAATAAAACAGATGAATTATACCTTACGGCAACTGCGTGTCTTTGTAATGGTGGCGCAGCAGGGAAGTTTTAGCCAGGCGGGGCAGCAAATTGGTCTTAGCCAGTCGGCGGTGAGTCACAGCATTAAGGAGCTCGAGGCGGAAATGGGCGTTCGTTTGCTCGATCGCACTACTCGCGAAGTGATTTTGACCGATGCAGGCCAGCAGCTCGCCAGCCGTCTGGATCGCTTACTGGAAGAGTTAACCACCACGCTGCTGGAAGTGCGCAGCTACGGTCAACAACGCAGTGGCACCGTGCGGGTAGCCGCCAGCCAAACCATCTCGGCACACCTGATGCCGCAGTGCCTGGCTGCGGCGCAGCTGCATTTTCCGGATATAAAAATCATGCTGCACGATCGACCACAGCAGTGGGTTCTGCAAGGCGTGCGCAATGCGGAGGTCGATTTTGGGATTGTGATCGGCCCGCTGCGTTCGGTCGATCTTGAACAGCAGGCGATTCTGGAAGAGCCTTTTTTGCTGCTGTGTCGCAAAGACGATCCGCTGGCGGCGGCAGAGCAGGTGAACTGGTCAATGTTGCATGGCCGTACCATGGTGCTACAGGATTACACCTCCGGCAGTCGGGTGCTGATCGATGAGGCGCTGCAGCAGCAGCAGATTGCGGTCAACGTGGTACAGGAGATTGGCCATCCGGTCACGCTCTACCCGATGGTCGATGCCGGCATTGGCATCAGCATTCTGCCCGCGCTGGCGCTGCCGTTGCCGGAAGGACGGCCGTTAATGGTCAGACGCATCACACCTGAGGTTAACCGCAAGCTGATGCTGATTCGACGAAAAAACCGATCGCTGTCGCCCGCCGCCGAAGCGATATGGCAGGAAGTGCGCCAGCAGGCTGCTCTGCTTTCGCAACAAAGGATGCTGGCGCCCGCCTTTTAAATATACACATCCAGCGAGTTAGTGTCGTTTGGACGATTGATACCGTCCGCCGGACGTTCGGCCAGCGGTGAACTCTCCTGCATGACCTGCTGCTTTTCCTCCTGCTGCTGTTGCAGCTGTTGAATTTGGGCCATCAGCAGTTGCACCTGCGCTTCCAGAAGCTGCTGCTGCTCCGCTTTCTGCTGTTTGTTCAGCTCGTCATTGCCCGACAAATCTTTAAGTTGCTGGGTAATTTTCTGAATCTGCTTGTTAAGGCTGTTGATTTGCGATGAAACATCGCTGCCGCCGTTGCCGGTGTCGCTGCCGATCATGCTGCTGACAGATGTAATACCAGACATAGAATCCTCCTTGCATGCAAAAGTGCGTAAAGGTTATCGGCCTGCTGGCGCATGACTTTAATCAGACAGGCGTTAATATTACCCAGGTAAACTGTTTTCAGGTTAAATCGATGGGCAAGCGATGCCTGAGCGATCAGCAAGGCGGCCAGTGAAGCGCAGGATTGAGGTGGTAACGGAAGGGCAGAGCAGAAAAGCAAAAAGGCGCCTTTAGGGCGCCTTTCTACATTGGTGGGTCGTGCAGGATATGCCTCGGCGCATCGTGCGCCTCGCCCTGCGGGTGATGCTGACGCATCAGCCAACATGGCTCCCGGCCATGTTGTCGAACCTGCTGCAGGTTCAAACCCTGCACGTGCAGAAAAGCAAAAAGGCGCCTTTAGGGCGCCTTTCTACATTGGTGGGTCGTGCAGGATTCGAACCTGCGACCAATTGATTAAAAGTCAACTGCTCTACCAACTGAGCTAACGACCCGAAATGGTGGGTGATGACGGGCTCGAACCGCCGACCCCCTCCGTGTAAAGGAGATGCTCTACCAACTGAGCTAATCACCCATTTCGTTACTACTGATAAAAGCGTCTGAGAGTGGTGGGTGATGACGGGCTCGAACCGCCGACCCCCTCCGTGTAAAGGAGATGCTCTACCAACTGAGCTAATCACCCAATCTCATTCTTTTATCCACTGCAGGCCATCTTTAGGATGGTGGGTGATGACGGGCTCGAACCGCCGACCCCCTCCGTGTAAAGGAGATGCTCTACCAACTGAGCTAATCACCCCCGCTGTGTGGAGTCGCATTATAGGGATAGTTCAAAGTGAGTCAACGGTTTTTAAAACGAAAATGTTCGTTCGTCTTAAAATTAGCCAGGCCGTTGCTGATTTAGTCAAAATTGCTGTTTTGAAGCCGGAATATGACCTGTCGATACGCTTATCCTCGGGGGAACGATTGAGGAATCAACGACAGATGATAGAATGTCGCCACTCTTTTTTTCAGCATGTCCCTGTTTTTTGCTTAAAGCAAAAACCGTGCGCAATAAGGCAACGCTCAATGAAAATCAAAACCCGTTTCGCACCCAGCCCGACCGGTTATCTGCATGTCGGCGGCGCGCGCACCGCGCTTTACTCCTGGCTTTATGCCCGTCATCTTGGCGGTGAGTTTGTGCTGCGTATTGAAGATACCGATCTTGAGCGCTCCACGCAGCCAGCTATCGACGCCATCATGGATGGCATGAACTGGCTGAATCTTGACTGGGACGAAGGTCCATATTTCCAGACCAAACGTTTTGACCGTTACAACGCCGTCATTGACGAGATGCTGGAAGCGGGTACGGCCTATAAATGCTACTGCTCGAAAGAACGTCTTGAGGCGCTGCGTGAAACGCAAATGGCCAATAATGAAAAGCCACGCTACGACGGGCGCTGCCGCGACAGCCATGAGCACCATGCCGATGATGAGCCTTGCGTTGTACGCTTCCGTAACCCGCAGGAAGGCTCGGTGATTTTTGATGACCAAATCCGCGGCCCGATTGAATTCAGCAATCAGGAGCTGGACGATCTGATCATTCGCCGTACCGACGGTGCGCCAACCTACAACTTTTGCGTAGTGGTTGACGACTGGGATATGGGCATTACCCACGTGATTCGCGGTGAAGATCACATCAACAATACGCCACGTCAGATCAACATTCTGAAAGCGATTGGCGCCGAGGTGCCGGTTTACGCCCACGTGTCGATGATTTTAGGCGATGACGGCAAGAAACTCTCCAAGCGTCATGGCGCGGTTGGCGTAATGCAGTATCGCGATGATGGCTATCTGCCGGAAGCGCTGCTCAACTATCTGGTGCGTCTGGGCTGGGCTCATGGCGATCAGGAGATCTTCAGCGTGGCCGAGATGACCGAGCTGTTTGACCTCTCGGCGGTGAGCAAATCAGCCAGCGCCTTTAACACCGAGAAGCTGCAATGGCTTAACCATCATTACATCACCACGCTGCCGCCGGAATATGTCGCTACGCATCTGCAATGGCACATCGAGCAGGAAAATATTGATACCCGCACCGGTCCTCAGCTTTCTCAGCTGGTGCAGCTGCTTGGCGAGCGTTGTAAAACGCTGAAAGAGATGGCTGCGTCATGCCGCTACTTCTATGAAGAGTTCGAGCAGTTCGATGCCGACGCGGCGAAGAAACACCTGCGTCCGGTAGCGCGCCAGCCGCTGGAAGTGGTACGCGATAAGCTGCAGGCCATCAGCGACTGGACGGCGGAAAATGTGCATCAGGCGATTCAGGCAACCGCCGATGAGCTGGAAGTGGGCATGGGTAAAGTCGGTATGCCGTTACGCGTGGCGGTAACAGGTGCCGGTCAGTCGCCGGGGCTGGATGTGACGGTTCATGCCATTGGACAGTCGCGTGCTATCGCGCGTATTGAGAAAGCGCTGGCGTTTATCGCCGAGCGTGAAGCACAGGCATAAGGCTCGCGCGCTCCGGAATGCATCGTCGCTTCCGGGGCGCATTATTCGCTATCGCTAATCCCCAGCCGCACCAACACACCTTTTACCCCTTCGCGTAACAACAGCGCCGTAAGCTGCGCCTGTTCATCATTGCTCATCTGCTGAATCGAATTTAATAACAGGGTTGGCAGGCTGTGCTGAGTAATCTGATAAGAGCCGGGCGTTTCCGCCGCGTGGCGAGTCGATCGCAGAAAGGATTTAACTTGATCGTTAATCAATATGACGCGCGCCTTACCGCCTTGTACGCCAGGCTTGGGTGCGGTGGTCCAGTTTTCGCGCTTGATCCACTTATTGATGGTCTGGCGGCTGTAACCTGTTGCTTTCGCAAGTTCTTCCGGGGTTAACCAATCCTTTTTCATGCTGCTTTCCCTGCCACGGTCTGTTAGGAGACCATATTACAATAATTTGTCACAGGTGAAAGTAACAGGAACAGTTAATTGCCCTCCGCAACTAATGCAGAAGGCAAACTTAACAATTATCGGGTAGCTGAGGCGCTTTCCACCGCCGGACGATAGGCGAGGAAGTAGGCGAGACCGACAAATACCGCACCGCCAACGCCATTGCCGAGGAACACGGCAATAAAGTTCGGTACGTAATCAGCCCAGGTAAGCTGACCGGCAAAAATAGCCGCCGGAATGATAAACATGTTGGCTACCACGTGCTGGAAACCGATAGCAACAAAGGCCATGACCGGGAACCACATGCCAAAAATTTTGCCAACCACATCTTTGCTGGCGAAAGCCAGCCAGACCGCCAGACAGACCAGCCAGTTACAGCCGATGCCGGAGATAAAGGCGTGCAGGAAATCAGCGTGAATTTTGGCGTTGGCGATGGCCACGGTTTTCTTCAGGTAATCCCCTTCGGTCATGCCCAACATATGACCAAAGAACCAGGCGATCGCAATACTGCCGAGGAAGTTGGCAAGGGTTACCCAAAACCAGTTGCGCAGCAGGCTGAACGCGCTGATCTGACGAGCGAACCAGGCCACCGGCATGGTCATCATATTACCGGTCAGCAATTCGCCGCCGGCCAGCACGGTCAGGATCAGGCCCACCGGGAATACCGCAGCGCCAAGGAAACCGCCAAACGAGCCCCAGTCAGCCGGTAACTGATTGATGACGTGCAGGTCGAGCAGGAAGCCGGTAGCAATAAAAGCGCCCGCTAAAAAGCCTAAAATCAGCAGGGTGGAAATCGGCAGACGGCTTTTCGCCACGCCGGCCTGAATAGCCAGGGCAGCGATCTCTTTTGGTGTATGCAAGGACATAATATCTCTGGAGTTGTTTAAGGAAATAAATCGCGAACAAAATGCCCGCGTGCCCAGCGCTGGTGCGGCTTGGGCTAATAGTTAGCGTGCGAAGTTTTACACGCGAGGTTAACAAAAACAAGAGAATTCTTATAACGCTATTAACCCGTAATTAACATAAAAAGGGCGTCAGCGGGACGGATAAAAAAGGAAACAGGCCGCTGGATAAAATTATCCACACACTCTCACTATTTCGCCCGGCGCCTCAGCAGAAAATTCTGTCCAGATGCTGCGGGTTTACCATCGCTATGCAACAGATTGCCGCCTTTTTCAGCGATCAAACGCAGAAACAGAATTTGGCGTTGACACTCCGGGGCCCGTTTCATATTATGCCGTCCGTCGATACGACACCGTTTTTCAAACGGGGCTATAGCTCAGCTGGGAGAGCGCCTGCATGGCATGCAGGAGGTCAGCGGTTCGATCCCGCTTAGCTCCACCAAACTTCTTCCCAAAAGTTTGGCTTGAAAAAAGGGTTCCAGATGTGGGGGTATAGCTCAGCTGGGAGAGCGCTTGCATGGCATGCAAGAGGTCAGCGGTTCGATCCCGCTTATCTCCACCAATCATCTCTGATTACCTTTCTTTTGTGATATCCAAAATGTTCACTGTTTCTCGCTACGCGGCTTAACCTGCGTCGGCGGCTTTACGCTATGGTGTTTTGCCGGTTATTGCGCGCAGAACGGCTGAGGCGGCGTCAGTGTGCTGGCTGGAGGAAAGTCGAGATGGAGAGGAAATGCAGAAGAGAGCAGGGCAGAGGAATAATGGGCGAGACCAGCTCGCCCGTGATAATCAGAACGCCAGCACCAGGCCAGCAATGGCCGCAGAGAGCACGCTCACCAGCGTTGAGCCGTAGAGCAGCTTCAGGCCAAAGCGTGACACCACGTTGCCCTGTTCTTCATGCAGGCCTTTAATCGCACCGGCAACAATACCGATGGAAGAGAAGTTAGCAAAAGAGACCAGGAACACCGACAGGATGCCTTCACCGCGCGGCGACAGCTGACCGGCAATTTTCTGCAGATCCATCATCGCCACAAACTCATTCGACACCAGTTTGGTTGCCATAATACTGCCAACCTGCAACGCTTCGTTAGCCGGTACGCCCATTACCCAGGCAAACGGGTAGAAAACGTAGCCCAGCACGCCCTGGAAGCTGATACCAAAAATGGTATCAAACAGCGCGTTAACCGCTGAAATCAGCGCGATAAAGCCGATCAACATGGCGGCAACGATGATCGCCACCTTAAAGCCTGCCAGAATATATTCGCCCAGCATCTCAAAGAAGCTCTGACCTTTATGCAAATCGTTCAGCTGCAGGTCTTCTTCATTCTCAATGCGGTAAGGGTTAATCAGCGACAGCACGATAAAGGTACTGAACATGTTCAGCACCAGCGCGGCCACGACATATTTTGGCTGCAGCATGGTCATGTAGGCGCCAACGATGGACATGGAGACGGTCGACATCGCCGTGGCCGCCATGGTGTACATACGACGCTGCGACATTTTGCCGAGGATATCTTTATAGGCGATAAAGTTTTCTGACTGTCCCAGAATCAGCGAACTGACCGCGTTAAACGACTCCAGCTTGCCCATACCGTTAACTTTCGACAGCACGGTACCGATCGCCCGAATAACAATGGGCAGGATGCGGAAATGCTGCAGAATGCCGATCAGCGCAGAGATAAAGACGATAGGGCAGAGTACATTCAGGAAGAAGAATGCGAGGCCTTTATCGCTCATGTTGCCAAACACAAAGTTAGTTCCCTGCGCAGCATATTTGAGCAGATGGTCAAACAACCCGGCAAAGCCTTTCACAAAGCCAAGACCCGCTTCCGAGTTAAGGAAGAACCAGGCCAGTAAGATTTCAATCACCAACAGCTGAATAATGTAACGCACGCGGATGCTCTTCCGATCGTGGCTCACCAACAGGGCGAGCACGGTCACGACCACCAGCGCTAACAGGAATTGTAAAACGTGGGACATATGTGCTCCAAATATGAGGCAGGCTATATTTCGTTGCGTATTCTATGTAACGGCGTTCATAAAAACGAGATCTACTCCGCATTATAATAATTACCTATCTTGCTGTTTTCCGGAACAGGCGCAGCGGTCACAGAATGTCTGCACAAAAAAACCGCACAAAGATTGTTAATTTTTTGAGCATATCCTACCCTTAGGGGGTTGCTCAGGCATAATCGATCCAGTAATGTGGCCTATGGTATAGCCAAGGCTATACTTCATAGCAATGACTATCACAATAATTAGCACCACCGTTTAGACCTTTTAATGGCGACGCCCCATTCTGAATGCGGGCACAAGAAGACAGGGCAGAATACTATGCTGGAAAGTCGTACTGCGCAGCGAGCCGCGCGTGGGGCCAGAAAAATCAAACTTGCGCTGCTTGGACCGGCCTTTATTGCCGCGATCGGTTATATCGATCCCGGTAATTTCGCCACCAATATCCAGGCAGGCGCTTCCTATGGCTATCAACTGCTGTGGGTCGTGGTGTGGGCTAACGTCATGGCGATGCTGATTCAGCTGATGTCGGCCAAACTCGGCATCGCCACCGGTAAAAACCTGGCGGAGCACATTCGCGATCGCTTTCCGCGTCCGGCGGTCTGGTTCTATTGGGTGCAGGCGGAAATCATCGCCATGGCCACCGATCTGGCGGAGTTTATCGGCGCCGCCATCGGTTTCAAGCTGCTGTTGGGCATCTCGCTGTTGCAGGGCGCGGTGCTGACCGGTATTGCCACCTTCCTGATTTTGATGTTGCAGAGCCGCGGGCAGAAGCCGCTGGAGCTGGTCATCGGTGGCCTGCTGCTGTTTGTTGCCGCCGCCTATATCGTCGAGTTGTTTTTCTCCCAGCCTAAAATGAAAGAGTTGGTGATCGGCATGGCGATACCAACGCTGTCGGGTACCAATGCGGTATTCCTCGCGGCGGGCGTGCTGGGGGCCACCATCATGCCGCACGTCATTTACCTGCACTCCGCCCTGACGCAGGTGAATCGCGGCGGCTCGCGCAGCGATCGTTATTCATCGACCAAGCTGGATGTGGCCATTGCCATGACCATTGCCGGCTTTGTTAATCTGGCGATGATGGCGACCGCTGCGGCAGCTTTTCACTTCAGCGGCCACACCGGCATTGCCGACCTCGATCAGGCTTATTTGACGCTGGAACCGTTGCTGGGCCATATGGCCGCTACGGTGTTTGGGCTCAGCCTGGTGGCCGCGGGCCTTTCGTCGACGGTGGTGGGAACGCTGGCAGGGCAGGTGGTGATGCAGGGGTTTATCCGCTTTCACATCCCGCTGTGGGTCAGAAGGCTGGTCACCATGCTGCCTTCCTTTATCGTGATTCTGGCTGGCTGGGATCCGACGCGCATCCTGGTGATGAGCCAGGTGCTGTTGAGTTTTGGTATCGCGCTGGCGCTGATCCCGCTGCTGACTTTTACCGGTAATCGTGAGCTGATGGGGGATTTAACCAATACCCGGCTGATGCAAAATGCGGGCAGGCTGATTGTGGTGCTGGTGATTGCGTTGAATCTTTATCTGCTGGTGGGGCAAGCGTTGGGGTTATGACGATGCACTGCGTAAGACAATAAAGCGGAAGAGCCTGGCTCTTCCGCTTTTTTTATTACAGCGAGGAGCGATTCTGCGCCATCGCCTGCTGCGGCTGGCTGATCGCCACACCCTGCTGTTTGGCAATGGTCTGCGACAGATAGCCTGCCACGTAATTTGCCGACTGCATGCTCAGGTGGTTGTTATCAAATAACAACGGCTTACCGTTTACTAACATGCTGCACTTGCCCTCTTTGCACAGCACAGAAGAGGGCATAAAGCGCACCACGTTATCGTCAATGTACTTATCGATGTTGGCGAAGGCCGGATTACTGAATGAGAATTCAGGATCGCGACCCCGCGCCAGCGTACTCGGCACATCGACACCCGGCGTTGGCACCGGCCCCATAATAATCACCTTCTTGCCGCTGGCGATTAACGCTTCGGCAGTGCGGTTGAGATTATCGTAAAACGTGGTGGGATAGGCTTCATAGCGCGCGGCCAGTACAACCACATTGATCGCTTTATCCGCCTTCAGGAAGTCGAGCGCACGCTGATTATGGGCAATACAATCCGGACGAACATCGAGCTGAAAGCCCAACGCCGGTGGGCAGGCAGAATAGGTAATCTCATACAGCGAGACGTTATTGTTGCCCAGTGCACGTGAGATCTCTACGCCATGACTGTCACCCCAGACGGCGACGGTAGGCTTTGCCGCACCAAAATGACAATATTTAGCGGTATCCGGCACGCCTTCACCAAAATGGCAGCTGCTACGCGCGGGGCTGATGTCCTGATGGGCAGAAATGAAGCTCAGCGTTTGCGCATCAAAGCGCTCCGGCCAGCTGCCTTTGCTCCAGGTTGCAGCGCTGGCAGCAACCAGGATAGCCAGACCACAGGCGCTGACTTTATACAGGCGCTTCGCCGGGAATGCGGCACGATGGCGGAAAGGCCTTTCAATAAAGCGCCATGACAGCGTGGCGATCACCAGCGATACGGCAACCACTAACCAACGTCCGCCGTCATCAAGTAGCAGATTCCAGTTGCGGAAGAAGACGATCAGCGGCCAGTGCCAGAGATAAAGCGAATAGGAGATCAGGCCGATAAAGACCACTGGTTTCAGCGACAGCAGTTTGCCAACCAGCGTTTTCTCCGCGGCGTAGATGATCAGTACGCTACCCAGCACCGGCAGCGCGGCGGCATAGCCTGGAAAAATAGTGCTGGCATCGAACAGAAACACGCTGCTAACAATGGCGAGCAGACCCGCCAGCGCAAAGCCTTCATTCAGCAAGGCGCTTTTCGCTTTAGGTACGCGATTCAGCGCCAGCAGGGAACCTGCCATTAATTCCCAGGTGCGCGACGGCAACAGGTAAAAAGCCGCTGAGGGTTTTGGCTCGGTAAGAAAAATACTTAACAAAAAAGAAGCGGCAAAAATGACCAGCAAAAACAGGTCGGGCTTTTTCTTCAGCGTGCTGATGATAAAGAACAGCAGGATAGGCGCGAAAATATAGAACTGCTCTTCCACGCCAAGCGACCACGTATGCAGTAACGGACGCTCTTCGGCATCGCTGGAGAAATAGCCTGATTTGCGCCAGCTGACAATATTGGACACAAACAGCAGCGCACCGGCGATCTCTTTAGGCAGGAAGCTGTAATCATCCGGTAGCAGGGCAAACGGCGACACCACCAACACAAACAGAATCACCGCAAACAGGGCAGGAAATATTCGGCGAATACGGCGCTCGTAGAAATCGAGAATGCTGTAGGTGTTGTTGCGGATATCTTTCAACAAAATAGAGGTAATCAAAAAGCCGCTAATGACGAAAAAGACATCAACGCCGACGTAGCCACCAGAAAAAGTGGTGAAGCCGGCATGAAAAAGTAAAACGGGCACGATAGCTAGCGCGCGCAGGCCGTCAATATCTGAACGATATTTAATGTCCACGGTAACTCCTGTGAAAATATTAACAATATGCGTGGCCGGAATATAACATGTGGCTAAATAGCCCGCCCCATATTCAAATTGTCTTATGCTTTTTTCAAGCGGGTTTCTGAATTTGTCGTTAGGATTATTTTATTTATCTTTTTGATTGTAAAAGATTATTTGTTTTTATTGGTTTTTTTACGAATGATCGGAAATATTAGTTTTAAGATTTATCCTTGCCAGAGAGCAAGTATTGATTATTTTTATAGCTGAGTGGTTTTTATGTAAAGTCGGAAGTTTCCTGGTGTGTGAGTTTTAATAATATGTCTGTGAAGGCAAGTGTGAAGGGGAAATAAGCAATCTTTATGGAAGTAATACGACAAAGTGATGAAGCTGACGTGAAGATAACGGCGTGCATTCAGAAAATAACATTGGAAGCAGAAAAGACGGGTAACTGGAATGCTAACGCCCTGCCTGCCATGTGAAAGCAAAGGCAGGGCATCAGATTAATTAACGACGACGATCCCAGTCAGGCGGACCGCGGCGATCGTGGTGACGATCGTCACGCCAGCCATCACGATCGCGATCGCGGCCCCGGTGATGCCAGCCTGGCGGCGGCGGTCCCCGGAAATCATAACGATCCCGTTCCCAGGCGCGTCGGCGATGTTCCCGCTCCCACGCCTGTTGACGGCGCCATTCATCCTGGCGCCACCAGCGATGGTTATCGTAACGATAACGGTCATTCCACCACCGACCGTCGCGCCAGCGACCGCCATCCCAGTAATGACCGCGGTTATCACGGTCGCCGAGGCGCAGGCTGACGCCCGGCGCCAGATCGATGGTTGCACTGTTGGCTTCTGCTGTGTGAATAGCCAAAGGCGATAACGCTGCCAGCAAAGCGGCAAAAAGTAATGCTCGTTTCATATTATCTCCTTGTCGGCAGCTGATTGCTCCGCCGTGAAGTCACTTTATGGTGAAATCCGTTTTTGCACAGCGCTGTCTGTCTGAAACAGCGTTGAAACGTCCGAATTGAGATAATTCTGGCACGACCGATTGCCCGCTGATAGCGTCAGCCTGCGCTTATTTCAGCGCTTCCTCAATACGCTGCAGCTCCTCCTCGCTAAAGTGCTGATTGGTCAGCATATCAACCGCATCATCAATTTGTGCGGTCTTGCTGGCGCCAATCAGTACCGAGGTCACCTGCTGATGACGCAGCACCCAAGCCAGCGCCATCTGCGCCAGCTTTTGCCCACGCTCGACGGCAATCGCCTGCAAACGCTCTACCTTCGCCATCTTCTCTGCGGTGAGCTGATCGCTGTTCAAAAAGCGGCTGCCGCTGGCGGCACGGGAATCATCCGGCACACCCTGCAAATAGCGATCGGTAAGCACACCGCCCGCCAGCGGGGAAAAGGCGATAGTGCCCACACCCTGTTCGCCCAGCACATTGAGCAGGCCCTGTTCCGGTGTGCGTTCAAACAGTGAATAGCGCGGCTGGTGGATCAGGCAGGGCGTGCCTAAATCACGCAGGATAGCGATCGCTTCAGCAGCGCGATCCGCAGGATAGTTGGAGATCGCGGCATAGAGCGCTTTGCCCTGGCGCACCACGTGATCCAGTGCGCGCATGGTCTCTTCCAGCGGCGTTTCCGGATCGGGGCGATGGTGATAAAAAATATCCACGTACTCGAGGCCCATGCGCTTCAGGCTCTGATCGAGGCTGGAAATCAAATATTTACGTGATCCCCAGTCGCCATAAGGGCCGTCCCACATGGTGTAGCCAGCTTTGGTTGAGATCACTAATTCATCGCGGTAGGCGTGAAAATCTTCCCGCATGATGCGGCCAAAATTCTCTTCAGCTGAGCCCGGCGGTGGGCCGTAATTATTGGCCAGATCGAAATGGGTGATACCGCGATCAAAAGCGTGACGCAGCAGCGCCCGGCTGTTGTCGACGCGCGTGCTGTCGCCGAAGTTATGCCACAGGCCGAGCGAGATCGCCGGTAGCTTCAGACCGCTGCGACCACAGCGGCGATATTCCATTGTTTCATAGCGTGATTCATGAGGATGATAAGGCATGGCAGCTTCCCGTCAGTGGCACAATAATGAAAAAAACAGCGTAGTGTATACGTTTACACTACTCCACTTTTCGGCACGGATCGCAACTTCCAAAATTAAGGTTCTGTGCCAGACTTGCTATAGCGCCCTGGCTTATCGGCCATGCCCGAACAGCAAAGCGCGTTTTCGCGCAAGAAAAGTCTGCTCTGAAGCCATTCTGAGTGCAGTTTCGGAAAGTTGCCGCTGGCGAGCAGAGGCCGGGCAGGGTAGGCTGCTTTTTTTATCCGACGCGCTCACCTTTCGTACCGGTGAGCGTTGTTGTTTTAAGGAGGGAAATTTATAGTGTCCCTCAACCGAATTGACGCAAGCGGAGCAGTAGAAGAATGACAAAATTTGCCCTGGTCGGCGATGTGGGTGGAACCAATGCGCGCCTTGCCCTGTGCGAGGTGGAAACTGGCACGATTTCCCATATTGAGACATTTTCAACATCAGACTATGCCAGCCTCGAAGCGGTCATTCGCTACTATCTGGAAAGCCAGAAGCAGGATGTGATCGATGGCTGTATCGCCATTGCCTGCCCAATCACTGAAGATTGGGTTGAGATGACCAACCATGACTGGGCGTTTTCTACCAGCAAAATGAAAGCCAACCTTGGCTTCGAGCATCTGGAAATCATCAATGATTTCACCGCCGTATCGATGGCGATTCCGATGCTGGCCGACAGCGATGTGATTCAGTTTGGCGGTAACGCGGCGGTTGCGGACAAACCTATCGCCGTTTACGGTGCCGGTACCGGTTTAGGCGTGGCGCATCTGGTTCACGTGGATAAGCGCTGGGTCAGCTTGCCAGGCGAAGGCGGCCATGTCGATTTCGCACCAAACAGCGAAGAAGAAGATCAGATCCTGCGTATTCTGCGCGGCGAAATGGGCCATGTGTCGGCCGAGCGCGTGCTCTCCGGTGCGGGTCTGGTCAATCTGTATCGCGCAGTGGTTAAAGCGGACAAGCGCGAGCCGGAAAACCTGAAGCCGAAAGATGTTTCAACGCGGGCGCTGGATGACAGCTGCATCGACTGCCGTCGCGCGCTGTCGCTGTTTTGCGTAATCATGGGCCGTTTTGGCGGCAACCTGGCGCTGACGCTGGGCACCTTCGGTGGCGTGTACATTGCGGGTGGCATCGTGCCGCGCTTCCTGGAGTTCTTCAAAGCGTCGGGATTCCGCGCGGCGTTTGAAGACAAAGGGCGCTTCAAAGATTATGTGACCAATATTCCGGTTTATATGATCACCCACGATCAGCCGGGCCTGCTCGGCGCCGGTGCGCATCTGCGTCAGACGCTGGGTCGCATTCTCTGATCGACGGCGGGGCGGCGACGCCCCGCGCTACAGCCGCATCAGCTGGCGAAACGCTTTGACTTTGCCGCGGCTGACCGGCACCTGAAACGGCAGGTCGTGCAGCTTCAGAATGTAGGTATTGTTAAACCAGGGTTCGATCTCGCGAATCTTGGTTAAATTAACGCAGTAGGAGCGGTGGCAGCGGAAAAAATGGTTTTCCGGCAGCTTACTGCAGAACGCCGTGATGTTCATCGACATCACATATTCCTCTTTGCGGGTATAAACGAACGTCAGCTTCTCGTGCGCTTCGATATAGTAAATATCGTCGATATCGGTGACGATAATCCGCTCATCTTTCGCTAAATTTACTGTTTGCGGCACCGAAGGCGCTCCGCTGTTACTGCCCAACTGCTGCTGTTGCCAGCTCGCTTCCAGTTTATGCAGCATCGTGACAATCCGCGCCTCATGATAAGGCTTCAGGATGTAGTCAAACGCCTCCAGTTCAAACGCCTCGACCGCATGCTCTTTCCACGCCGTGATAAACACAATCAACGGCTTGTGCGCAAACTGGTTGACGCTTTGCGCCAGCAGCACGCCATCCATCGACGGAATATTGATGTCGAGAAAAATCAAATCCACGCGATGATGGTGCAGATAGCGCAACACCTCCATGCCATCGTCAAAACGCGCAACCACGTCGATATTGCTGTGCTGCTCAATCAGCCAGCTAAGCTCCTGCTGGGCCAGAAATTCATCTTCAACAATAATGGCTTTCAACGTCGTCGGTTCCGTTTCAGTTATTCAGGAAAAAGTTATGTTCCGGCAGCAGCTGGCCATTTTTCGACAGCGTAAAGGCGATCTCCGTGCCGGGATTCAGACGACTGATCTCCAAGCCTGCACCATACAGCAGCCTGACGCGATGATGTACATTGAGCAGGCCAATCTTGTTGCCCGGCATCTCATTATTTGCCACGCGGGCGATCACGTCATCGCTGATGCCGTTGCCGGTATCGCGCACCGCAACGCGCACGCGATTGCCCAGATCGTGCACCATGATGGTTACCACGCCTTTGCCGCGGCAGGGTTGAATGCCGTGCACAATGGCATTTTCCACCAGCGGCTGAATCAGCAGGCTGGGAATGGTGCAGCTGACTTCTTCATCTATGTCATAAATTACGCTGAGCTTGTCACCAAATCGCGCCTGCTCAATGGCGATATAATCCTTGATTTGCCACAGCTCTTTTTTGATATCGATGCTTTCATCATCATTTAATTCAAGGTTATAGCGCAGGTAACGCGATAAGTTGATGATCAGCTGGCGCGCGGTATCGGGATTCAGTCGCACCGACACGGAAATCGCATTCAGCGCGTTAAACAGGAAGTGTGGATTGATTTTGCTCTGTAACGCCCGCAGTTCGGCCTTGTTCGCCATCTCACGCAGCTGCTCCGCGCGCGACACTTCAAGCTGGGTGGAAATCAGCTGCGACAGCCCTACCGCCATCTCTTTCAGCGTCCAGGTAATGCGATGCGCGTGACGATAATAAATTTTCAGCGTGCCGGTGACTTCCCCTTTTTCCCACAGCGGAATCACAATCATTGAATGAATATCCGGCGTGCGGTGCGCCTCATCGTTGTTTTTAATAATGATTTTTCCGCTGCCGATCGCCTGCGCGGTGGTCGGGCTGATGCCTTCGTCGCCATCGTGATAGTTTTGTTCGCCATAGCCGACGTAAGCAAGAATCTGGTGCGTGTTGGTGATCGCCACCGCATCGGCGTTGATGTCGTGGCGAATAATGTCACACACTTTACGCAGCGATTCGCTGTTGATCTGCCGAAACAACGGCAGCGTTTTATTGGCAATCTCCAGCGCCAGCTTGGCCTGACGGGCGGCAATGGCTTCTTTTTCGCCCTCAACGCTCTGCACCAGCAGCACGATCAGGCCAATACTGGAAGCGCCAAGGATCATCGGCAGCGCAATGTCAGAGACGATCTCCAGCCCCAGCGACCGCGGTTTTGCCCACAGCACAATCAGCAGCATGGTCAGCGATTCACACAGCATGCCGCCGACAATGCCCACGCTCCAGCGCTGATTTTTAGGGATTTTAAGGTGGATCCAGCCCGAAACCAGGCCAGCAATAATGCTGGTGATCAGGCAGGGAATCGACGTGACGCCATCGATATCGATCAGATAGCGATGCAGCCCGGCGATGACGCCGGTAGTGATGCCGACCCACGGGCCAAACAGGATGCCGCCGGACATGACGGCGATAACCCGAACGTTAAGCAGCGAGCCATCAACGTTAATGCCGGACCAGGTGCTGAACAGCGCGAACAGCGAGAAAATGGCAGTGACCGCCATTTTTTCCTGGCGCGAATGCCCCTCTTTTTGCAGCAGCTGACGAAACTGGCGCGTGCGCGTCATAAAAAACAGGCAGATCAGCATCAGCGCGGCGCGGTCTAACACCGCCAATAACATTTCAAAGTGGGTTTGCACAAAGATTCCGGCATAGAGAAGCGTAAGGACCATGATAAAAAATGCACGCGCCGGGCGCCAGCGCACAGTGGCAGCGAATGCAGTTTCCACGCGCCATATCAATCCGGAGGCGGTTTCATCTCTTCAATAAGAGGAAATCCTGGCGAGAAAAAGGGGATTAAGTGGAATGACTTGCTTTGATTACAACATACATACAATGTCGGCATCGGCATCGGTCATTCAGTGCACACAGCATCAGCATGATGAGTTACTGCGGCGATCACGGTAACCGGGTGACAAAAGGGCTACGCTGTTTAGCCGACCTTACGCCAGTGGTGCTGCCAGTGTGCGTTGGAGGGTAATGACAATTCTGGCGCGTTAATCCGGCACGCTTGCTGGTTACGCTATCGCTGTTTTCCGGTTTTCAGGATGAGACTATGTACTTAACTACCGAGCGGCTAAAAATAAACCGCCTGCACAATACCGACTGGCCACTGTTTCAACGTTTGCATCAGGATCCGCGCACCATGGAGTGGATCGGTGACGTGCCTGATGACGACGATCTACAGCAGCGCTTTACCAGCCGGCTGGCGCCGTGGCTCAAAACCAGTTTTCATATGCTCTGCGTGGTGCTGACGGTGAAAGCCACCGGTGAAGCGATAGGCATGATGGGCGTCAACGCCGAATGGAAGCCCTATGCTCAGGCGGAAATTGGTTACACCCTGCTGCCGCACGTCTGCGGACAGGGCTACGGCAGCGAAGCGCTGGCAGCGGTATGCGATTTCCTGCTGAATGAGTGTGAGTTTCACAAGCTGAAAGCGTCAGTGGTGGAAGGCAACTGGGCATCGCGGCGTATTCTGGAGAAAAACGGTTTTCTGCTGGAGGGCACGCTGCGCGATAATTACCTGCTGCGTGGCGAATGGGTCAACGACTGGGTTTTTGGGCGACTCAACGCACGGGCTTAAAAAAAAGCGTGACGGTCTCTCGACAATTTTGTTGCGACTACGTTATGGTTTTGACGATCGCTCAGGCGATCCACGTCGCTCGGACGGTCCGGGCGCTAACGTAATCCAGAGGACATCATGGCTGATAACAGTTCGTCTCGTCGTTTTTCCCGCATTGAACGCTTGCCCCCTTACGTATTCAACATTACCGCTGAACTGAAAATGGCTGCGCGTCGGCGCGGCGAAGACATCATCGATTTTTCCATGGGCAATCCTGATGGCCCAACGCCGCCGCACATCGTTGAGAAGCTGTGTCAGGTTGCCCAGCGTGACGATACCCACGGCTATTCCACTTCACGCGGCATTCCTCGTCTGCGTCGCGCCATCGCAAAATGGTATGGCGAGCGCTACGACGTAGAAATCGACCCGGAAACGGAAGCGATTGTCACTATCGGCTCGAAAGAGGGACTGGCGCACCTGATGCTGGCGACGCTGGATCACGGTGATACCGTGCTGGTGCCCAATCCCAGCTACCCCATTCATATTTACGGCGCGGTGATCGCCGGTGCGCAGGTCCGTTCGGTGCCGCTGGTGGCAGGCGTCGATTTCTTCAACGAGTTGGAGCGCGCGATCCGGGAAAGCTATCCGAAACCGAAAATGATGATCCTCGGCTTCCCGTCGAACCCTACTGCGCAGTGCGTTGAGCTCGACTTCTTTGAACGCGTGATTGCGCTGGCAAAACAGTACAACGTGCTGGTGATCCACGATCTCGCCTATGCCGATATCGTTTACGACGGCTGGAAAGCGCCGTCGATCATGCAGGTTCCCGGCGCCCGCGACGTGGCGGTAGAGTTCTTTACGCTATCAAAAAGCTACAATATGGCGGGCTGGCGTATCGGCTTTATGGTCGGTAATCCTGAGCTGGTGGCGGCGCTGGCCCGCATCAAAAGCTATCACGATTATGGCACCTTCACGCCGCTACAGGTGGCAGCGATTGCCGCGCTGGAAGGCGATCAGCAGTGTGTGCGCGATATCGCCGAACAGTACAAGCGGCGGCGCGACGTACTGGTGAAAGGGCTGCACGAAGCGGGCTGGATGGTAGATATGCCCAAAGCATCAATGTACGTCTGGGCAAAAATTCCTGATCGCTATGCGCATCTCGGCTCGCTGGAGTTTGCCAAACTGCTGCTGCAGGAGGCGAAGGTTTGCGTGTCGCCGGGCGTCGGCTTCGGCGATTACGGCGATACGCACGTTCGCTTTGCGCTGATTGAAAACAGCGACCGAATTCGTCAGGCGGTGCGCGGCATCAAGGCGATGTTTCGGGCAGATGGTATTTTGCCGGGCAAAACGGAGGCGGCGGAATAGCCAAAAAAAGGCGACCCGTGGGTCGCCTTTTTTATCACAGATGATCACAGCATCAGCAGAAACGTGCCGAGCCACAGCAACAGGAAGAAAGAGAGTCCCATCAGCGCATATTTCATCACACACTCCTCTTAATGATGGCGGCCAAAACGATCGTACCTCCCGGAAAAAACGCTAACGTGCTCAGTCTCGTCTGAACCGCATGTGCCCATTGTGCTCAGGGCGGGAGCGGCAGCTAATTTACCCGTCGACGTCAGAAAAATAAATAGCGCAATCAGGGCGCGTCAATCGACGGAACAACCGACATGCCCACCCGCAGCTGCGCCGTATCGGGCTGATGAGCATCCAGCACAATTTTCACCGGCAGGCGTTGTACCACCTTAGTGTAGTTTCCGGTCGCATTGTCTGGCGAGAGAGCCGAGAAGGTGGCGCCGGTGGCGGGCGCAATGCTGTCGACGTGGCCGTGGAAGGTTTTGCCTGGCAGCGCATCCACGCGAATCGATACCGGCTGGCCAGGATGCACATCACGCAGCTGCGTTTCCAGATAGTTCGCCATGATCCACGTCTCCTGCAGCGGCACCACCGCCAACAGACGCGTGCCCGCGCTGACATAGGCTCCCTGACGCACTGCGCGCTGGCCAACCATGCCATCGATTGGCGCAACGATGCGCGTATAGGAAAGGTTCAGCGTCGCCTGATCAACATTCGCCTGGGCGGCCGCGCTGTCTGCTTCCGCCTGACGCACCGCAGCCTGCAACACGCCAACCTGCTTTTGCGCCGCGCTCAGCGCCGCCTGCGCCTGCTGCACGCTGGCAGCAGATGAACGCATCGTTGAGCTCGCTTTTTCCTGTTCGTCCGCGGTCGCGGTGCCGCTTTGCAACAGTCGGCGATAACGTGCGGCGTTCTGCCCGGCGTACTGCGCGGTCGCCTGGCTGGCGAGCAGGGCGGCCTTTGCCTCGTCGATGTTTGCCTGCTGCTGCTCCAGCTGCGCCAGTGCGCTAATATGCCGCGCCTCGCTGACCTGTAAATTTGCCCTCGCGGTTTCCAGCGCCACGCGATAATCGCGATCGTCCAGCGTGGCGAGAATATCGCCCGCCTTGACCTGCTGGTTATCGCGCACGTTTACCGTGGCGACATAGCCTGAGACTTTCGGCGCAACCAGTGTGTAATCCGCGGTAACCCAGGCGTCATCGGTGCGGCGATCGTGTTGATTGATGGCGTGCCAGATCGCCCAGCCGATCAGCAGCAGAATTATCAGCAGGCCCAGCAGCAGCGCGCTGCGCCGTGTTGTTGTCATCGCAGACATAATCAGATTCTCGTTTTCGTGGTAGAAGAATTAAGTAAAGTTTGTGGCGGCCAGACGCGGCGCGGCAGCAGGGCGGTGAGCAGGATCAGCAGCGCCGCAAAACCGATCAGCATCAGGTAGCTGTCGCTAATGCCCAACACCAGCGCCTGATGTTTCACCATGCTGGCAAACTGGCTGAGATTTTCGCCGGAACTGACGCTGCCATCGGCCAGAAAAGGCTGCGAACCGCTGGCGCTGGCGCCATTTTCAGCGCTGAGCAGCCAGGGCTTTTGCGCTGCCGCGTTCAGCAACACGTTGGAGTGAAACTGCTCACGATGGCTCAGAAACCACTCCACCAGCGTGCCTGCGGCAATGCTGGAGAAACCCCGTACGGTATTAAACATCGCCGAGGCGAAAGGCCCTTCTGGCGGTGCCACCACGCTGGTCGCGGTCATCAGAATCGGCAGAATAATCATCGGCTGGCCCAGCGCCTGCATCGCCTGAATCAGCCAGAAATTGGTGCGCGCCCAGTCGCTGGTGATCTGCGTGCCGAGCAGACAGGAACCGGCAATCAGCGTGGCACCAGCGATCAGCATCCAGCGGCAGTCGATCCAGCGGATATTCAACAAGGCGGCCAGCAGTGGCGCCACGAGCAGCTGCGGCAGGCCGATAGTCAGCGCCAGCGGCGCAAATTGCACGGTGCGAAAACCAGAGACCTGCGCCAGATAGCCCGACGGCAACGCTGAACCGGAGAGTGTCAGCACCAGCACCGCCGATAATCCGATCAGGCCGAAGCTGAGATTGCGGCGTGACAACATCTGCAGCTTAAACAGCGGCAGCGGGTGAAACCATTCATTGATGGCAAACACCGTCAGGCAGGCCAGCGAGACCAGTAACAGGCCGCTGTAGAGCGGTGAGTCGAACCAGTCGAGCCGCTCGCCCTGCGTCAGCGCCAGAATCAGCATAGCGATGCCGGCGCTGCCGGTGACCATGCCAAACAGATCCATCTGGCGAAAACGCTCATAGCGCGTCGGATCCTGCGGAATGCCCCAGCCGGTCAGCAAGCAGGCGATCAGCATCGGCGGGATCACCTGCCAGAACACAAACTGCCAGCCGACGCTGTCGGTCCACAGCGCCGCCAGCGAGGCGGCCATATTTGGGCCAAAGGTGGCGGTCAGCGCGTAGGCACTGAGGCCAAACAGCTTGATCGGCGGCGGCAAAAAGCGCAGCGCCACGGTCATCAGCATCGGCGGCAGCGCACCGCCAAACAGCCCCTGCAGCGCGCGCAGAGCGATCAGCAGCGTGCCGTTGGGCGCGAACGGCAGCAGCGCGCCGATCAGCGCAAAGCCCAGCGAAACGGTGAGCGTAAAGCGACGCAGCGAGAAGGTGACGGCGAACCAGGGTGCCAGCATCATCGCTGCTACTTCCGCCGCCTGATAGGCGGAGACCAGCCAGCTGCCGGTGGCGTAATCGATGCCGGTCGCGGCGCGCAGATCCGCCAGCGCCATATCGCTAACGCGATCGTTAAGGCCGGAAGTAAGGGCGGCAATCAGCACACCAAGCAAGCCCATCGCCAGACGAAAGGTAAAAGGATGCGGCGCAGGCGGTGTGGGCGCAGCAGGGGATGTTGTCATTTATTGATGCAGTGTATTGCTATGTGATACAGCCGGAGTTTACAGTGTGGTCTGGTGTATTGCAATGTGATACATGCTGCTTACGCTGAAAAAAAACGCTACAGTGATGCCGCCTCATAAGTAAGGAAACGACACGATGAAGGATACTGGTTCCACCCGAGATGATGAGAGAGGCGGCGGCATTCAGGTGATCGCGCGCGCCGCAAAAATATTGAACGCGGTAGGCGATCGGCCTGGCGGCATGAGCCTCGGCGAAATTGCCCAGGCGGTTGATCTGCCACGATCCACCGTGCAGCGAATCGTTGCCGCGCTGGAGTCGGCACAGCTGATACGCAGCTACGGCGCGGGCGCCGTGCGTCTCGGCCCGGCGCTGCTGCGCCTGATCAATAACGTGCACAGCGACATGATTGAGATCTCCCGCCCGGCGCTGGATGCGCTCTGCCATGCTACCAATGAAACGGTGTCGCTGGCGCGACCCAGTGGCACGCAGCTGGCTATCGTTCATCATGTCGTCGCCTCGCGCGAACTGCGGGTGGTACCGCGCATGGGGCTAAATCTGCCGCTTTACAGCACTTCCGGCGGCCGTGCGCTGCTGGCGCTGGAACGCGATGAAGATGTGCGCACCATGGTGGGTGAAGCCTATGCTGAACTCACCGAAAAAACCGTAAAAACCCTGCCTGAGCTGCTAAACCTGATTGGGGAGGTGCGCAAAAGCGGCATCTCTTACGATCGCGGTGAAACGCTGGAAGGTATTTCAACCATGGCAGTGGCGCTGGATACGCTATTTGGGCGTTTTTCCATTTCGTTGCTGGTGCCTTCCGCGCGTTTTCAGAAAAACGAAGCGCTTTACCAGGTTGAAATATTGCGCTGCAAAGAGGCGCTTATGCGCGAAATTGGCAAAATTACCATCAGCGAATAGTGAGGTTGCGACGATGAAAACCCTGATATTGGCCGTCGATAACAGTCCGGTGGCGAAAAATGTGACCGGTCTGGCAGGCGAACAGGCGCTGGCGCAGCAGGCCAGCGTGCTGGTGTTGTGCTGTGTCGATCCCACCTATTCTTCCTGCAATGAGCCGTTTGAAATTGATGCCGGTGAAGATCCCGGTGACTTTGGCGCAGCGCTGGATGAGCAAAACACCGCAGAGATGGTGGTGCGCCACGCACTGGCGGCGCTGTTTCGCGACGGCGTTAAAGCGCGCGGCGTCGTGATTGCCGGAGATGCGGCGGAAACCATCGTCAGCCAGGCCAATAAATATCAGGCCAGCATGATTATTATGGGACGCCGCCACCTGTCGCCATTCAATCGTCTGCTGAAAGGGTCAGTCAGCGCGGCGGTGATTGAGCGGGCGCACTGCCCGGTGCTGGTGGACGTGCGCGCCTGATGTAGACAAAAAGCTGTGCCATAAAAAAAGCCCGCTCAGCGCGGGCATCAAGGTCAGTATAGCTTTATTTTTATTGGTAATTCCTGGTGTGGCGCTCTCTTCTTTGCTTCTTGACGCTATCTTCGCAAGATCTCATCAATAGCACCAGCCGTTTAAAATGATTGATTCAATCGGTGTAAGCTTGGAAAAAACCGGACAACGCCGATGTTTTGCACCCTATGGTGTATTTACACTCCCTCGCATTCAATGAGGATAAAATAATGAAAAAATCAGTTATTAGCGCAGTTGCGCTTTTATTACTGGCGGGATGTACCGCCAACAAGCCAGGTGCTTTTGAACGTATAGACGAAGACACCACTGCGCATACGGTGCAATACCGTTTTGATCCAGCGCGGGTGAATAATGATGCGATGCAGGTAGATTTGTCACAATATTGCAGCGAGCGGGGATTTGATAAAGTGGATCCTTTACCGTCGCAGGATAGCCATATTCCCGGACTGAAGAAGACCTGGTATCAATGTAATTACGCGATTAAAAGCTAAAAAAAGAGGCGGGAAAAATTCCCGCCTTAATGTTTTTATTTTTATATTGCTGTGTGTACTCTTTGCCCGTGGGTTTTTAGCCCTTATTGTTTTATCCGTTACCAGCCGCGATGATGGCCGCCGTGGTGATGTCCACCATGATGATGGTCCCAACCCCGATCGACAATACATCCGCTTAATGTGCTAACCGTCGCAACGACAAATAGCATTTTTACTATTCTGTTCATCTCATCGTCCTCTTTCTTGCTTCTGCCGGTAACGTTACGCAATAAAAGTGGAGAAAAGATGTATGTAATGTAGATATAGCGAATAAGATATGTGGAAATATGTCAAAATAATGGTGGGACGTATTAAGAGGGCGAGGTGAATAGGAATGCACTTAATATATTGCCAGCATAAAGCGATTAATCCGAAAAGCAAGTAAAAAGAGATTATCATTCGCATCTGATTTAGCACTATATTTAATGGCTACGCCAATATTGAGGAGTAAACATGGAATATAAGGTTGAGCACGAGCTGGCCTTGCAGGCCGAGCTGGGAGAATGCCCGCTGTGGTCGGTGAAAGAGCAGAAACTCTGGCTGGTCGATATTCTGGCGCCTGCCATTCATCGCTACGATCCGGCCAGCGGCGAGCTGGAGAGTTTTGCCCTGCCGGAAGAGGTAGGCTGCATCGGCCTGCGGGAAGAGGGCGGATTGATTGCGGCACTGCGCAGCGGCGTCTGGTTGCTGGATGAGCAGTGTCGGCCACTGCGTAAGGTTGCCGATAATCCCGGCGAGGCGAGCAAAAGCCGCTTCAACGATGGCCGCGTCGATCATTTTGGCCGCTTCTGGTGCGGCAGCCTGTGGGAACCGCAGGATCGCGACGGTGGCAAACTCTGCCGCGTCGACAGCGATTACCAGCTGCATGTCATCGACGAGGTAAAAATCTCCAACGGGCTGGCATTTTCCCCGGACCGCCGCTGGATGTACCACAGCGATACGCCGCATGGCGTGCTCTATCGTTATCCGCTCGACCCCGACACCGGCGAGCACGGCCCGCGTGAAGTGTTCCGGCATTTTGATGCGCAGGGCGGTCAGCCTGATGGCGCAGCGGTCGATAGCGAAGGATTTTACTGGTCGGCGCAATTTGATGGTGGGCGTGTGGTACGGGTCGATCCGGCTACGGCTGAAATCGTCGATGAAATCACGCTGCCGGTGCGCTGGCCAACCATGGTGGCGTTTGGCGGACCCGATCTGAAAACGCTTTATATCACCAGTTCGCGTGAAAATCGCACCGAAGAAGAGCTGGCAACCTATCCGCTCTCCGGCGATCTGTTTGCTGTCAGGGTTGATGTGGCCGGTGTGGCCGAGCCGTGCTTTATCTCACTGGAAAAATAACGCTGCCGTCAGGCGATGAGAAGAGAACAGGGCGCCGCGGCGCCCTTTTTTTATCCGCGCTGCAATACGGGTTGCGCATGACGTTCGCGAGCCGGCTGACGTATCAGCAGCGACATCGCCAGCGACAGGGTAAGCAGCGTGGCGATCAAACTGAAGATCACTGTAAAGCCACCGAACAGCGAGGCGATCAGCGAGCCGAGCACGCTGCCAATACCAAAGCCCAGATAGATAACGCCATAGTTTTTGGTCAGGTTATTCAGGCCGAAAAAGTCGCTGACCAGCGAAGGATAAACGGTGATGGTGCCGCCAAAGCTGAAGGCCACGCAGGCGACTGACAGATAGAAGCTGGTTTCATTCATCTGGGTAAACAGCAGCAGGCTCATGCCCGCCAGTGAAACAATCTGCGCCAGTGAGATGACGCGAATGCGCGCCATTTTATCCGAGAGCACGCCCAGCACCAGACGTCCGCTGAGGTTGGCAATAGCAATCACCGTTACCGCATTGGCCGCCGTCTGGCTGGTTAAGTGCACCAGGCTTTCGCCGATATCCTTGGCCACACCAATAATGTACAGGCCGCTCATGCAGGCGGTAAGAAACATCAACGCCAGCATCCAGTACTGCGGCAGGCGCATCGATTCGGCCAGCGTATAGTCGCGCGTCGTGCCCAGCGCGTTTTGCGTCGGCTGCTGTGCCGGCGCATCGGTCATCATCAGCGCGCCAATAATGATCATCGTCATTGCCATCGCGCCCCAGATGATAAAGGTATTCTCCAGGCTGGTAACGCTGAGCAGATAGCCGCAGATAAACTTGAAGCCGAGGCTTCCCAGGCCGTAGGCGCCAATGGCGCAGGCGGAAATGACTCCTTTGCGTTCCGGAAACCATTTCACGCAGTTCGACAGGCTCATCAGATAACCGGCGCCATCCGCCAGGCCGACCAGCACACCGGCGCTGAGCCATAACAGATAGATATTGCTGGCGTGCGCGGTGAGGTAAAAGCCAATCGCCATCAGAATACCGGCGCCAATGGCGACGTTACGCACGCCAAAACGCTCCTGCAGCTTTCCCGCCACCGAGGAGGCGATCGCCAGCCCGAGGCTGAGCAGACCAAACGAAAAGGCCACCTGACTGATCGGTTCGTCGAGCTTGGCCGAAAGCTTGCCGTTGAACAGGCTCCAGGTGTAAACCGAGCCAAGGGCAAACTGCATAACCACCGTGCCGGCTAAGGTCAGCCAGCGGGTGCGGCTCGAAAAGGGTGCTGTTGATGTGCTCATTGCGTCTCCCCCATGCGGGAATCATTAAATTGCCCTCAGCCTACCCGTGACGCACGCGCATGGCAGAACTGAAGCCATGAATCGCCCTCAGCAGGGAATGAACTGCCGTAATTTCGGCATGAACGGCTTTTTTCAGTAAATTCCTAAAATGGCTGCGCTTCACGGAGAGGATAAAAGATTGCTAGCGGTAAGTGGCTAATATCACGACACTTTTGCTAGCACTGCGCTGCGTAAGTTTTTTATAGTGGATTACGCGTCAGCGAAACCAGGGTTACAGAATGTTTCTACTGGTACGTTGTTTTTGCGCAGTGGAAAATGCTGTGCCAGGCTTTATATTCATTCAACGAGGAGGAAATATGAAAGACCGAGCATATGAATCCAATTCCAACGAGGACGAAGTCTGCTGTTTAATCGGTCAGGCTGTGATTGAGCTTAGCGATGAACATCAGCCGGTTAACAAATCGACACTCTCTTTAAAGCTATTGTCGATGGCTGACCGCGACCGTGACGACGACCGGGTTTTACTCTACTGGATAGCCCGCAAGGCGATTACGCAACCCTATAAGCTCAACATTGGTGTTTCCCGCTGGGCGCAACAGGCCCAATAGAGGAAGGGGCGGACAGCATCTGTCCGCCCGTAATGCCGCGTGTTTCCGCTTTTCCGCTGTAAACTTCTTCAATGCACTTACTCTCCGGCAGAATCCCGTCACTGTGGTTTTCCTGAACTATGCTTACCTCCCATTCGCGAAAACGTGGTCGTGCTGCATCCGCCCTCTGCGGAACAGGCGCCATTGATTGCCAACCTCGCGTTGGCCTAAGAGGAGAACATGATGACGACTTCCCATCGCCCCTTTCCACCGCAACCCGAGCAGCAACAAGACTGGCCGGGTACCACGGCTAAAATGCAGCCGACGCCGGATCATGGCGAAACGAGTTATCAGGGCAGCGGACGTTTGCAGGGCAAAAAGGCGCTGATTACCGGCGGTGATTCTGGTATTGGCCGTGCGGTGGCCATCGCCTATGCGCGTGAAGGCGCGGATGTGCTGATCAGCTACTACAACGAACATGAAGATGCGCAGGACACCGCGCGTTTGATTGAAGAGGCGGGTCAAAAAGCCGTGCTGGTGCCGGGCGATATCACCTCGGCGGAACACTGCCGGCATCTGGTATCACAGGCGGTGGATGCTTTCGGCAAAATCGATATTTTGGTCAACAACGCTGCTTTTCAGCAGACGCGTCAGTCGCTGGAAGAGATCAGCGATGATGAGTTCGATCGCACCATGAAAACCAATCTCTATAGCCTGTTCTGGATCACCAAGGCTGCGGTGGCACATATGCCAAAAGGCAGCGTGATCATCAATACTGCTTCGGTGAATGCCGATCGTCCGGTGCCGACGCTACTTGCCTATTCCGCAACCAAAGCGGCGATCATTAACTTTTCCGGCAGTTTTGCCGCGCTGCTGGCAGAAAAAGGCATTCGATCCAACGTGGTTGCGCCGGGTCCGATCTGGACGCCGCTGATTCCGGCCACGATGACCGCGGAAGATGTGAAGCATGATGGTGAATCGGTGCCGATGAAACGTGCCGGTCAGCCTGCGGAACTCGCTTCTTCTTACGTCATGTTGGCCAGCGATGACGCCAGCTATATTTCAGGCGCAACGATTGCGGTAACCGGCGGCGTGCCGTTTATCTGATTGGGAAAATGCGTTTTACTCTGGGTGAAGTTGACTGCTGAAGCGGTGTTTTATTGCGCGGGACAAGGCAGGAAAAAAAGATTGCCTCTGCAGGTGGAAATCCACGAACACCTCCAGAGGCGATGCAAAGCATCATTCGTTATGTGTGATGAATCATCACCCGGCAAACTTATACAAAATGCAGTGCTTTGTACAATTATGATTTGCGAAAAGTCGCTGATCGGAGGTGTATTTAAAATACTTCTTTTGCTGATTTGACCCTGATTTTGCAGGATTAGGTCAGGATGTCAGTGCTAGCAGTCCTGTTCTTGCATTATGGACGAGTCAATTTGTTCATGGCGTGATTAATAGCATCTGAAGAGAAAGAGCATCAGGCAAGTTTCTGTTTTTTTCACTGCTGCCGCGTACCGCATTTTTTATCCGCTCTATTTTGCTTCGCTGAGGATCGACAGGATCCGCGACATGAAAGCAGCGCTATCGCCAGCGCCCTTATCGACTACGCTTAACTTACCTGTTTCCAGTGAGGATCCCTGTTATGACACCCCAACCCGATTATGTTGAACCCGTGCCAGACGATGCGGAAATTCCCGTGTATGAAGACGATCTGCCGCAAGAGAGTGGAAGAGAGCAGCACAAAGAGCAACCTCAGCAGGATTGATGTCTGCTGCCACTGGATCTTTAATGACGCTGGCAACGCGATCCCTGGATCGCGTTGCCAGTAAGCTAATTCATCAGGTGAACCCTGCTCGTTGATCATCGTCAACATTCGGTCCGTCTGAATTTGCCTTTATCCTTTCTCATCACAGAATCAGCGTAAGAACTACTTTTTATTTGTTCCTGAAATCGCCTTGCTCTATGTTAATTACGGCATCCGCCTCGGCTATTATTAAGCGAAGCGTAAATGCCGGGTGGCTGAATATAATCACAGTATTATCGCAATCAGTATTTATTCAGCCAGAATGCAGATTCGCTTTCAGGAAATACACGTGGGCATTAACGTAAAAAGCGCGGTCTGCGCTGCGCTTGTGGTGAGCGCAGGCTTATCGAATGCCGCCGCCAGTGAAATGGATCTTTACTCGTTACACACCGCCTCTTTTGTCTGGCACGCTTACGCGCCAACAAAGGATTACACACAATACTTTAAAAATGAGCTGGTTGCGCTGGAGAAGCAGATAGACGAAAAGTCCGATTACAGCCTGTATGGCGGCACGCTAATCAATAGCGAAGGCAACCGCTGTGCGCTACTGGGCATGGAGAAGCGCTGGGGGGAATATCACAATCTGGTGATTGAAGGCATATATGTTTATGCCGGAGAGTTTTTTATCAAGCCGTTTTCACAATGCGGCGATGCGGGTGCTTACCGCGAAATGAAAAAACTCTCCGGCATCGGCTTTGCTCCCTATATTTATCATGGCGTGAAATATGAGATTAACCGCTACGTGAGTTTCCGGTCAGGATTTATATTGCCGGGCATTGTGGTACTCAGCCTGCAACTAGGCTTTTAACCGCGGGTACAAGGGCGGTATCGCAGATGAGCTTTTTGCTGATTGCGGTTTATCAGGACCAGCGATAGATTGATGTTGATTATCCTCGCGGGAATAAAAACATGAATAAGAACGTTAAATCACATTCTGCTGTGCTGGCGCTATGCATAGTGTTTTCCAGTTTTTCTGTGCTTGCCGATCCCGGTAATGGGCATGGTAACGGCAATGGCAAAGGTAACGCCCACGGCAACAGCAAGCATGCGGAGAAAGGGCAGGGCAACGCAAGCAAAGGCGGCCATAAAAAGGGCGGTAACCCGCGTGATGCTGAGCGTGATATCGGCTATTCCTTTGCCCGTGGCCTGGCCGAAGAATATGGCATTACCGGCTACAAATCCCTGCCGCCAGGCATCGCCAAAAATCTCGCGCGCGGTAAGCCGCTTCCGCCGGGCATCGCTAAACGCAGCTTGCCGCCGTCGATACTCAATGAACTGCCTTATTATCCCGGCCATGAATGGAAAATCGTGGGCGATAATCTGGTGCTGATTGCACTGAGCACCGCCGTGGTCACCGCGGTGATTAATGGTGTGTTTGACTGAGTAGTGCGCACGCTGAAACCGCCATGTGCGGGCGGTTTCAGCGATCATTATGCGGGCCGGACCCTGGCCTTTTTGGGGTAGCCATCACGTCCATTGTCATGGGTGTGATCGGGGTCAGGCTCAATGATAACGATATAATCTTCACCTTTCCCATCGCGCGTTAATGTGACTAAATCTCCGGCGCGAGGTTTGGATTCAAACTCATGCTCCTCTTCAACGCCAGTATCCTCAAAAACCACAGTAATTTTCATTTTCCGTCCTCTTTCTGTTAAACCGCGTCGTTACCTCAGTGGGGTTTGCTGACGCTTGTTTATAGAATTTTAGCCTAATCTGAAGCCATCCCCCTTTAGCTCAGCGGATTACTTCATCTCAATCTTATAAACGGTTGCTAACTGATTTCAGGTGCTCCTGAAATAGAGGCATTAACCGGGAAGGGGATTGTATTGCGCTGGGCGCTGAGCTGTATAGCCTGCCAGGGGAGTGCAACTTTATGCGGGTTGGATTGAAGCCGGTCTTCACGGCACTGTGAAAAAACCTTCTTCTTACCACCAATTTTGTATCCTGACTGCCAGGCTTTTTTGCCTGACACCTGCCAGAGGTGCAGGCCATTGCTATCAAGCAGGCGGTACGGCTTATCTTTCGGCCTGATCGCATCGACCTGCTTAATGGTGAGCATAGATAAGATTCCGATGGGTAAAATTAGTGACTCATTTTTTACCTGCCGAAGGGGGCGGCTATTAACGAACCATTGCGAGCGGTTACGAATGGATAATTGGTTGTTGGCTTGTATCTAAAGGGGTTTTGCGAACTGTTACGGAGGGTGGCGAACTATAGAATGGTGTCCCCTGCAGGAATCGAACCTGCAACTAGCCCTTAGGAGGGGCTCGTTATATCCATTTAACTAAGGAGACAACCTGACACATCAGTGTCGCGGCGCATGTTACCGTAATTGCCGCATTTTTTACAAGTGATGGCCGGGTTTTGTTGCAGTGAATGCGGTCTGAGCCGGCTAATGTCAGCAGCGCATTATCTCTGTTATCGCCAATTCACGCACTATTGCGCTGGATCAATAACGCCTTTAGCAGCCAGGCATAACGTAAAGGAAAGTAAAGACGCTTTCCCTGACCCCCTTGCTGACGAGGTAACATCATGTCTCTCAAACTCTCTGTGACGCTAATCATGCTGGTGTGGCTGAGCTATGTCGCCTTTGCCGGCTCCTATTTTGTCAGCACCTTCGCGCTTTTTAACTAAGGCGAGGCGGCAATCACTCTGGCTTTGCTCCAGTTGTAATTACTCATCACCAGCTTCAGCGGCGCATCGACCGCGCCGTAAAATCGATGCTGATGCTGCATGAAAAACGCACGGAAGTGCAGCGGTAGCTGCTCCGCTTCATAGCGCAGCAGGGTGCTGTGCCAAAAGGGCGGCGGCAGCGGCGTATGCGGATAGCGCTGGTGCAACGCGTTCTGCCATGGGCTTGCCAGCAATTGTTGCGTGAAGGTGGCGCGCATGGCCAGGCTGTACGCATCGGGTATGCCCGCCAGCAACAGCTGCCCTGGCAGCGCCACCAGCCGCAGTTTTTCCAGCCGCACGCGCAGCGGTGTAATCGCCTGAAATGCCTGTGTCAGTTGGCTGAAATCATCCTGCGCATCCGTCGTGTCATAGTGCGGCGGCGTAATGGCGAGAAAGGTAAAATGCACTGCGCCAGGCGGCATGACATCGGCCAGCGGATCCTCGGCGGCGAGCTGGTGCAGCGTGGCTAACAGTGACTGAATCTCCGCGTTTATGACCGGCGTGATACCCGCGGTAAGCGCAAATTTATCCTGTGCATAGCGCGGCGCGCTCAGAAGGTTGCCGATATCGGGCTGCTGCTGCCAGCCGGTAAGCGTACGCTCGGTAGCCTGTTGATAAAGGTGTTCAAGTTGCTGGTCGGAAGGGGACATCAATCATCCTTAGGGGCAACGCGCCGCTGGCACCAGAGTGGCCAGCGGCGCGCGTTTTACTGTTTTGAGGCAGTTTTTTTACGCGACGACGTTTTCTGCTTCTTGTCGTTGCTCATGTCGTTACGAATCTGCGCATGACTGATCAGCGCAAAAATCAGCGTGCCGCCGGTGATATTGCCAAGCAGCGTCGGCACGGCAAACGGCCATAAAAATTCATGCCAGCTCGCGGCACCGGTAAATACCAGATAGAACACTTCCACCGAACCCACCACGATATGCGCCAAATCGCCAAGCGCCACCAGCCAGGTCATCAGAATGATCACCACGATTTTTGCCGATTCTGCGTAAGGGAACATCCACACCATGGTAGCGATGATCCAGCCGGAGATCACCGCATTGGCAAACATCTCGCCAGGCGAATTCTCCATGACTTTCTCGCTGATATGGGTAAATGCCTGGCGCGTGGCATCGTCAAAGATTGGCATCTGGCTAAAAGCCAGCGCCGCAATGGCGGTACCGATCATATTGCCGAGCAGCACCAATCCCCACAGGCGCAGCAGCAGCGCAAAGTTGCCTGCGGTGGGCTTATGCATGATCGGCAGCACGGCGGTGACGGTGTTCTCCGTAAACAGCTGCTGACGCGCCATGATGACAATCACAAAGCCAAAGGTGTAGCCGAGGTTCTCCAGCAAAAAGCCGCCGGGCACGCCTTCCAGATGGACCTGAAAAATCCCTTTCGCCATCAGCGATGCGCCCATAGACAGACCAGCGGCAATCGCGGACCAGAGCAGCGCCATGCCGTCGCGCTCAAGCTCTTTCTGACCATCTTCACGAATCTGTTCATGGATCGCCGCGGCACCGGAAGGCAGATCTTCCTCGTCGACCTCAATCTCTTCGCCCTTGTCTTTTTCTTCGCTATCGACTTCGTTACTTTCGCCGTCGTGCTCTTTTATTGTTTCTTCTGACTTCATGTTTTTCCCCAGTGATATTTGCGCACGGCAATAAGCGTAGCGGGTTTTTGTGTTCTGAAATTGTTACGGTAAATACAACCAAGAGTAACAAGGTATTAACTCTGCTTATTTTAGCCCGCTTTTGCCGTTTCAGCAGGGCAATCCGCGGCCAGAGCGGCCTTTGCGGCCACCGCGCGCGCTTCGGCAGTATGCTGGCATGTGTTATCATGCCGCCCTCATTTTTATAGCGCGATTTTTCCCTCATGCTGGAAATCATTAATCTCACCTGTGTTCGCGATGAGCGTACGCTATTTAGCGCGTTGAATTTTCGCGCGGACGCGGGCGATATTGTGCAGATTGACGGGCCGAATGGCGCCGGAAAAACCTCGCTGCTGCGGCTGTTGGCCGGGCTTAGCCAGCCGGAAAGCGGCGCTATCCACTGGCACGGCACGGCGATAGCGCGTCAGCGTGAGCGCTGGCATCGCGATCTGCTCTACTTAGGTCATCATGCCGGAATCAAAGCGGTGCTGACGCCACGCGAAAATTTGGCCTTTTTACATGCGACCAGCACGGAAGCGCAGCGCGATGCAGCGCTGGAAAGCGTCGATCTGCTCGGCTATGAAACGGTGCCGGTGGCGCAGCTTTCTGCCGGACAACAACGGCGTGTGGCGCTGGCGCGTCTCTGGCTTAGCCAGGCGCCGCTGTGGATCCTCGATGAACCGCTGACCGCTATCGATAAATCGGGCGTAAAAAAATTAATGATGCATTTCATGCAACATGCCGATAACGGGGGCATGGTCATCTTAACTACCCATCAGGATCTGCCGGAAGGCAATGGACGCGTGCGCAAAATCCAGCTGTGCGGCGTGGAGCCTGACGCATGCTGATCCGCGTTATCCGGCGTGAACTGCAGCTCGCCTTTCGCAGCGGCGCAGAGATCGTCAATCCGCTGTGGTTTTTCCTGATCGTGATTACGCTGTTTCCGCTGGGCGTCGGCCCGGAGCCGCAGCTGCTGGCGCGTATCGCGCCGGGCATCGTCTGGGTGGCTGCCTTGCTGGCCTCGCTGCTGGCGCTGGAGCGGCTGTTTCGCGATGATTTTCTCGATGGTTCGCTGGAGCAACTGCTGCTGCTGCCCACGCCGCTGCCGATCACGGTGATCGGCAAAGTGGTGGCGCACTGGTTGCTGACCGGCGTACCACTGATCCTGCTGTCGCCGCTGGTGGCGCTGCTGCTGTCGCTGGATATGGCGAGTTGGCGCGCCGTAGCGCTGACCCTGTTGCTCGGCACGCCGACGCTCAGCTTTTTAGGGGCGATCGGCGTCGGGCTGACCGTGGGCCTGCGGCGTGGCGGCGTGCTGCTCAGCCTGTTGGTATTGCCGCTGGCGATACCGGTATTGATATTTGCCAGTGCGGCCATCGATGCCGCCGGCATGGGTTTACCGATCGGCGGCTATTTGGCCATTCTCGGCGCGATGTTGGTGCTCAGCGCCATGCTGTCGCCGTTTGCGACCGCCGCCGCGTTGCGTATCAGCCTGCACTGATTCGATTTCTTATCTTCACTGTGAGCAATAAAAATGTGGAAGTGGTTACATCAGCTGGCAAAGCCTGAGCGGCTCTACCAGTTATGCGGTCGTCTTGTGCCCTGGTTTGCGCTGCTGGCACTGGCGACGCTGTTAACCGGCTGGATTTGGGGCTTTGGTTTTGCCCCGGCGGACTACCAGCAGGGCAACAGCTATCGCATTATCTATATTCATGTTCCGGCCGCCATGTGGTCGATGGGCATTTACGCGGCGATGGCGGTGGCGGCGTTTACCGGCCTGATCTGGCAGATAAAAATGGCCGATCTGGCGGCGGCGGCAATGGCGCCGGTGGGGGCAACCTTTACCTTTATCGCGCTGGTTACCGGCTCTGCCTGGGGCAAACCGATGTGGGGCACCTGGTGGATTTGGGATGCGCGGTTAACCTCTGAACTGGTGTTGCTGTTCCTTTATATGGGCGTGATTGCGCTATGGCATGCGTTTGACGATCGCCGTCTGGCGGGCCGCGCGGCCAGCATCCTGATTCTGGTGGGCGTGGTAAATCTGCCGATCATCCACTATTCGGTGCAGTGGTGGAATACGCTGCATCAGGGATCGTCCGGCATGCTGCAACAGGCGATTGCGCCCAGCATGCGTACACCGTTGCGCTGGTCGATCCTTGGCTGCCTGCTGCTGTTTATTACCCTGACGCTGATGCGGCTGCGTAACCTGATCCTGTTTACCGAACGGCATCGCCCGTGGGCAATTGCCGTGGCGACGAAAACCGGAGGCCAGCCATGACGCCAGCATTCTCATCCTGGCAGGCGTTTTTTGCCATGGGCGGCTACGCCTTCTTCGTCTGGCTTTCGGTGATCGTCACCCTGATTGCGCTGTCCGGGCTGGTGCTGCACACCGTGTTGCAACGACGTCGCTTGCTCACCGCCATTCAACAGCAGCAGGCCCGCGATCGGCGCATCCGTGCGGCGAAACAGAAAAACCACGCCACGTCGGCAGGAGATCAACCGTGAACAGCCGCCGTAAAAACCGCATGCTGGTCGTTATCGCTATTGTCGTGGGCCTGGGATTAATCACCACGCTGGTGATGTATGCGCTGCGCGCCAATATCGATCTGTTTTATACCCCGAGTGAAATTCTGCAGGGCAAAGGCGAGGCGCACGAAAAACCCGAGCCTGGTCAGCGCCTGCGCGTCGGCGGCATGGTGATGCCGGGCAGCGTGAAGCGCGATCCGCAAAGCCTGCAGGTCTCGTTCAAACTTTATGATGCCAGTGGCGTGGTCAGCGTGACCTTTGAGGGGATTCTTCCCGATCTGTTTCGTGAAGGGCAGGGCGTGGTTGCGCAGGGCGTGCTGGAGAACGGCAGCCTGATCAATGCAAAAGAGGTGCTGGCCAAGCACGATGAAAAATATACTCCGCCGGAAATTGAAGACGCCATGAAAAAGAACCATACCAGCCCGGCTGCACTGGCGGGGGCACAACCATGATCCCTGAAATTGGCAGCTTTCTGCTCTGTCTGGCGCTGGGGCTGTCGCTGCTGTTAAGCGTTTATCCTTTATGGGGTGCCGCTCGCCAGGATGGACGATTAATGGCGCTGGCACGCCCGCTCGCCTGGGGCGTATTTTTTTGCATCGCCGCGGCGTTTATCATTCTGATTCACGCTTTTATCGCCAATGATTTTACCGTCGCCTATGTGGTGGCCAACTCTAACACCCAACTGCCGGTTTACTACCGCATTGCTGCCACCTGGGGCGCGCATGAAGGATCGCTGCTGCTGTGGGTGCTGATGCTCAGCGGCTGGACGCTGGCGGTGGCGCTGTTTAGCCGTAGCATGCCGCAGGATGCGGTGGCGCGCGTGCTGGCGGTAATGGGGATGATTAACTTCGGCTTTCTGCTGTTCATCACCTTAACCTCCAATCCCTTTACCCGCACCTTGCCCGACTTTCCGATTGATGGCCGCGATCTCAATCCCATGCTGCAGGATATTGGGCTGATTTTTCATCCGCCGCTGCTTTATATGGGTTACGTCGGCTTTTCGGTGGCCTTTGCCTTTGCTATCGCTTCGCTGATGGCTGGACGACTTGATACCGCATGGGCGCGCTGGTCGCGTCCGTGGACCACCGCGGCGTGGGTGTTTCTGACCATTGGCATTGTGCTTGGCTCGGCATGGGCCTATTACGAACTTGGCTGGGGTGGCTGGTGGTTCTGGGATCCGGTAGAAAACGCCTCGTTTATGCCGTGGCTGGCGGGCACCGCGCTGATTCACTCGCTGGCGGTGACCGAAAAACGCGGCGCGTTCAAAGCCTGGACGGTGCTGCTGGCCATTACCGCATTTTCGTTAAGCCTGCTCGGCACCTTCCTGGTACGTTCCGGGGTGCTGGTCTCGGTGCACTCGTTTGCCTCCGATCCGGCGCGCGGCATGTTTATTCTCGCCTTTCTGGTGATTGTCATTGGCAGTTCGCTGCTGCTTTACGCCATCAAGGGCAGCAAGGTGCGTAGTCGGGTGCAAAATGAAGCCTGGTCGCGCGAATCCTTTCTGCTGGGCAATAACGTGCTGCTGATCGCCGCGATGCTGGTGGTGTTGCTCGGCACGCTGCTGCCGCTGGTGCACAAACAGCTCGGCCTCGGCAGCATCTCCATTGGCGAACCCTTCTTTAATACGATGTTTACCTGGCTGATGGCACCGCTGGCGCTGGCGTTGGGCATCGGCCCGCTGGTGCGCTGGCGTCGTGATGAGCCGCAAAAACTGTGGCGGCGGCTGGCGGTAGCGCTGCTGGTTACGCTGGCGCTCTCCATTGTGCTGCCGTGGCTGCTACAGGATCGCATTGAGGCGATGACGGTAGTTGGCCTGCTGATGGCAGTGTGGGTAATTCTGCTGACACTGATGGAACTGCATGAACGCGCCACCCATCGGCATCGCTTTTTTGCCGGACTGCGCCACCTTTCGCGCAGCCACTGGGGCATGGTGCTGGGCCATCTTGGCGTCGCGGTGACGGTGATCGGCATCGCCTTCAGCCAGAGCTACAGCGTCGAACGCGATGTGCGCATGAAAGCGGGTGACACGGTGGATATTCACCACTATCACTTTACCTTTCGCGACGTGCACAGCCTGCAAGGCCCTAACTACAGCGGCGGCGTAGGCATCATCGACGTCACGCGTAACGGCAAGCCGGAAGCAACGCTGCATGCGGAAAAACGCTATTACAATGTGGCGCGCGCGATGATGACCGAAGCGGCCATCGACGGCGGCTTTACCCGCGATCTTTACGCGGCGCTGGGCGAAGAGTTGGATAACAACACCTGGGCGGTGCGAATTTATTACAAGCCTTTTGTTCGCTGGATCTGGTTTGGTGGCCTGTTTATGGCGGCGGGAGGCGTGCTCTGCCTGCTTGATCCGCGCTACCGTTCCCGTAAAAAAACGCAGCAGGAGCCAGCATGAATAAAAAAATCCTTTATATCCCGCTGGTGCTGTTTTTACTGCTGGCGACGGCGCTGCTTTGGCAGCTGACGCGCAATGCCAGCGGCGACGATCCTACGCGGCTGGAGTCGGCGCTGATTGGCAAGCCGGTGCCCGTGTTTCGGCTGGAGTCGCTGGATCAGCCTGGCAAAATTTACGATCAGCAGATCCTCACTGACGGCAAGCCGATCCTGCTTAACGTCTGGGCTACCTGGTGTCCGACCTGCCGTGCCGAGCATCAATACCTTAACGGACTGGCCGAACAGGGCATTCGCGTGGTCGGGCTGAACTACAAAGACAATCGCAGCAAGGCGATTAACTGGCTGAATACACTGGGCAATCCCTATGCGCTCAGCCTGTACGACGGTAACGGTATGCTGGGTCTCGATCTCGGCGTATATGGCGCGCCGGAGACCTTTCTGATCGATGGCAAAGGCATTATTCGTTATCGCCACGCTGGCGATCTCAACGAGCGCGTCTGGAATCAGGAAGTGAAGCCGCTGTGGGAGAAATACAGCCGGGAGAGCGGGGTATGAGGCGCATCGTTATATTGCTGGCAGGTCTGCTGCTCAGCGGCAGCCTGTTCGCGGCTATCGATACCTTGCACTTTGATTCGGTAGCGCAGGAGCAGCAGTATCGCGAGCTCACCGCCTCGCTGCGCTGCCCGAAATGCCAGAACAACAGCATCGCCGATTCCAACGCCATGATTGCGGCGGATATGCGGCTGAAGGTGTATGAGCTGATGAAGCAAGGGCAGAGCAAGGCGCAGATCACCGATTACATGGTAGCGCGCTACGGCAACTTTGTGACCTATGAGCCGCCGCTGACCGCTGCGACGCTGATTTTATGGCTCGGCCCGCTGCTGTTTGTGCTGGTGGGTGGGGCGGTGATTATTTTACGCAGCCGTAAGCGGCAGGCACCCACGCTGAATAGCGATGAGCAACAGCGGCTGAATGCGCTGCTCGATCACAACAGGAAGCAACCATGAGCCTCTACTGGCTAACGCTTTTATTATTACTGCTGGCCGCCTGCGCGCTGTTTGTGCTGCCAGCCTGGCGGAATCACGGCGTCGATCGCCATCAGCGCGATGCCCTGAACAAGGCGTTTTATCATCAGCGTTTGCAGGAGCTGGAGGAAGATGAAGCGCAGGGCACGGTAGCGGAGCGGCCAGAAATGGTGCGCGAACTGCAACAGACGCTGCTGGCGGATATTCCTGATGCTGAGACCGGCAACGCGCGCGCCCCGGTTTCCCGCTGGGTATTGCTGCCAGGCGTGCTGCTGTTGATCGGCGTCACGCTGGGCGTCTATCTGAAAACCGGTGGTCTGACGCAGTTGACGGCCTGGACACAGGTGCAGGCCTCGCTGCCGCAGCTGCGCGCGCGGATGATGGATCCGCAGGCCAAACCGCTGTCGATGGAAGAGCTGGCGCGGCTTGGGCTGGGCATTCGCAGCAGCCTGCAGCAGGATCCGCAAAACCTCAACGACTGGATGATTCTGGGGCGCATCGGCATGGTGCTGAACAATGTCACCACCGTCACGCAGGCCTTTCAGCACGCATTGCAACTGGCACCGACCAACGAAGAGGTGCGTTTAAGCTATGCTGAAGTGCTGACGCGCTCCGGCGATGCAGAAGATAACCGTGAAGGCGGCGCCCTGTTGCAGGAAATGCAGCAGCAGGATGGCAGCAATTTGCGCATTCTGGCGCTGCTGGCCTTTAACGCCTGGGAACAGCAACATTATGCGCAGGCGATTGATGCCTGGCAGACCATGCTGACGCTGCTGCCGGCAGGCGATTCACGGGTGGAAAAAATCACCCACAGTATCGCTCAGGCAAAAGCCGCGGCCGGTGAACAGGCGGGCAGCTTACCGTTGACCATCAGCCTCTCCGCCGCGGCAGAAAAAATGTTACCGCCGGGCGGAGTCATGTATATTTCGGTTTCCGACGGGCTTTCGCCGGTACCGGTCGCGGTGAAGCGTGTGCCGCCAGGCCACTTTCCACTATCGCTGACGCTGGATGACAGCAACGCGATGATGCCGGATCGTTTGTTGTCAGCGCAGCATCAGGTCAAAGTGCGGGTGCGTATTTCTCGTGACGGCAGCGCGAATCCGCAGTCCGGTGACTGGTTCGGCGAAAGCGCGGTCACGCCATATGATGGTCATCAGTCGGTGTCTGTTGAGGTTAATCAGCAGCAGCGCTGAACGGGGCCCAGTAAATCAGCACAGGGAGAACACCATGAACTATCGCCTTAGCGGCGTCGCGCTTGCCAGCGTGTTGATGATCGGCTGCGCCAGCTCGCAACCTGGGGATGAACCTCAGGGCCGTAGCGATCCACTGGAAGGTTTTAACCGCACCATGTTTAACTTCAACTACAACGTAGTTGATCCTTACGTGCTGCGGCCGGTGGCGGTGGCGTGGCGCGATTATCTGCCAGCACCGGCGCGGACCGGACTGAGCAACGTGCTGGGCAATCTGGATGAGCCAGCCAGCATGGTGAACGCCTTTTTGATTGGCGAACCGCGTCAGGCGATGATTCACTTCACGCGCTTTTTCCTCAACTCTACGCTGGGGCTTGGCGGTTTCATCGACGTGGCGGGCAAGGCCAATCCTGAGCTGGCGCGTGGCGGTCCGCGTCGCTTTGGCAGCACGCTCGGTCATTATGGCGTCGGTTACGGCCCGTATGTTGAGCTGCCAGCCTACGGTAGCTTTACCATCCGTGAAGACGGCGGCGATTATGTCGATACGCTCTATCCGGTGTTAGGCTGGTTGACATGGCCGGTATCGATCGGCAAATGGGCGATTGAAGGGGTGGAAACGCGCGCGCAGCTGCTCGATTCCGATGGCATTCTGCGCCAGCAGGACGATCCGTACGCCTTTATCCGCAATGCCTATTTCCAGCGGCACGATTTCCTTGCCCGCGGCGGCGAGCTGAAGCCGGAAGAGAACCCTAACGCGGCGGCGATTGAAGGCGATCTCAAGGATATTGACGCCGAGTAAGCACAGCCAGACAGATAAAAAAAACGCGATCGTCAGATCGCGTTTTTTTTATGTCTTCAGGAAAGCATCAGAACTTGTAGTTGAAGTTTGCGCCGTAGAGCCAGGCTTTGCCGGTTGACTCAAATTTGTACGGGCCTTCTTCAATAGTCACATGCTGACCGTGCATATAAGAAATACCGACGTCTACTGACGCATCCTGATTAAACGCATAGGACGTACCGGCGCTCAGCCAGAGGCGATCCTGATCCGGAATGGAAATAGAGCGGTTTTCTGCCGGTGCCGGGCTGTCGTCAAAGGCGATACCGGTGCGGAAGGTCCAGTTATCGTTATAAGAGTAGGTGGTGCCAAGCGCGATGCGGTAGGCGTCGTGGAAGCTCTCATCTTTATAGAACAGCGTCTGGCCGTTTGAACCGGTGGCCTTCAACTCCTGGAACTGGCTCCAGCTGGTGTAAGCCATGCTGTAATGCACCGCCCACTGCGGCGCCACTTTATGCCAGCCCGACACTTCCCACATCTCCGGCAGGTTCAGGGTCAGCGCGCCAGGAATAGTGGTGCCGCCGGTGGCGTACGGTAAGCCGGTGTTGCGGGCATTTAACGCTGGCGGCAGGCTGCTCTTGTAGTCGCCGTCGAAATCGACCTTCACCTCTGAGCGATAGGTAAAGCCGAAGCGGTTGTTTTCATCCACTTCGTAGAGCACACCGGCGTTCCAGCCATAGCCCCATTCGTCGCCTTTTAGATGCGCCACCTGCGTGTCGGCAGGAATGCCGAGGCGTGCGCCGCCTTCTCCGGCATAGCGCTCGATTTTCGCTCGGGCATAAACGGCATCAAAGCCGACGCCAAGGCTGAAGTGGTCGTTCATGCGCCAGGCGGTGCTGAGGTTAAAGTTAACCGTGGTGAGATCGGTTTTGCCGCCGTAAGCGCCTGCCGCATAGCCGTTATTGAACTCGGTCGCCAAACCGTAGTTGGCAGTGGCCGACGCGCCCACCCACCATTGATCGTTGATTGGCTGCACATAATGCAGGTTAGGCACCCATTCTGAGGGCGCAATGTTTTTGGCATCCAGGCTATTACCCGTTGTATCGCTGGTGCCGCTGATGTTGACATCAGGATCGATATAAACCGCACCCATTGAAAACGCTGGACGATCCATTAACGCCATGGTCGCCGGGTTGCGGCTGGCTGACGCGGCGGTATCGCCGATCGCACCTTCACCGGAATAGGCACGGCCTAAACCAATCGAAGAAAATTCATTAAGCTGAAAGCCCGCTGCCGAGGCATGTGTAGAGATGAGCGCCACCGCAATTGCCACTGCTGATTTTGCAAACAGGTTCTTATGGTTCATGACCACAACCTCAGTTAGATTTTTATTAGACTCTGTTACAACGGGTAACAGGTGAAGGCGGATTCTAGGGACTAATCTGAAACTGACAAATCAGACCAGTTGGGCCAGTATAGAGCTGACCGCTGGTGATGTTGCAATAATGTTTTTCAAATATTACGGATTTGATCGACAAAATAAGATCTGCTTAACAAATTCATTTGGCTCTGATTTCACAGAATGCAACATCGTTATTCTGGATCAACCTTTGCTCACCCGACGGAGTAAACATCGCTGTGCGAAAGGGGTAAAATTCACGCAATACACTTATCCGCTTTCAGCTTACCGGAGTCGACTATGTCTGATCTGAACAAACCCCGCGCCACCGAAACCGCCGCCTGTTGCTGTGTCGATGTCGGCACGATAATGGATAACAGCGACTGTACCGCCTCCTGGTCGCGGGTATTTGCCAGCCGTGAAGAGGCGGAAGCGATGCTGGCCAGCCTGTCGGCGAAAGCGCATCAGGTGGAATCAGAGCCCTGTTTTATTGCGCCGCGCTTTCTGCCCGACGGCGACGGCGTGCGCCTCGACGTCGATTTTACCTTTTGCTGTCAGGCAGAAACGCTGATTTTTCAGCTCGGCCTGCGCTAAACAAAACGGGCCAGTTGTTGGCCCGCAATTTCGTGTTTTCTCTCGCATTTTCTTTTTCTCATTCTGGCGTCGCGCAACAATCCGGTTAACACTTGGGAGGTCAGACCTCTTTTGGCATGAAGCCAACATTTGATTACAGGTGGAAACAATGAGTCAGCCGCATTTGCGCCAGGGTGAACGCATCGCCATTACTCACGGGCTTCGCACGCCCTTTGCCCGCCAGTCAACCGCTTTGCAGGCGCTGCCCGCCGTGGAGCTGGGTCGGCTGCTGATTGCCGAAATGATGGCGCGCAGCGAACTGCCGCCGGAAATCATTGAGCAGCTGGTGTTCGGGCAGGTGGTGCAGATGCCGGAGGCGCCAAATATTGCGCGTGAGATCGTGCTCTCCAGCGGGCTTAGCGTGCACACCGATGCTTACAGCGTCAGCCGCGCCTGTGCCACCAGCTTTCAGGCGGTGGCCAACGTGGCGGAAAGCCTGCGTGCGGGCACTATTCGCGCCGGTATTGCTGGCGGTGCCGATTCCACCTCGGTGCTGCCGATTGGCGTCAGCAGAGCGCTGGCACGCGCGCTGCTCGATCTGAGCAAGGCGCGGCGGCTGGGGCAGAAGCTCGCGGTATTGAAACGGCTGCGGCCAAAAGATCTGTTACCGGTGCCGCCCGCGGTCGCGGAATATTCCACCGGTCTGCGCATGGGCGATACCGCCGAGCAGATGGCAAAAAGCCACGGCATTAGCCGCGAACAGCAGGATGCGCTGGCGCACCGATCTCACCAGCGGGCGGCGCTCGCCTGGCAGCAGGGCAAGCTGCAGCAGGAGGTGATGACCGCCTTTATCCCGCCGTGGCGCGCGCCGTTTGAGCAGGACAACAACGTGCGTCACGATTCGCAGCCGCAGGATTATGCGCGCCTGCGTCCCGCCTTTGATCGCCGGCACGGCACGGTGACCGCAGCGAACAGCACGCCGCTTACCGATGGAGCAGCGGCGGTGATCATGATGACCGAATCCCGTGCGCGCGAGCTGGGCATCACGCCGCTCGGCTGGCTGCGCAGCTACGCGTTTACCGCCATTGATGTGCATCAGGATATGCTGCTGGGCCCGGTTTACGCCTCGCCGCTGGCGCTGGATCGTGCTGGGATCACCCTCGATCAGCTCACCCTGATTGATATGCATGAAGCTTTCGCCGCGCAAACCCTGACCAATCTCAAGCTGTTTCACGATCATCGCTTCGCCCGCGAGGTGCTCAACCGCCCGCAGGCGCTGGGTGAGATCGACGAAGAAAAATTCAACGTGCTCGGCGGCTCTATCGCCTACGGCCATCCGTTTGCCGCCACCGGGGCGCGCATGATTACCCAAACGCTGCATGAGCTACGACGACGCGGTGGCGGACTCGGGCTGGTCACCGCCTGCGCGGCGGGTGGGTTAGGCGCGGCGATGGTACTGGAGGTGGATGCATGAACCGTTCAGCGTTTCATCTCACTCTACGGTCGGATCATGTCGCGGTGATTACTATTGATGTACCTGATGAAAAGGTGAATACCCTGAAGGCGGAGTTTGCTGCGCAGCTGCGGCAGATCATCAGCGAGGCGCGGGCAAACCCGCGGCTGGCTGGTCTGGTGTTTATCTCGGGTAAAAAGGATTCATTTATTGCCGGTGCTGATATCAGCATGATCGATCGCTGCCAGAGCGCGCAACAGGCGCAGGCGCTGGCGGAGCAGGGACAGCAGGTGATGGCGGAGATTGCCCATCTGCCGTTTCCTACCGTGGCGGCGATTCACGGCGCCTGCCTCGGCGGCGGCCTGGAACTGGCGCTGGCCTGCGATCGCCGCATCTGCACGCTGGATGACAAAACCCGGCTCGGCCTGCCGGAAGTGCAGCTGGGTTTGCTGCCGGGCTCCGGCGGCACGCAGCGGCTTCCGGCGCTGATTGGGGTGACACAGGCGCTGCCCCTGATACTCACCGGTAAAACCCTGCGCGCCCGCCAGGCGTTGAAATGTGGGCTGGTGGATGATGCCGTTGCCGTCTCTATTTTGCTGGAGACCGCGGTGAAAAGCGCACTGCAGGGCAAGAAAAAGCGTCGGCCTCTGCCATGGCGCGAACGGCTGGCGCAGAGTGCGATCGCGCGTCCGCTGTTGTTCTCTGTGGTGCGCAAGCAGACCCAGCGAAAAACCCACGGCAACTATCCGGCGGCGGAACGGATTCTGGCGGTGGTTCGGCGCGGATTAGGCCAAAGCAATGGCTATGCTGCGGAAGCGCAGGCCTTTGGGGAACTGGCGATGACGCCGCAGTCTGTCGCACTGCGCAGCCTGTTTTTTGCTACCACCGAAATGAAAAAAGAGCAGGACGCGGAGCCGCGCACCATCGCGCGCGTCGGCGTACTGGGTGGCGGCCTGATGGGCGGCGGCATCGCCAGCGTGACCGCGATGCGCGCCGGGCTGCCGGTACGCATTAAAGATATCAACAATCAGGGCATCAACCATGCCATGCAGTACAGCTGGGATCTGCTGAGCAAGAAAGTGCAGCGTCGGCAGATGAAGCCAGCGGAACGCCAGCAGAAAATGTCGATGATCTCCGGCGGCACCGATTATCAAGGCTTTGCCCATCGCGATATTGTGCTGGAAGCGGTGTTTGAGGATCTGGCACTGAAGCAGCAGATGGTGGCGGAAGTAGAACAGCAGTGCGGCGAGATGACCATTTTTGCCTCTAATACCTCATCGCTGCCGATTGTGGATATCGCCGCTGGCGCGCAGCGGCCTGAGAACATCATCGGGCTGCACTATTTCAGTCCGGTGGACAAAATGCCGCTGGTGGAGGTCATTCCGCATGCGGCGACATCGCCTGAAACCGTCGCAACCACGGTGGCGCTTGCAAGAAAGCAGGGCAAAACGCCAATCGTCGTGGCGGATAAAGCCGGGTTTTACGTTAACCGCATTCTGGCACCCTACATTAATGAAGCGCTGCATTGCCTGCTGGCGGGCGAGCCGATTGAGCACATCGATAAATCGCTGGTGCAGTTCGGCTTTCCGGTGGGGCCATTGCAGCTGCTGGATGAGGTCGGCATTGATGTCGGCAGTAAAATTGTGCCGGTGTTAACCGAAGCGTTTGGTGAGCGTTTTGCCGCACCGCCAGCGTTTGCTGCGGTGCTCAACGATGGCCGCAAAGGTCGCAAGAATAGCCGCGGCTTTTATCGCTACGATGCGCCACGCTGGCGTGGGCGTCAGCCTGATACCAGCCTCTATTCTCTGCTTAAAGTGCAGCCGAAAACCCAGCTGGCCGACGGTGCGGTTGCCCAGCGCTGCGTGGCGATGATGCTGAATGAAGCGGTGCGCTGTCTGGATGAAGGGGTGATTCGTAGCGCACGCGACGGCGATATCGGCGCCATATTCGGCATCGGCTTTCCGCCGTTTACCGGTGGGCCATTCCGTTATATCGACAGTTTTGGCGCTGAAAACCTGCGGCAGCTGCTGCATAGCCTGATGCAGCTGCATGGCGATCGTTTCGCACCCTGTGCGGCGCTGAACCGATTGGCTGAGCAGGGTGAACGCTATTATCCGCTGCCGGATGTGGCGAATAAACAACCCAATTCAGCGGCTTAGTTGAGGCTGTAAAAAAGGGCCCGACTGGCACTGCTCTGAGAAGCGCTTATTTAATAAACAATCAGTTGACTATACTCAGAGCATTGCGGTAAAACACAGCGTTCATTCGCGTGAATGAAGAGTCGGTAGGCGCGGTTTACCGGCGATCATGTCAAACAACATCGGTGCTTTATGCAAGTTTTCATCATGCGTCACGGCGATGCCGCCCTTGAAGCAGCAAGTGATTCGGTAAGACCCCTCACACATTGCGGCTGTGACGAATCACGCCAAATGGCGACCTGGCTTAACGGCCAGAACCTGAATATTGAGCGTGTCCTGGTTAGTCCCTATCTGCGTGCAGAGCAGACGCTGGCAACGGTGCGCGAAGCGCTGAAGCTGCCGGTTTCGGCAGAAGTGCTGCCTGAACTGACGCCGGGCGGCGATCCCGCTCAGGTCGCTAGCTACCTGCATGCGCTGGAAAAAATGGGCGTAAAATCTGCGCTGGTGATTTCGCACTTGCCGCTGGTGGGCTATCTGGTCAGCGAGCTGTGCCCGGCGGAAGCGCCGCCGATGTTCGCTACCTCCGCTATCGCCTGCGTGACTTTTAGCGACGATGACACGGAAAGCAAACTGGAGTGGCAGGTCAGCCCATCTAAATTAGCCAAAGCGATCTAATCTACTCTGCCGGAGCGCGCTCCGGCATTCACCGTTAACCCTCTCATTTTCAATTCCCAATAACTATTCGCCTCTTTTATCCGTTTGCTTTGCGCGGAATAACACTTTCTTTCTTCTCCAAAGAATGACGTCAGCATTTTATCAAACATTTATATCGGTAAACCCGCCTTTTAATTAGCCAGGCGCGGCAGCAATAAACACTGCGTTTCTTCGTTTTTATTTCGCTGCAATTAATCTCAAGTTTATTAATTCTTTTTCATCTGCACATTCCCGTTTTTGAGACAAAGCCCGTACATGAGAAATCATCGAAGTGAGAGGTTACGCACGTTTATAACCTAAAAATACACAGGACAGACAATGTCAGATTTCCCATGGGATCCTACCAGCGGCAACGCAGACTACACCAGCTCTCCCTACCAGTACTGGGCCGGCTCCGAGCCTAAAGAGGCGGGCGGTAAAGTAGAGTTTGTGATTAATAATATGCTCTATACCACGAACATTGAGGCCGACGGCTCCTGGACATTCCAGTTGCCGGTAATGCTGATGGACGGCCAGCATAATCTGTCGGTACGCTACATCGATCGGGCGATGAATTACGGCCCGCCATACCTGTCAACAATTCATGTCGATACCACGCCGCCAGCGAAGCCGATAATTCAGACGGTGCAGGACGATGTGGGCGATTCCATGCCGTTGTTCAACGGTCAAATCACCGATGACACAAAACCACGATTCAGCGGTTCGGCGGAGCCGCAGAGCATTGTGCGCCTGTTTGACAAAGATACCGGCGCGCTGCTCGGATCAGCGGTAGCCAATTTTAATGGCTACTGGACGATTGAGGAAGAGTTGGGCTACGGCCAGCGAGAAGTTTTTGTCACCTCCAGCGATCGCCATGATCATGTCAGCGAACCTTCCGAAAGTTGGGTGGTAAATATCAAGGATCCCAATGCGCCGCCTGCATCTGATCCCTATATTACCGGCGGAGCAGACAACGTGGGCACAGCGCAGGGGGAACTGGCGTTTGGCGCGATGACCGACGATAACCGGCCTATGCTGAAGGGCATGGCCGAGCCGGGCAGCGTGGTGTACGTATTCGCCGCAAACGCCGCCGGGCAGTGGCTGATTGTGGCCAGCTCCCGGGCCGAGGCAGATGGCCGCTGGTCTGTAGAAACCGCACAGCTAAATGCGGGCACTTACGACTTTCAGGTCAGCAGCAGCGCGACGCGCAACCCGAACGCTGATATTTTCCGTCTGACCATTGCTGATGCGGGCAGCAACGCACTGAAGCCAGTGATTGTTGATGTGGTTGATGATGCAGGCCCCGCTACCGGTGAGCTGGCAAACGGCGCAGTGACCGATGACCGCACGCCGACGCTGCGCGGCACTGCGGAAGCAAACAGTATTGTTTACATTCATTATGGCCGCTCCGGCGTCTCATGGGAGCCTGTGGCCAGCGTCAAAGCTAACGCAAAAGGCGAATGGACGTTTACCCCCGAGTTGTATCAGGATCAAACGTGGGATTTTTACGCTTCACCGACGACCAACTGGCGCGATGGTACGCCGGTGTTCCAGCTTGATGTGAAAAGCGGCAATGCGCTGAAGCCAGTAATTATTGATGCATACGATGACTTCGGTATGCGCACCGGTGAGCTGGTAAACGGCGCCTCCACTGACGATCGCACGCCGACGCTGCGCGGCACTGCGGAAGCAAACAGCATCGTTTATATTCATTATGGCCGCTCGGGTGTGTCCTGGGAGCCTACTGCCAGCGTGCAGGCCAATGCGAAAGGCGAATGGTCGTTTACGCCGAATCTTTATCAGGATTATACGTGGGACTTTTATGCCAGCACTTCGTCTAATCGTGATGACGTTGAGACGGTTTTCCAGCTGGAGTTAAAAAGCGGCAATGCGCTGAAGCCAGTGATTATTGATGCATACGATGACTTCGGTATACGCACCGGTGAGCTGGTAAACGGCGCCTCCACTGACGATCGCACGCCAACGCTGCGCGGTCAAGCCGAAGCAAACAGCATTGTCTATATTCAATACGGCCGCTTATCCATCGCATTTGAACCGCTCGCCAGCGTCAAAGCCAACGCCAAAGGCGAGTGGTCATTCACACCGCAACTGAACCATGCTCATAAGTGGGATTTTTTTGTGAGTAATACCTCAGCCGGTTTCGATTATTCCACCAGTTTTCAGCTGGATATTAAAAGCGATAGTGCGGCAGAACCGGTTATTACCGCTATTTGGGATAACGAAGGATCTCTGCGCGAACTGGCAGATGGCGATTTTACCAACGATCGCACACCAGAAATCCGCGGCACGGGCGAGCCAAACAGCAAAATTATCGTCGTGCTGGCAAAAGGACAAGAAGGGTGGGAAAACAATAACCGTAGCGTTGAAACCTGGGCTGATGAAAACGGCAACTGGAAAGTAACGATTCCGGCTCCTGAGCTGACAGACGATCGCTGGCACTTCCGGGTTAAATCGGTCGATGCTGCGGGCAATGAAGGCGAACTTCGTTCACAAATGTATATAGAAGTGCGTGACAACCTGATTGAAAGCCGAACCGTGTGGGACTTTAACGACGGTACGCTACAGGGCTGGTCGGCAGCAGGAAAATATGCCAAAGAAAACGAAATGGCCGTTAAAAGTTATGGCTCAGGTATCGGCGTAAACAGCCACACTGACGATAAGACCGAAAGTGGATACGATGGCGACATTATTTATCGTGACATTACCGTAGTGGCGGGACAGGTATATCACTTTGAATTTGAAGCATTTAGGGCAAATGATAAGCATCAGGCGCCAAAGCTGGGCATGAAAGTTGATGGGCAAACTGTTATTCCTGAAACTCCAATAACCGAAAGTTGGATTCATCTCAGCGGTACCTACGTTGCGACGGAAAGCAAAACCGTACGTGTAGCGGTAACCAACGGAGAGAAGTCTGGCAATGGTAACGACTTCTGGTTTGATAACGTGGTTATCGAGCCGGAAATCAATCGTGTTGATAGTGAACAGCCGACATTGCTGATGGCAGATGCGCTGGCGGGCACCGTACAGAAAGGCGCTGATCTCACTGGCCACGGCAGCACTATGCTGACGGTCAAGGCAGGTGATGTACTGGCCTGGGGCGAAAAAGATCTGTTTATCGCCGACGGCAAAACCCAGCTGATGATCAATGGCGATGCCAGCGACGTGGTTAACCTTGACGACCTGCTGGGCGACGGGCGTGATAACGGCGATTGGTCGCAGCTCAGCGGCACCATAACGGTGGGCGGCTTGGAGTACAGCGTCTGGCAGCACAGCAGCGAGGATGCCGAGCTGCTGATTCAAAGCGGAGTGCAAACCCAGCTAATCTGATTTATTATTTGCTAATTCAGCCAGCCCTCGCGGCTGGCTTTTTTAATGGAAAAAAGAATTTTCCATAATTATTTATCGTTAATCGGGTTTTGTTGTTGCATTTTTAATTAAAAATACGCAGGGCTTTTTTAATTAATACCGAAGAAGTCAATTTAATATACTGATAATTAACTGAATTATTTTATCTCTGCGGTTTTATTTTATTTTATTTTATTCTCTTCTTTTTCTGCGTTCGGCCACCACAGAAACGCCAATCCAGTTTAATTTTCTGGCGACTTAACCGCTTATTTAACTCCACAAGTCTCTTGTGTTACATCGCCGGCCCGGGAACCGCCAGCAAAAGCCATTTTTAACTTCTGTGCCTGTTGCTCCCGGCGTTGCTAATAGGCTGGTTTTTACGCCGTCGCTGGAATAGCGATCATGGCAGTTCAGGCGGCTGCCACTCTTCCACTTCAATCAGCACCAGCAGCGCGGCGTCGCCGCCAAACATTTTCGGAGCCTGGTGAAACGCCATTACGTGCGGATGCTGTGCCAGCCAGAGCGGCGTTTGCTGCTTGAGCACGTGTTTGCCATAGCCGTGCATCACGCTGGCACAAAAAATGTGCTCGCGGCGGCAGGCGGCAATCAGCGCGCCAAGTTCCTGCTTCGCCTGATTCTGCGTCAGGCCGTGCAGATCGAGGAAAATCTCCGGCGTATAGTCGCCGCGCCGCAGCTTTTTCAGCTCGTAATGGCTGACGTCACTGCGCACGTAGCGCATCGGGCCTTCCGCGGAGAGCAGCGGCTGAAACTCATCGGAAAAGTAGTGGCTGTTGTCCATCTGCTCGGAAATCATCCGCTTCACCGGCAGCTCGCGGCCCGGCTTGCGTACCGGTTTATGCAGAATGGTATCCTGCGTCAGCTTTTTGGTTCCCGCCATTAGCTGCGAGAACAGGGCCTTATCGTCGGCGTTCAGCGTCTGTTTTTTGCTCATGGAATAGGTTCTGTCGGTAATCAGGGGCGTATTTGCCGTTACCTTAACCCGCAGCCGAAACAAAAGTCAGCTTTTTCACACTGCTGCGCTGAATTATCGCCCTCTTCATGGCAAACTAGCCGCCGTGTTTAGCCAACGGCCTGCGGAGGGCAACGTGGACAAAATTTTCGTCGAAGAGGCGGTCAATGAACTGCACACCATTCAGGATATGCTGCGCTGGTCGGTCAGTCGTTTCGCCGCCGCCAACATCTGGTATGGTCATGGCACCGATAATCCCTGGGACGAAGCTGTTCAGCTGGTGTTGCCAACGCTCTATCTGCCGCTCGATATTCCCGAAGAGATGCACAATGCGCGCCTGACCTCCAGCGAGCGTCATCGTATTGTTGAACGGGTGATTCGCCGGGTGAACGAGCGCGTGCCGGTGGCCTATCTGACCAATAAAGCCTGGTTTTGTGGTCATGAATTTTATGTCGATGAGCGTGTGCTGGTGCCGCGTTCGCCGATTGCCGAGCTGATCAACAACCGTTTCGCCGGATTGGTTCAGCAGCCGCCTGCCACGATTCTGGATATGTGTACCGGCAGCGGCTGTATCGCCATCGCCTGCGCTTACGCCTTCCCGGAAGCGGAAGTCGATGCGGCGGATATTTCAGTCGATGCGCTGGCGGTAGCCGAACAGAACATTGAAGAGCACGGCCTGATTCACCAGGTGACGCCGCTGCGCTCCGATCTGTTCCGCAATATGCCACCGATGCGCTACGACCTGATCGTCAGCAATCCGCCTTACGTCGATGAAGATGACATGGGCGATCTGCCGAATGAGTACCGTCATGAGCCGGAGCTAGGCCTGGCGGCAGGCAGCGACGGCCTGAAGCTGGTGCGGCGGATTCTGGCCTGCGCGCCTGATTACCTCAGCGATAACGGCGTGCTGATCTGCGAAGTGGGCAACAGCATGGTGCACATGATGGAACAGTATCCTGATGTGCCTTTCACCTGGCTGGAGTTCGACAACGGCGGCGACGGTGTCTTTATGTTGACTAAACAGCAGATCATCGACGCGCAGCACCACTTTTCTCTCTATCGCGATTAATCGCTGGCGGGCGTGAACCCGCCGCTACTCAGCTTGTAAGCAAAGGAATCAGCATGGCCGGAAACAGCATCGGGCAACTTTTTCGAGTAACCACCTTTGGCGAATCCCACGGACTGGCACTGGGATGCATTGTTGACGGCGTGCCGCCCGGCATCCCGCTGACCGAAGCCGATCTGCAGCACGATCTCGATCGTCGTCGTCCAGGCACCTCGCGCTACACCACCCAGCGCCGCGAACCGGATCAGGTAAAAATTCTCTCCGGCGTGTTTGAGGGCGTGACCACCGGCACCAGCATCGGCCTGTTGATCGAGAACACCGATCAGCGCTCGCAGGATTACGGCACCATCAAAGATACCTTTCGTCCTGGCCACGCTGATTACACCTATGAGCAGAAATATGGCGTGCGCGACTACCGCGGCGGCGGCCGTTCATCGGCGCGCGAAACCGCGATGCGCGTGGCCGCGGGGGCGATCGCCAAGAAATATCTGGCGATGAAACACGGTATCCAGGTGCGCGGCTATCTGGCGCAGATTGGCGACGTTGCCTGCGAGCTGAAAGACTGGAGCATCGTAGAAGAGAACCCGTTTTTCTGCCCGGACGCTGACAAATTAGCGGCGCTGGACGAGCTGATGCGTGCGCTGAAAAAAGAGGGCGATTCCATTGGTGCTAAGGTCACCGTAATGGCAGAAAACGTGCCGGTTGGCTTGGGTGAACCGGTGTTTGACCGTCTTGACGCTGATTTAGCCCACGCCTTGATGAGCATCAACGCGGTAAAAGGCGTGGAGATCGGCGACGGTTTTGCCGTGGTGAATCAGCGCGGCAGCGAACATCGCGATGAAATTCGCGCCAACGGGTTTCAGAGCAATCACGCCGGCGGCATTCTGGGCGGCATCAGCAGCGGCCAGACCATCAGCGCCAATATCGCGATGAAACCGACATCAAGCATTACCGTGCCGGGCAAAACCATCGACCGTCACGGCGCTGAGATCGATATGATCACCAAAGGTCGCCACGATCCCTGCGTGGGCATTCGTGCGGTGCCGATCGCGGAAGCAATGATGGCGATCGTGCTGATGGATCATCTGCTGCGTCATCGTGCGCAGAATGCCGATGTTGCCTCTACCGTACCGCGCTGGTAAGCCGATGAAAAAGAGCTTGGTCTTTCTGTCGGCGCTGCTGTTCAGCGCCGTGTCGCTGGCGGCAACGCCGTGGCAAAATATCCGTCAGCCCATTGCCGGTTCATCGCAGGCGATCGGCGGTTTTGCCAACGGCTGTATCGTTGGCGCACAGTCGCTGCCACTGAACTCGCCGCATTATCAGGTGATGCGTCAGGATCAGCGCCGCTATTTTGGCCACCCCGATCTGATTCTGTTCATTCAGCGGCTGGGCATGCAGGTGCATAACCTTGGCCTTGGGGAAGTGCTGATTGGCGACATGGGCATGGCGGCAGGTGGACGATTCAGCAGCGGTCACGCCAGCCATCAGTCCGGGCTGGATGTCGATATCTGGCTACAGCTGCCGAAGCAGCGCTGGAGCGAGCAGATGTTACTGAAGCCGCAGCCGCTGGATTTAGTGGCCGCCGATGGCAAAAACGTGGTGGCGCGTCACTGGCAGCCGCAGATTGCCAGTTTGATCAAATTGGCGGCGAAAGATGAAGAAGTTACGCGCATTTTCGTCAATCCAGCGATTAAAAAGCAGCTTTGTGCTGATGCCGGTAGCGATCGTGACTGGCTGCATAAAGTGCGCCCCTGGTTCCAGCACCGTGCACATATGCATGTGCGGCTGCGCTGCCCGGCTGGTAGCCTAGAATGCGAAGATCAATCTCCGCCGCCGCCGGGCGATGGCTGTGGCGCCGAGCTGAACAGCTGGTTCCTGCCGAAAAAACCAGGCGCGGCGCCGGTAAAACGTGAGCCACCGCCGCTGCCACCTTCCTGTCAGGCATTGCTGGATAAACATCTGCTTTAGGAAACGTCATGGAATGGTTTGTGGTCAGTCCGTCAATTGTGGCGCTGCTGTTTTTCGTGGCGATGCTGGCGGCCTTTATCGACTCGATTGCTGGCGGCGGCGGATTGCTGACCGTACCGGCGCTGTTGGCTGCGGGATTAACTCCGGCACAGGCGCTGGCAACCAATAAGCTGCAGGCGGTAGGGGCCTCTTTTTCAGCCAGCCTCTATTTCCTGCGGCGCGGCGCGGTCAACCTGCGCGAACAGCGGCTCAACATCGCCATGACCTTTATCGGCGCGGTGATTGGCACGCTGCTGATTCAGCATTTGCACACCGAACTCCTGCGTCGAATTTTACCGCTGTTGATTCTGGCCATCGGTCTCTATTTCCTGCTGGTGCCGCGGTTGGGCGAGGAAGATCGTGCGCGCAGGCTGCACGGCCTGCCGTTTGCCCTGATTGCTGGCAGCTGCGTCGGCTTTTATGACGGCTTTTTTGGCCCCGGCGCCGGTTCGTTTTATGCGCTGGCGTTTGTCACGCTGGCCGGTTTCAACATGGCGAAAGCCACCGCGCATGCCAAGGTGCTTAACTTTACCTCCAACCTCAGCAGCCTGCTGTTTTTCATGTTTGGCGGGCAGGTGATGTGGGGATTGGGCGTGGTGATGCTGCTGGGGGCGATTTGCGGCGCGCGTATGGGCGCACATATGGTGCTCAGCCGCGGCCAGAAGCTTATCCGGCCGATGGTGGTGATTGTCTCTGCGGTGATGAGCAGCAAGCTGCTCTATGACAGCCACGGCATGGAAATTCTTGCCTGGTTTCAGCAGCTTTAAGCCACTTTTTTACTCGTCAGTGTTGCCGCCAGATGCGACAATCGCGCGCTGACTTTTTTGAAGAATGTTTATGACCACCACACACCATTATCAGCAGCTTATCGACCTGTTCGACGGCTGTTTTGTTGACGACTTTCAGACCCGTCTAATTAAAGGCGATGATGAACCGATCTATCTTCCTGCGGATGAGACATCACCCTGGCATCGGGTGGTGTTTGCCCATGGCTTTTACGCCAGCGCGCTGCATGAGATTTCGCACTGGTGCATTGCGGGCGCAGAGCGCCGCAAGCAGGTCGATTTCGGCTACTGGTATTGTCCTGATGGCCGCGATGCCGCTACGCAAAGCCAGTTTGAATCGGTTGAGGTAAAACCGCAGGCGCTGGAGTGGATGTTTTGTGTCGCAGCAGGCTTTCCCTTCAATGTAAGTTGTGACAATCTCGAAGGCGATTGTGAGCCCGATCGCATCGCTTTTCAGCATAAGGTGCATGAGCAGGTTATGCACTATCTTGCTAAAGGGATCCCGACGCGGCCCGCGCGCTTTATTGAACGACTTCGCACCTTTTATGGCACCCCTCCGCTTATGGCGGAACAGTTTTCCTGGTCGGACGATCTGAGCTGAGCGGGAGCGATTTTCTAACGAGGAAATGACATGATCGCAGAGTTTGAAACACGTATTCTGGCGCTGATTGACGATATGGTTGACCACGCCAGTGACGATGAGCTGTTTGCCAGCGGGTATCTGCGCGGTCATCTTACGCTGGCGGTGGCGGAAGTAGAGCAGCTTAATGAGCACACGCCTGAAGCGTTGCAGGTGCATGTGCAAAACAGCCTGCAAAACGCCATTGCCGCCGGTGAGCTTTCACCGCGCGATCAGGCGCTGGTGATCGGCATGTGGGACAATCTGTTTCTGCAGGCTCGCCGCCAGGCGTAATAACAGGGCGGTCTGCCGCCCTTACTTCTCTACCGCTTTTCCCTTCAGTAACTTCCTGATCCAGTAACGGTTTGGATTCAATCCCGCCAGCGTAATGCGATCGGCCGGCAGCGGCTCGCCGCTGATCTGCGCCGCCAAAATCTCTGCCGCCAGTGGCGCGCTGCATAAGCCGCGCGAACCCAGCGCCCCGAGCACAAATAATCCCGGCCAGACGGGTGCGCTGTCGGCATCCTGCTGCTGCGTCATGAGATCGGCATAGTTGGCCAGTGTGCGATCGTAATCGGGCAGGCTGCCCACCATCGGCAGATGATCGCGGGTGGCGCAGCGCACGCCGTTACGCGCATCGTTATCGCTGACGTCGACCGCATCGGTCCATTTATTGTCGGGCAGACAGGCGCGCAGGCGCGCGGCATTCTCTTGCTGATCGCTGTCGCGAAAGTGCGTTTCACGTTCGCCACGATGATAGCTGGCGCCGATGGAATGACTGGCAAACTGCGGGCTGGCTGGCGTTAAATAACCGTCATAGCAGAGGACCTGCCGCAGTTCGGCGAGGCCATCGCGCGAGGGCACATGGCTGACCTGGCCGGCGACAGCGTAGAGCGGCAGCTTTTGACTCTGCGTCAGATCGGCCATTGCATGGCCGTTAGCCAGCACCACATTATCGTGCCGCGTTGATGGCTGGCTGGCAAAGTGCAGCCGCCAGCCGCTGTTCTCGCGCTCCACCGCATCAAGTTTATGCAGCCAGTGCACGCGTAGTCCCTGCGTTTCTGCCCGTTGCAGCAGGGCACTGGTCAGCTCCGCCGGTGAAAGCCAGCCGCCCGCCGGGTAATGAATGCCGCCGCAGCCAAGGCTCACGCCCGCCAGCGCTTCGGCCTGGCTTTGGCTGATCGCGGTGGCGATCTCTGATGGCAGAGCCATCTCCAGCATGCCGGCAATTTTTTTCGCGCTTTTCTCATCCCAGGCGAGCTGCGTCACGCCGCACCAGTCATGATCAAAACTCAGCGGTAGCGCGTCATACCAGCGACGGGCAAAGCTGAACGCTGCCGGAAAAAAGCGGCTGAGCGCCTCATCATGCGGCTGCAACAGCGGGTAGAGCGCGCCCTGGCGGTTGCCTGATGCGCCAAGCGCGGGGGCGTCGTCAGCACAGTAAAGCGTGACCCGCAGATTACGTCGCAGCAACGCCAGCGCCAGCGTGGCACTGGCCAGGCCGCCGCCGATAATTGCAATATCACCGGGCTGCGCGGCAGGGCGCGCATACCAGGGCTGCATCGCTGCGATCGGCGTGGCTGCCGTGAGCTGGCCGCACAGCATCTCCCGTTTCGGGCCAAAGCCTTTGCGCCGCTCAACGGTGAATCCCGCCTGTTGCAGCCCGCGACGCACAAATCCGGCGGCGGTAAAAGTGGCGAAGGTGCCATCGGCTCTTGCCAGTTTTGCCATGGTGGCAAACAGTTCCGGCGTCCACATATCCGGGTTTTTCGACGGCGCGAAGCCATCCAGCATCCACGCATCGATCTGACGCGTCAGGCTGTCATCAAAAATGTCGGGTAACTGATTAATATCACCAAACCAGAGATCCAGCGTGATGCGTCCGTCGGCAAACAGCAGGCGCTGACAGCCGGGCAGGGCAGCAGGCCATTGCGCGCACAGCTCGGCTGACCAGGGCGCCAGTTCCGGCCACTGTGCCAGCGCGGCGGTGAGATCGGCGCGTGTCAGCGGATATTTCTCGCAGCTGATAAAATGCAGACGTTGCAGGCTGGCCCCAGCGTGCGCGGCGTGAAAGCGATCAAAGGCCTGCCACAGCGTTAAAAAGTTGAGCCCGGTGCCAAATCCAGTTTCCGCCACGATGAAAAGCGGGCGCGGATGGGTGGCAAAACGCGCCGGTAAACCGTTGCCGCCCAGAAAAACATGACGTGTTTCTTCGAGGCCATCATCGTTGGAAAAGTAGATATCGCCGAATGCTCGGGATACAGGTGTACCCTGTTCATTCCAGCCAAGTTCAGCATGTTCTACCGGGGTCAATTTCATGGGTTATGGCTCATTAATCAGGCAGTGGCGCGATTCTAGCGACAGCGATCACATGACGCAAATTTACAAAAGTAAACTGCTGATCGGACTTGTTCGGCGTACAAGTGTACGCTAGAGTGCGTCTCGAATCTTAATTAAAGTGGCAGAGGTAATGAATGAAACGTGCGGTGATTACAGGCTTGGGAATCGTTTCGAGCATTGGTAACAACCAGCAAGAAGTTTTAGCTTCGCTGCGTGAAGGTCGCTCAGGCATCACTTTCTCACAGGAGCTGAAAGATTCCGGCATGCGTAGTCACGTCTGGGGCAACGTTAAACTCACTAAAGAAGAGATTTCCGCCCTTATCGACCGCAAAATGCTGCGCTTCATGAGTGACGCGTCAATTTATGCCTATATCTCTATGCTGGAAGCGGTGAAAGACTCCGGTCTGACCGTTGAGCAATATCAGAATAACCCGCGTGTCGGCCTGGTGGCCGGTTCAGGCGGCGGCTCGCCGGTCAATCAGGCAGCCAGCGTTGATGGCATGCGTGCAAAAGGCCTGCGCGGCGTCGGTCCTTATATGGTGACCAAAGCGATGGCATCCGGCGTCTCCGCCTGCCTCGCCACGCCGTTTAAAATCCATGGCGTAAACTACTCCATCAGCTCAGCCTGTGCGACTTCAGCACACTGTATCGGTAACGCGGTTGAGCAGATCCAGCTGGGCAAACAGGATATCGTTTTCGCTGGCGGCGGCGAAGAGCTGTGCTGGGAAATGTCCTGTGAATTTGACGCGATGGGCGCACTTTCCACCAAATACAATGAGTCGCCAGAAAAGGCGTCCCGCACCTATGACACCGAACGCGATGGCTTTGTGATCGCCGGCGGCGGCGGCATGGTAGTGGTGGAAGAGCTGGAGCACGCTCTGGCACGTGGCGCGCACATCTATGCTGAAATCGTCGGTTACGGTGCGACCTCTGACGGTGCGGACATGGTTGCTCCATCGGGTGAAGGCGCAATGCGCTGCATGCGTATGGCGATGGAAGGCGTGGATACGCCAATCGACTATCTGAACACGCACGGCACGTCAACGCCGGTGGGCGATGTGAAAGAGCTGGGTGCCATCCGCGCGGTGTTTGGTGATAACTCACCGGCGATGTCTGCGACCAAAGCGATGACCGGCCATTCACTGGGCGCCGCTGGCGTGCAGGAAGCGATTTACTCACTGCTGATGCTGGAGCACGGTTTTATCGCGCCAAGCATCAATATCGATGAGCTGGATCCGGCGGCCGAAGGCCTGAACATTGTGACCGAACCTACCCAGCGCAAGCTGACCACGGTGATGTCCAACAGCTTCGGTTTCGGCGGCACCAACGCCACGCTGACCATGCGCAAATATCAGTAAGCCTCTGCTTAGTGATCTGCTTAAGCCCGGGAAACCGGGCTTTGTTGTTTTTGTGCCGTGTTCAATGACTGCTTTCCATGATCCGGGCCAGCTTATCTACCGCCTGAATAATTTCCTGATTTTCCAGCGCACTGAAGCCGAGCAGCCAGCCCGGCACCGCATTCCCGTGGCGATAGAGGGAAGATAATTGCGGTAACAGCAGTCCCTGCTGACGGGCTGTTCGGGTAATGACTGCTTCATCACCATACAACAGCCTGACCTGCAATTGCATACCGCCCTGCGTGGGAAAACTCACCAGCGACTCCGCCAATTTCTGTTCCAGTTGCTGTCTCAGCAAATCACGACGGCTGTGATAGAGCTGGCGCATCAGCCGCAGGTGCGCGCCAAAATGCCCTGCAGAAATAAAGGCCGCGGTTACAGCCTGTGGCAACAGTGCGCTGTGCCCATCCATCAGGCTACGCGCGGCACACAGCGCATCCACCAGGCCATCGGGCACGACCATATAGGCCAGCCGCAACGAGGGAAAAAGTGATTTAGAAAAGGTGCCCAGATAAATCACCCGCCCGGTACGGTCGAGACCCTGCATGGCGGGCATCGGCTCGCCCTGATAGTGAAACTCGCTGTCGTAGTCATCTTCCACGATCCAGCTGCGCTGCTGACGAGCAAATGCCAGCCACGCGTGTCGTCGCTGCAGGCTTAACGTTACGCCGCCAGGATAATGGTGAGAAGGGGTTAAATAGATCAGTTTCGGCTGGCCCTCACGCAGCTGCGCACCTTCTCCATCCAGCATGACCGGATGCAGATTCGCACCTGCGCTCAATAACGCGTTGCGCGCGCCAGGATAACCGGGCTCCTCCAGCCATGCTTCATCATCTGGATCGATAAGCAGCCATGCCAGCAGTTGCAGTGCCTGCTGCGAGCTGGTTAACACCACTACCTGTTGCGCGCTGCAGCGAACACCGCGCGACTGCACCAGATAATCCGCTATTGCCTCGCGCAGCGGCAAATAGCCTTGCGGATCGCCATAGCGTTGTAGCGTCATACCTTGCTGGCGCTGCAGCGTCGAAGTAAGCCGCTGCCAGATGCGCTGAGGAAACGCTCGCAGCTCAGGTGAACCAGCGGCAAAAGCGTGGGGAAACAGCGGATCCTGACAGCCGCCAGTGGCGAGAATCTGGTTGCCGCGTCGTGAAAGCTTTACCGGCAGCGCCAGCTGTTGCCGTTGCGCTTTTTTGGTCACGCTGAATGCGACAAAGGTACCGCGGCCGGTTTGTCGCAACAGATAGCCTTCGCTTTCCAGCTGACCATAAGCGGCTTCCACCGTCACCCGCGACAGTGCCAGATCGGCCGCCATCAGGCGGGAGGAGGGGAGCCGATCGCCCTGCTGCAGGCGACCCTGATTGATTGCCTCTCGCAGCATAGCGCACAGGCGCTGGCGGCGATGCTCACCTGGCTGACGGGCAAAATGGTGATGCCACGAAAACGCAACGCTGGCCATAAATGGGTCTTATCCTGAGTAGAGAATTGGCCTCTACGCTAAGACCAGCGCGGAGTATTATCAAGCGCCAACCAGGAGATAAATATGCACCCACATTCTGCTGTTCTTGCTTTTCCCCCGCCTGCCGCTGTTGAAAGCGCCGCCTGGCTGGAACAGAAATTACGTTATTATGCCGATGCCTGGGATGTGGCACAGGATCTTGCCCGCCAGATAGAGGATATCGTGGTAATCGACGCGCGTTCTTCAGCGGCGTATGCCAGCGGCCATATCGTTGGCGCGGTGAGTTTTCCGCATCGCACCATGACCGCTGAAAGCACCGCGACGCTGGACCGCAGCAAAGTCTATATCACCTATTGCGACGGCATTGGCTGTAACGGTTCGACCAAAGCGGCGTGGAAGCTGGCGTGCTTAGGTTTTCAGGTGAAGGAGTTGATTGGCGGGCTCGATTTTTGGCTGCGTGACGGGCATCCGGTTAACACCGGGGATGCGCCGGGCCACTGGCCTGAAACGGCCAGCGCGCCGACCTGCGGCTGTTAATCAGAGAAACAGCCACAGCAGGAAAACCACCACCAGCAGCACGATAAAAGCAGTCATCGCCGGTCGTGCTGCGGCGGGCTGCAACAGCGACGGCAGCGAGGCCACAAAAGGCGAGTAGATCGGCTGCGGACGCAGCTCGTCATCCGCCAGGCGCGCTTCATGATATTTTTCAGCACGTCGAGCAAACAGCTGATTAAGCAGATCCTGCGCCTGCGCTGCGGTCAGCACGGTTTGAGGCGTCGCCTGGAAACGCTGCCGGCTATAATCTTCCAGCAGGCGATGTTCAGCCTGATCGGGCGGCTGGCGCAACGAGGCTTCAAGCAGCTGTAGCGTAGGCGCCTGATGCTGCGTCAGCGCCAGTCGCGCCTGCAAATAATGGGTCAACAACGGAAACTGCCGTGACGGAATGGGATCGCCGCTTTTGAGGTTGGCCAGCTTCATTACGCCAGCCCACAGCTTGACCGGCTGCTCGCCGGTGGCGGCCGCCAGACGCGCAACCTGCTGGTTCAGCGTGTGATGCTCTGCCGGCAGCAGGGTGCGATCGGTAGCGCGGGTTTGCTGCGGTTGCGGAATTGCCATCTGTCCGTTTTGCAGCATGGTCAGCACCTGACGCATCTGATCGGGCGTTAATGAACTCAAAACGGTATGGCCAAACTGCTGGCGGATAAAATCGCTGACCGCCTGGCGATTATTACCCTGCGGCAGCAGATCGCTGAGTTGTTGCAACAGCTGCCGTGAGGCGTGGCCATCCTGCGCCTGCGACAAACGCGTATTCAGATACTGTTCCGCCGCGGGAAAATGACGCGACTGAAGTTCAGCCTCACTTTTTACGCCCACTTCATGACGGATCCCAGCCCACAGCTCTGGCGCTTTCAAGGTACTCAGCGACAATATGCGCACAATCAAACGCTCCAGCGTGGTGCGCTGCGCCGGAGAAAGCGGCTGCTCACCCGCAACGCGGTTCTGCCCACCGGCAGGCGTAAGCGAAGGGCGATCGCCTGGTGGCAGACCGGGGCCGCTGAGAGGTTGCATGGGGAATCCTTAAGAACGAAGCCGGCATACCGGAAAATGAGCGTGGGATATGATACAAAAGCGGGGCAGAAAACAGAAGGGAAAAACCTTCCTCAAGCGGTGAGGAAGGCGAAAAATCTTACTCTGCGGCCAGCGCCAGGCGCTTACGACGCCAGCGTTTCCACAACGGCGGTACCAGCAATACCGTAATTGCCAGAATTAACAGCACCTTACAGATTAAACTCTCCCACAGAATCGGCAGGTTACCGTTGCTGATCGATAGCGCACGGCGCAGGTTCTGTTCCAGCATCTCGCCCAGGACAAAGCCCAGAATCAGCGGCGACATCGGAAAGTCCATTTTACGCAGGATATAGCCAAATATTCCCAGCGCCACCATTAGCAGCAGATCGAAAGTCGTACTGTGCACGGCGTAGACGCCGACAGCCGAAATCGCGGCAATCGCTGGCACCAGAAACCACAGTGGGATCGACAGCATGCGGGCGAAGATGTTGATCATCGGGATATTCATCACTAACAGCATCACGTTACCAATCAGCAGGGCGGCGATCAGCCCCCAGACGATATCGGGCTGCTCGGTGAACATCGCCGGGCCTGGGGTAATGTTATAGAGCGTCAGCGCGCCGACCATTACCGCAGTAGTGCCGGAGCCGGGAATGCCCAGCGTCAGCATCGGAATGAACGAGCCGCAGGCAGAGGCGTTGTTGGCCGCTTCCGGCGCCGCGACACCACGGATATCGCCTTTCCCGAACTGGTCGCTGCCGCTGATCTTTTTCTCGCTCATGTAGGCGATAGCGCTGGCGATAGTGGCGCCCGCACCCGGCAGCACACCGACGAAAAAGCCCACCAGCGAGGAACGCAGCGTGGCGCCGGTACACTGGGCCGCCTCTTTCATATTGAACATCATGCGGCCGCTGGCGCGCACCACTTTCTGACCGCTGCGGGTGGATTCCAGCATCAGCAGAATCTCGCTGACCGAGAACAGGCCGATAACCACCACCACAAACTGAATGCCGTCGGAGAGATGCACGCTGTCGAAGGTAAAGCGGTACACGCCGGTGTTGGCGTCCACGCCCACCGTGGCCATGCCAAGTCCAATCAACGCGGCCAGGAAAGATTTCAGCGGGTTATGGCTCATCATGCTGCCGAGGCAGGCGATAGCGAACACCATCAGGGCGAAATATTCCGCCGGGCCGAACGCCAGTGACCAGCTGGCCAGCAGCGGAGCGAACAGGATAATGCCGAGGATAGCGATGGTAGAGCCGACAAAAGAGCTGACCGCTGAAATCGACAGGGCGACGCCCGCCTTGCCCTGCTGGGCCATGGGATAGCCGTCGAGCGCGGTCATGATCGCCCCCGCATCGCCTGGCACATTCAGCAATATCGATGAGATACGTCCGCCATATTCGCAGCCGATATAGACCGTTGCCAGCAGGATTAGCGCCGACTCAGCGGGCAGATGCAGCGCAAACGCCAGCGGCATCAAAATCGCCACGCCGTTGATTGGCCCCAGCCCCGGCAACAGGCCAACGATGGTGCCGATAAAACAGCCGGTCAGGGCGATAAACAGGTTGGTTGGCGTCATGGCGACGGCAAAACCCTGCATTAAAAAAGACCAGGTTTCCATAGGGTTCTCCGTTAACTTAGCCAGCTACCGATCGGTAACGTCACTTCCAGCAGGCGATCAAAGGCGTAAAACAGCGAGATGCCCATGATCACGCCGGAGAGGGCCGCTGCCCACCAGGTCGCGCCGAACAGCAGGCCAATACCAAAGGTCAACAGCGTGGTGCAGAGCGGAAAACCGAGGTTTTCGAACTGCCAGCCATACAGCATCATCATCGCCGCCAGCGCCACCAGTCGACCCAGCGTATTTTTATGTGGCCACGCGATGCTGTCCGGTTTTTTAAACAGCATCAGCAGCGCACAAACCGCCATCAGACCAAGAATAATCATCGGAAAGGGCCGAGGCCCCACCGGTTCATAGCTGTATTCGCTTTGAATGCCTGCGCCGATAAACAGGCCGCCGATGCAGAGCAGCAGCCACAGGCTGGCAAAAATACGATCGCTCATTGCCGCCTCCGCTTATTTCGCCAGGCCAAAGGCTTTTGCCTGCTCGCGATACATGGCTACCTGTTTTTTCACGTAGGCATCCAGTTCCGGGCCGGTCATGTTGAATTCAAACAGCCCACGCATATCGCGCTGCTTTTTAAACTCGTCGCTGGCCATCATGGTTTTGAAGGCGGATTCCCACCACTGATACTCTGCATCGGTCACTTTTGGACCCAGATAGAAGCCGCGAATGATCGGCCAGGAGACGTCGTAACCCTGCTCTTTAGCGGTAGGAATGTTGGCCAGGTCGCCAGGCAAACGCTGATCGGCCAGCACCGCCAGCACGCGCAGTTTGCCGCCCTGCAAGTGCGGCACCATTTCGCTCATGTCACCGGACATCATCTGGATATGATTGCCGAGCAGGGCGGTGACCGTCTCGCCGCCGCCTTCAAAGGCGACATAGCGCATTTTGCGTGGATCGACGTCGGCGGCTTTGGCGATCAGCGCCGTTTTCATCCAGTCCTGGCTACCGATCGAGGCGCCCGCGCCGACCACCACTTTATTGGGATCGTTTTTGATCGCTGTCATTACCTCTTTCAGCGAGGTCCACGGCGAGTCGCTGCGCACTGCCAGGATGCCGTAGTCGGTGCCGACCGCGCCCAGCCATTTGACGTCGTTAACGTTATAACGGCCGAATTTGCCTTGTGACAGGTTTAGCAGGGAGCCGCCGGAGAAGGCGACCACGGTGCCCGCTTCAGCCGGGCGCTGTGCGACTATCGCATTGTAAGCTACCGCGCCAACGCCGCCAGGCATGTAGGTCACGCGCATGGGCGACGTAATCTGTTTGGTTTGCTGTAGCGAAACCTGCAGTAATTTACAGGTGAGATCAAAGCCGCCGCCGGGCTTGGCCGGGGCAATACATTCAGTGCGTGACGGCGCTTCGGCAGCAAAAGCAGGGGCGGTAGCGACGGTCAGCAAGGCGCAGGTAATGGCGCGACAAAGTGTTTTTTTCATGAAGGCTCCAGGCTTTCTTCCAGTTTGTGAACATTGCCAAACTTCTTGGGTTATCGAATTGTTAATGCCGCAACCTTTCATTTACCTTTCATTACCCGGGAAAAATTACAGGATGTGATATGCGTCTCTTACTGGTGGAAGATACGACGGAGCTGGCGCGCTGGCTGCAAAAAGCGCTGACCCAGGCGGGGTTTGTGGTGGATTGGGTCGCCGATGGCCTTGCCGCCGATCATCTGTTGCAAAGCGAACACTATGAACTGGTGGTGCTGGATCTGTCGTTGCCGCGGCTTGATGGTCTTGAGGTGCTGGCGCGGCTGCGCAAGCGTGGGCAGAGCCTGCCGGTGATGCTGCTGACGGCGCGCGGCGATCTGCAGGATCGCGTGCGCGGGTTGAATCAGGGTGCCGATGATTACCTCAGCAAGCCTTTTGATCTGGTTGAGCTGGAGGCGCGCATTCGTGCGCTGCTGCGTCGCAGCCACGGACAGCAGAGCCAGACGCAGGTGCTGGGTGAACTGGTGCTGTTTGAGCAGGGCTATTTTCATCTGCAGGATAAACCGCTGGCGCTAACGCCGCGCGAATCGAGCGTGCTGACCACGCTGATGCAGCGCCGTGGTCGCCCGGTTTCGCGCCAGCAGCTGTATGAGCAGACGTTCACCCTGGCTGATGAGGCGAGCCTCGAGAGCATTGAACTTTACGTTCATCGCGTCAGAAAAAAACTGGCCGGCAGCAATGTGGCCATCGTTACCCTGCGCGGCCTCGGCTACAGCCTTGAGTGCCAGCCATGCGGTTAACCTTGCGCAATGAGCTGCTGCTCTGGCTTGGCCTGCCGCTGTTGCTGCTCTGGGCGCTGTCGGTGTTGACCCATTATCAGAGCGCATTAGCCGCCGCCAATCTTGCCTACGATCGATCGCTGCTCGCCTCGGCGCGCACGGTCGCCGAGCGGCTGGTGGTGCGCCGCGGTCACCTGGAGGTTGAAGTGCCGTGGGTGGTGCTGGACAGCTTTGAGCGCAACATGGACGATCGGCTTTTTTATCAGGTGATCTCGCCGGAAGGAAAAACGCTGTCGGGTTATCAGGATCTGCCACCCATTCCCGCGGATAATCCTATGGCCACCAGCTATCCGGCGCTGGTGCATTTTTACAACGCCACCTATCAGTCTTTGCCGATTCGGATTGCCGCGCTGTGGCAGCCGGTCAGCGAGGAGGGTTTTGAAGGAATGGCGTTGGTGATCGTGGGCGAAACGCTTAATTCTCGCGTGCAGATGGCGGCCGGTCTGTTACGCACCGCGCTCTGGAGTCAGGGCGTGCTGGTGCTGGTCACGCTGTTGCTGGCCAGCCTGATGCTGCGGCGGCTGCTACGTCCGCTGCGTCGGTTGTCACGGCTGATGCTGCATCGCGATGCCAGCGATCTTACGCCGCTGCCGTCGCTGTTGCCGTGGTCAGAGCTGCAGCCGCTGGTGATGGCGATCAATCGCTATATGGCAAGGCTGCGCGCCTTGCTGGCGCGACAGGAACGGTTCAGCGGTGATGCGGCGCATCAGCTGCGCACGCCGCTGGCCATTTTAAAAACCCAGGTTACGGTAGCGCTGAACAGCGAAGAGGCTGCGCAGCGCACCGAAAGCCTGCTGGCGATGCGCAGCACGCTGGATGACACCATTCAGCTTACCGATCGTCTGCTGCAGCTGTCGCGGGTAAAAGGGCGGCAGAGCGAACAGCAGCCGATGCAGCATCTCGATCTCACCGGCATTGTGCGCGATGCCTGCCTGACGCGTTACAGCCAGGCACGCAGTAAGCAGATCGATTTAGGCTATGAAGGCGATGAACGCTGCATGATTCTGGGCGATCCGCTGTTGCTGGCGGAGCTGTGCGCTAACCTGCTGGATAACGCCATAAAATATACGCCGCCGGGCGGCGTGGTAACCGCCAGCGTGGTGGCGGGTTGCCTTAACATTGAGGACAGCGGGCCTGGCATCGCCCAGGCGCAACGGCAGCAGGCGCTACAGCCTTTTCAGCGCCTGCAGAGCGCCCGGCTTGAACAGGGGGCAGGCCTCGGGCTGGCGCTGGTGAATGATATCGCCCAGTGGCACGGCACCCAGCTTACGCTTGGCGACAGCGCACCGCTGGGCGGCCTGTGTGTGCAGATCGCCTTCAGGCTGTGTTAACACGACGCAACGGCGTTTTTACCCGTTGCGCCAGCACCACGCCGACCAGCGTCAGTCCACCGCCAATAAAGTGATAGCTGTGCAACTGTTCGTGCAGAAACAGCACGGCGATTAGCGCGGTAAAAATCGGCACCAGGTTCATAAAAATGCTGGCGGTGCTGGCGCCCATGCGCTGCACGCCCTGAATCCACAAAAACGGCGCGATAATCGAGGCGGGAATACCGGCAAACAGCACCAGCGGCAGATTATGCAGGTTGAGTGTGACCTCCGGCGCGAGCAGAAAATTGGGTGTCAGAAACAGCAGGCCAAAGAAAATTTGCACATACAGACTCTGCCAGTTCGGTAGGCCGATACTCCAGCGTTTGGTCAACACGCCATAGAGCGCGTAGGAGGTTGAGGCCGCCAGCATCATCAGTTCCCCTTTTCCCAGCCCGTGCGTCATCAACTGCTGCGGTTCCCCGGCGCTGACCAGCCACACCAGTCCGCTGAAAGAGATCACGCTGCCCAGCAGAATGCCAACGGTGGGCGCAAGACGCAGCAAAGGCACGCTCAACAACACGGTGAGCAGCGGAATCAGCGCGTTAAGAATGCCCATAAACAGCGCGCTAACGGTGTGCGCAGCAAAGTAGGCAAGGCTCTGATAGAGCACCATGCCGAGTAGCCCCAGCAGCGCCAGCTGCCACCACACCTGCCGCACACGCTGGCGATTGCGCCAGACGCCAGGCAGCACAAAGGGGGTCAGCACCAAAAAGGCCAGTAGCCAGCGATAGAGCGAGATCGCCGCCGGATCGATAGCGCCGGCCGAAAGCTTACTGACGATGGCGTTGATCGACCAGATCAGCACCGCAAACAGGGGGAACAAAAAATTCATAGCGACCTCATCATAATAAGGCGCGCAAGTTTACGCCTGTCAGCATTTTATAAAAGCGCGACGCACAGAAAAATCCCATTGCCGGTCTGGGCGGTGAAGGCGATGTGTGTTTACCGCCTCTTTATGCCAGAATAATTTCCTTACTTCTTTTCGTCCGAACAGGAAAGCCGCTGTGAAAATTGTCGTTGATGAGAATATGCCCTATGCCCATGAACTGTTCAGCCGCACCGGCGATGTGGTTGCCGTACCGGGGCGTCCGCTGCCGGTTGCTGAGCTGAGTGACGCCCAGGGCTTGATGGTGCGTTCAGTGACAAAGGTGGATGCCGCCCTGCTTGATGGTACCAGCGTGAAGTTTGTCGGTACCGCCACCGCGGGCACCGATCATATCGACAACGATTACCTTACCGCAGCGAACATCGCCTTTTCCGCCGCGCCGGGCTGTAACGCCATCGCGGTAGTGGAATACCTGTTTTCCGCACTGCTGCTGCTGGCGGAGCGCGATGGCTTTCAGCTCACCGACCGCACGGTTGGCATTGTGGGCGTCGGCAACGTGGGCGGGCGCCTGCAAAAACGTCTGGAAGCCTGGGGCGTGCGGACGCTGCTCTGCGATCCCCCGCGCGCCGACAGGGGCGAGCCTGGCGACTTTCAGCCGCTTAGCACGCTGGTGGCGGAAGCCGATATTCTCACCTTCCACACGCCGCTGTTTAAGCAGGGACAGTATAAAACGCTGCATCTGGCCGATGAGGCGCTGCTGCGCGCGCTGAAGCCCAACGCCATCCTGATCAACGCCTGTCGTGGGCCGGTGGTGGATAACGCGGCGTTACTGAACGTGTTAAACAGCCGGGGCGATTTAAGCGTGGTGCTGGATGTATGGGAACCGGAGCCGGACCTGGATCTGGCGCTGCTGGCAAAAGTGGACATCGCTACGGCGCACATTGCTGGCTACACGCTCGAGGGCAAAGCGCGCGGCACCACGCAGGTGTTTGAGGCGTGGAGTGCGTTTATTGGCCAGCCACAACAGGTCTCGCTGGCCAGCCTGCTGCCCGCACCGGAGTTTGGCGAGATTACGCTGCGCGGGCCGCTCGATCAGGCAACGCTGAAACGATTGGTGCATCTGGTGTATGATGTGCGCCGCGATGATGCGCCCCTGCGCCAGGTCGCTGCCATAGCGGGTGAATTTGACCGTTTACGCAAGCAATATCAGGAACGCCGCGAGTGGTCTTCATTGCAGGTTAACTGTGATGATGCCGCAGCAGCAGCGATGCTGCAGCAGCTGGGCTTTAACGCGGTGCATCAGGCGGAATAAATACGCCGATCATCCTCTCCCTGTTTACAGGGGGAAAAATCTGAATCCCCGGGCGGTGAATATCACCGCCTTCTGTTTTTATGTCATTGTCTGAGGTAAACCACCATGTCTGACGGCTGGAATATTGCGCTACTTGGCGCAACAGGCGCAGTAGGGAACGCTGTACTGGAACTGCTGGCGGAACGCGAGTTCCCGGTGGGTGAATTATTTTTGCTCGCCAGCGCCAACAGCGCCGGTGAAAACAAACGCTTTGTGGGCCAGACGCTGGTAGTGCAGGACGCCAGTGAATTTGACTGGTCTCAGGCGCAGCTGGCCTTTTTTGTTGCCGGACGCGACGCTTCGGCACGCTACGCCGAAGAAGCGGCCAACGCCGGTTGTCTGGTGATCGATAGCAGCGATCTGTTCGCGCTGGAGCCGGATGTGCCGCTGGTGGTGCCGGATGTGAATCCGCAGGTACTGAGCGATTACCGTAATCGTAATATTGTCAGCGTGGCCGACAGTCTGACCAGCCAGCTGCTGAGTGCACTGAAGCCGCTGATTGAGCAGGCCGGGCTCAGCCGCATTCAGGTCACTAACCTGCTGTCGGTTTCCTCGCACGGCAAAGCCGCGGTGGACGGCCTGGCAGGCGAAAGCGCCCGTTTGCTGAACGGCATTCCGCCCGAAGAGCACCACTTTGGCCGTCAGCTGGCGTTCAACCTGCTGCCGCAGCTGGCAGATAACGCCGGTAGCGTCGCCAGCGAGCGTCGCCTGGTGGATCAGGTACGCAAAGTACTGCAGGACGAAGGATTGCCGATTGCGGTAACCAGCCTGCAGGCGCCGGTGTTTTACGGCAACGCGCAGCAGGTGTGGGTCGAAAACCTGCGTCCGCTCTCGGCTGAAGAAGCGCGCGAGATTTTGCTGGAGGCGGAGGATATTTCGCTTTCTGAAGAGAACGATTATCCCACGCCGGTAGGCGATGCGTCTGGTAACGAAACGCTGAGCATTGGCTGCGTGCGCAATGATTACGGCGTACCGGAGCTGCTGCAGTTCTGGACGGTAGCGGATAATATTCGCTTCGGTGGCGCGTTGATGGCCATCAAAACCGCTGAGAAGCTGGTGCGGGAGTACATGTACTGATGTCTGAGGCGGTCAACGAGCACAAACTGGCGTTGGGCATCGAATATGACGGCAGCCGCTATTATGGCTGGCAGCGACAGCAGGAAGTGCGCAGCGTGCAGGGCAAGCTGGAACAGGCGCTGGCAAAAGTAGCCGATCATGACGTAAACGTGTTTTGTGCGGGTCGCACCGATGCAGGAGTGCATGGTACCGGTCAGGTGGTGCATTTTGTGACCACGTCGATCCGCAAAGATGCGGCATGGACGCTGGGCGTTAATGCCAATTTGCCGGATGACATCGCGGTGCGTTGGGTCAAAGCGGTGCCGGATGAGTTCCATGCCCGTTTCAGCGCCACCGCACGCCGCTATCGCTACATCATTTATAATCAACGGCTGCGGCCAGCGATTCTGCACGGCGGCGTGACTCATTTTTACCATCCGCTGGATGTGGAAAAAATGCAGCGCGCCGGGCAGTGCCTGCTGGGTGAAAACGACTTCACCTCGTTTCGTGCCGTGCAGTGTCAGTCGCGCACGCCGTGGCGCAACATCATGCACCTTGAGGTCAGCCGCTTTGGTGCCTATGTGGTGGTGGATATCAAGGCCAACGCCTTTGTTCACCACATGGTGCGTAACATTGTGGGTAGCCTGCTGGAGATCGGCTGCGGCAACCAGCCTGAGAACTGGATGGCCAGCCTGCTGGCGGCAAAGGATCGTACGCTGGCGGCAGCAACCGCCAAAGCAGAAGGGCTCTATTTGGTGGCGGTGGATTATCCATCCCATTTTGATCTTCCCCGACCGCCGATGGGACCGCTGTTCCTCGCGGATTAACTTTTAGCCATAGGATAGTAGCGCCATGGATTTCATCCATTTAGTCATCGATTTTATCTTGCACATTGATGTGCATCTTGCCGAGCTGGTGGCGCAGTATGGCGTCTGGGTCTATGCCATTCTGTTTTTGATCCTGTTCTGTGAAACCGGCCTGGTCGTGACGCCGTTTTTACCCGGTGATTCGCTGCTGTTTGTTGCCGGTGCGCTGGCGGCGCTGCCGGGCAACGACCTCAATATCCATCTGATGGTCGCGCTGCTGGTGATTGCCGCTATTCTTGGCGATGCGGTGAACTACACCATTGGCCGCCTGTTTGGGGCGCGGTTGTTCAGCAACCCCAACTCGAAAATCTTTCGTCAAAGCTATCTCGATAAAACCCATGCGTTTTACGAGCGTCATGGCGGAAAAACGATTATCCTTGCGCGCTTCGTGCCGATCGTGCGCACCTTTGCGCCGTTTGTTGCCGGGATGGGGCACATGTCCTACCGTCACTTTGCGCTGTATAACGTGACGGGCGCGCTGTTATGGGTAGTGCTATTCTCCTACGCCGGTTATCTTTTCGGTGATTTACCAGTGGTGCAGGAGAACCTGAAACTGCTGATCGTGGGGATTATCCTGGTTTCTGTGCTGCCAGGCGTGATAGAAGTGTGGCGCCATCGCCGTGCGGCGAAGCAGCAGAAGCAGCCTTAAAAAAAGGGTTCAGGCCAGGCCATCCGACCAGATTTTTATCCACAGCGCCGGATGGTTATGGTTTAATGAGCGACATTTATGGTCTGCTGTCACCGACAGCAGCAACAAGAAAAACTGGTCTCACCAGGTTCAAACAGAAAGGTCATCAATGAGCTGGATTGAACGAATTCTCAACAAGAGCACCATCACGCCATCGCGTAAAGCGAGTATCCCGGAAGGCGTGTGGACCAAGTGTGACAGCTGCGGCCAGGTTCTGTACCGTGCCGAACTGGAGCGCAATCTGGAAGTTTGCCCGAAATGCGATCACCACATGCGTATGCATGGACGTGAGCGCCTGAACCGGCTGCTTGATGAAGGCACGCTGGTGGAGTTGGGCAGCGAGCTGGAACCAAAAGACGTGCTCAAGTTTAAGGATTCCAAAAAATATAAAGATCGTCTGACTGCCGCGCAGAAAGCGACAGATGAGACGGACGCGCTGATTGTTATGAAAGGCACGCTGCACAGCATGCCGGTCGTTGCCGCCGCGTTTGAGTTTGCCTTTATGGGCGGTTCAATGGGCTCGGTAGTGGGTGCGCGCTTTGTGCGTGCGGTTGAGCAGGCGCTGGAAGATAACTGTCCACTGATCTGTTTCTCCGCCAGCGGCGGCGCCCGTATGCAGGAAGCGTTAATGTCGCTGATGCAGATGGCGAAAACCAGTGCGGCGTTGGCCAAGATGCGCGAGCGCGGTCTGCCTTATATTTCTGTCATGACTGACCCGACTATGGGCGGTGTGTCAGCCAGCTTCGCCATGTTAGGCGATCTGAATATCGCTGAGCCAAAAGCGCTGATCGGTTTTGCTGGTCCGCGCGTTATTGAGCAGACGGTTCGCGAAAAGCTGCCGCCAGGCTTCCAGCGCAGCGAGTTCCTGATTGAAAAAGGCGCGATCGACATGATCATTCGCCGTCCGGAATTGCGCTACAAGCTGGCCAGCCTGCTGGCAAAAATGATGAACCTGCCAGCCCCGCTGCCTGATAGCGATGAGCCAGCACCGGCTTCTGAGCCAGAAAGCCACGAGGCCTGACAGATGATCGAAAGGCGCGCTGAGCGCCTTTCACCAATGCACCGTAACGTTGTGAACGGGACACATGGATAATCTTCACCTTCCTCAAGCCACGTCGCCTTTGGCCACGTGGCTTCATTATCTTGAACACCTGCATTCGCAAGCGATCGAACTGGGGCTTGACCGCATTCGCGACGTCGCTCAGCGGCTCGACCTGCTGCAACCCGCTCCGTTTATCTTCACCGTCGCCGGCACCAACGGCAAAGGTACCACCTGTCGCACGCTGGAAACGGTGCTGATGGCGGCAGGCTTTCGCGTTGGCGTCTTCAGTTCGCCTCATCTGGTGCGTTACACCGAGCGCGTACGTGTTCAGGGCGAAGAGCTGGCCGAATCGGCGCACACCGCCAGCTTTGCGGCAATTGAAGCAGGGCGCGGAACCACCTCATTAACCTACTTTGAATTTGGCACGCTGTCGGCGCTGATGCTGTTTAAGCAGGCGGCACTCGATGTGGTGATCCTTGAGGTCGGCCTTGGCGGTCGCCTGGATGCCACCAACATTGTAGATGCCGACGTTGCGGTAGTGACCAGCATTGCGCTGGATCATACCGACTGGCTGGGCAACGATCGTGAAAGCATTGGCCGCGAAAAAGCGGGTATCTTTCGCCAGGGCAAGCCGGCGGTGGTTGGCGAGCCTGACATGCCAGTGACCATCGCTGACGTTGCCAGCGCCTGCGGCGCCCGGCTGCATCAACGCGATCGCGACTGGCATTATCAACAGCTGGCTACCGGCTGGCGTTTTGTGGACGCGCAGGGCGAAGTTAACGATCTGCCGCTGCCTCAGGTGCCGTTGCCGAATGCGGCTACCGCGTTGGCGGCATTGCGCGCGTCAGGGCTGGCGGTGGACGATGCGGTTATTCGGGCGCATATCGGGCGGGCGATTCTGCCGGGCCGTTTTCAAACCGTCAGCCAGGCTCCGCGTCTGATTCTCGACGTTGCCCACAATCCTCACGCCGCCAGCTACCTGGCGAGTCGTCTGGCGGCAGAGCCAGTGGCCGGTAAAGTACACGCGGTGGTCGGCATGCTGCACGATAAAGATATTGCCGGCACGCTGGCCGCGTTGGCAAATCAGGTGGATGTCTGGTATTGCGCACCGTTAAGCGGACCGCGCGGTGCCAGTGCTGAACAGCTGCTGGCGCATCTGCCTGCAGGACAGGCGTTCAGCGATGTGACTTCAGCCTGGCGTGCGGCCATGCAGCAGGCGGGCAAGCAGGATATTGTGCTGGTGTGCGGTTCGTTCCACACCGTGGCACAGGTTATGGAAACGCTGGAAACGGAGAAGGGCAGTGGCAAGTAAGTTTCAAAACCGTTTAGTCGGCACCATCATATTAGTCGCCGTGGGAGTCATCGTGCTGCCTGGGCTGCTTGACGGCAAGAAGAAGCACTATAAAGAAGAGTTTGCGGCGATTCCGCTGGTGCCGAAACCGGAAGATCAGCAGGACAGCGAAATGGTGCCGCCGGTGACCCAGTCGTTGCCGTCTCAGCCACCGGAAGGCGCGGGTGCGGCGGTAGGCGGCAACAGCAACCGACCGCAGCAGTCAGCCGACAGTGGCGCGACGCAGCCGCAAAGCAATACGTCGCCAACGGTGGTGACGCCGCCGCCTGTCGCCGCGACAAAACCTGCGGAGCCGGTGCGCCAGCCGCCTAAAGCGCAGCCGAAACCGGTTGAAAAAGCGAAGCCGGTTGAGCAGCCGAAAAGCAAGCCGGTCGAGCAAAGCAAACCGGTTGAACAGCCAAAAGTGGTTGAGCAACCTAAACCTGTTGAGCAGACGAAACCCGCTGATGCGCCGGTTGGGCAGGCGTATGTGGTGCAGTTGGGCGCGCTGAAAAATGCCAGCAAGGTCAATGAAATTGTTGCGCAGCTACGGTTGTCGGGCTATCGCGCCTTTACCGTGCCAGCCACGCCGGTGCAGGGACAAATTACACGTCTCTACGTAGGACCGGATGCGTCAAAAGCGAAAATGCAGGCGGCAGTCAGCGAGCTGAAAGGCATTTCTGGCCTGAGCGGCGTGGTGAAGCCTTACAGCGCCCGTTAACGCTTTGTGCCTTCTGTTCAGGCAAACATTATGCTAACCAGAGGCGGCGATTGAGAATTTTTTCGCCGCCTCTTTTTATGCGAAAAGGCACGGGGAAAACGCTACGCAAACGTTTTCTTTTTCTGTTAGAATGCGCCCCGAACTGGATGCAGGGGCACCGTCACTGGAAGAGTTCATGATCTGGATAGATTACGCCATTATTGCGGTAGTAAGTTTTTCGGCCCTCGTCAGCCTGATTCGTGGCTTTGTTCGGGAAGCCTTATCTCTCGTTACCTGGGGATGCGCATTCTTTGTCGCCAGTCATTATTACTCCTTCCTTGCGGTCTGGTTTACAGGCTTTGAAGACGAACTGGTTCGAAATGGCATTGCCATCGGCGTACTTTTTATTGCTACCCTTATCGTAGGGGCGATTGTGAATTACGTCATCGGCTCCCTGGTGGAAAAGACCGGCTTGTCCGGCACTGACCGGGTTTTGGGCGTCTGTTTTGGGGCATTGCGTGGCGTATTGATTGTCTCTGCCATACTTTTCTTCCTCGATACATTCACCGGCTTTTCGAAAAGTCCCGACTGGCAACAGTCACAGCTGATTCCCCAGTTTAGTTATATCATCAGGTGGTTTTTTGATTATCTGAAAAGCTCGTCGAGTTTTTTACCCCAGTGATTCCACTGGGCTGCGGCTTATGAGGAAATGACAACATGTGCGGTATTGTCGGTATCACCGGTTTCATGCCGGTAAACCAGTCGATTTATGACGCGTTAACGGTGCTTCAGCACCGCGGGCAGGATGCCGCAGGCATTTGTACCATTGATGCCATTAATTGCTTCCGTCAGCGAAAAGCAAACGGTCTGGTCAGCGATGTGTTTGAAGCGCGCCACATGCAGCGTTTGCAGGGCAACATGGGCATTGGCCATGTTCGCTATCCCACTGCCGGTAGCTCCAGCGCCTCTGAGGCGCAGCCGTTTTACGTCAACTCGCCCTACGGCATTACGCTGGCGCATAACGGCAATTTGACCAACGCACATGAACTGCGCAAGCAGCTGTTCGAAAGCGGCCGCCGCCACGTCAATACCACCTCCGATTCTGAAATCCTGCTGAATATCTTTGCGCAGGAACTCGATCGTTTTCCGCAGCATCCGCTGCAGGCAGACAATATTTTTGCCGCGGTTGCCGCGCTGCATAAAATGGTGCGCGGTGCCTACGCCTGCGTTTCCATGATTATCGGCCATGGCATGGTCGCTTTCCGCGATCCCAACGGTATCCGTCCGCTGGTCATTGGCAAGCGTGCTATGCCTGATGGCCGCGTGGAGTATATGGTTGCCTCGGAAAGCGTGGCGCTGGATACCCTGGGCTTTGAGTTTTTACGTGACGTCGCGCCGGGCGAAGCGGTCTATATCACGCAGGCGGGCCAGCTGTTCACGCGCCAGTGTGCAGAAAACCCGAAAACTAATCCGTGCCTGTTCGAATACGTCTACTTTGCGCGTCCGGACTCCTTCCTCGACAAAATTTCGGTCTACAGCGCGCGCGTTCGCATGGGCACCAAGCTGGGCAATAAAATTGCGCGTGAGTGGGAAGATCTCGATATCGATGTGGTGATTCCCATTCCTGAAACCTCCACCGACATTGCGCTGGAAATTGCCCGCATTCTCGACAAGCCGTATCGTCAGGGCTTTGTAAAAAATCGCTATGTCGGACGTACCTTCATTATGCCAGGACAGCATCTGCGTCGCAGCGCCGTTCGACGCAAGCTGAACGCCAACCGCGCCGAGTTCCGCGATAAGAACGTGCTGCTGGTAGATGATTCCATCGTGCGCGGTACCACCTCAGAGCAGATTATTGAGATGGCGCGTGAAGCGGGCGCGAAGAAAGTCTATCTCGCCTCAGCTGCACCAGAGATTCGCTTCCCTAACGTGTACGGCATCGATATGCCCAGCGCCACTGAGCTGATTGCCCACGGACGTGAAGCGGATGAGATCTGTACGTTGATTAAAGCGGACAAGCTGATTTTCCAGGATTTGGGCGATCTGATTGAAGCGGTACGCGAAGAAAACCCGGACATTGGTCAGTTCGAGTGTTCGGTGTTTGATGGCATTTACGTCACCAAAGATGTCGATCAGCAGTATCTTGAATATCTGCAATCGCTGCGCAATGATGATGCAAAAGCCGCGCTGCGCCAGAATGAAGGCGAAAATCTTGAGTTGCACAACGAAGGCTAATCACCGACGATGCGTTCAGGAAATGAAAGGCCGGGAAACCGGCCTTTTTTGTGGGCACAACCGGCGTAAGCGCAGCTAAACAGGATCAGCATGAAAAAAATAATTATTGGCATTTCCGGCGCCAGCGGGGCGATTTACGGCGTGCGCATGTTGCAGGTTTTGCAGGCGGTAGACGAGGTGGAAACCCATCTGATCATGAGTAACGCCGCGCGGCAGACGCTGGCGCTGGAAACCGATTACAGCCTGCGTGATGTCCAACAGATGGCGGATGTGGTGCACGATGCGCGTGATATCGCCGCCACAATCTCCTCGGGATCGTTTAAAACCGAAGGCATGGCAATCGTGCCGTGCTCAATGAAAACGCTCTCCGGCATCGTTCACAGCTATTCCGACGGGCTGCTGACGCGCGCCGCAGATGTCATTTTAAAAGAGCGGCGTCGGCTGGTGTTGTGCGTTCGGGAAACGCCGCTGCATATCGGCCATTTGCGCATGATGACCACCGCCGCAGAAATGGGCGCGATCATTATGCCGCCGGTGCCAGCGTTTTATCACCGCCCGCAAAACGTCATGGACATCGTTGATCAAACCGTTAACCGAGTCATCGATCAGTTTGATATTGACCTGCCTGACGATCTGTTTGTGCGCTGGCAAGGTGCACAAAAGTGATGTGATGCGCCAGTCTGGTGCATAAAAACGGAGCCGCCGCGTGACCTGTCCGGCAAATGCACCAAAATGCGCCATCATCCTGCTTTGCTTCGGCTTTTTATTCTCTATATTGAACACTAAACCGACAAGATGAAGCGTTGTTCATCCGGGAGGCAATGGCGCAACGCCTATGTTATCGGCGCTTGCAGATCTGGCACGAAATCTGCAATTCTGGACAGGCAAACAGCATCATAACAACAAGCAAACACATCACTGAGGGTAATCCATGAAGAAGCGACTCCTGGCTCTTTCTTTATTGACCTGCTTCAGCGCAGGCAGCGCCTTTGCTGCTCTGCCTGAAACGCTGCGCATCGGCACCGATCCTACCTATCCGCCTTTTGAATCAAAAAACACGCAGGGCCAGCTGACCGGATTTGATATCGATTTAGCGAACGAAATCTGTAAACGTATTCAGACCAAATGTACCTATGTTGAAAGCGACTTTGACGCGCTGATTCCCTCACTGAAAGCCAAAAAAATCGATGCCATTATCTCCTCACTGTCGATTACTGAAAAACGGCAGCAGGAGATCGCCTTCTCTGAAAAACTCTATGCCGCTAACGCCCGTCTGGTAGCACCGAAAGGCGCGAAAATCTCCCCCGATCTGACCGCGTTGAAAGGCAAAACCATTGGCCTGCTGCAGGGCACCACGCAGGAAACCTACGCTAATCAGTACTGGCGGCCAAAAGGGGTGACCATCACGCCTTATGCCAACCAGGATCTGGTCTATCAGGATCTTAACGCCGGACGCATTGATGCGGCATTCCAGGATGAAATTCAGGCAAGCGAAGGCTTTCTGAAGCAGCCAGTGGGCAAAGCCTATGCGTTTGCTGGTCCGGCAGTGAAAGACGACAAGATCTTCGGCGTCGGCACCGGCATGGGCCTGCGCAAAGATGATGGCGAATTGAAAGCGGCAATTGATAAGGCTTTTGGCGAAATGCGTAAAGACGGTACTTACGACAAAATCGCGAAAAAATACTTTGATTTCAACGTATACGGTGACTGATTTACACCTGTCGTCACGGCTGTCCGCCGCATAGCGGGCAGCTTGTTCATCGACACTTCACGACAGGATCATCCCCATGCTTTACGGCTACTCTGACGTTATTCTTAAAGGCGCAACGGTGACGCTGGAGCTGGCACTCAGTTCAGTCTTGCTGGCGCTTGTGCTTGGCCTCGCCGGTGCGGCCGCCAAGCTTTCTCGCAATCGACCGCTGGCGCTGCTGTTTGAAGCCTATACCACGCTGATCCGCGGCGTGCCCGATCTGGTGCTGATGCTGCTGATTTTTTATGGATTGCAGATCGCGCTTAACCAGCTAACCGATGCCTTAGGCGTTGGGCAGTTTGATATCGATCCGATGGTGGCCGGTATCATCACGCTCGGCTTTATCTACGGCGCCTATTTTACCGAAACCTTCCGCGGTGCCTTTCTCGCCGTACCAAAAGGGCAAATTGAAGCGGCAACCGCCTTTGGGTTTACCTCATCGCAGGTTTTTCGCCGCATTCTGTTTCCCGGCATGATGCGTTACGCCTTGCCGGGCATCGGCAACAACTGGCAGGTCATTCTGAAGGCCACCGCGCTGGTTTCACTGCTTGGGCTGGAAGATGTGGTAAAAGCGACGCAACTGGCAGGCAAAAGCACCTGGCAACCTTTCTACTTCGCTATCGTGGCGGGAGCCATTTATCTGCTGTTCACCACCTTATCCAACGGTGTGCTGTGGTGGCTGACGCGTCGATATTCAGTTGGGGTGAAAAAGGCTGAGCTATGATCGATATTATTCAGGAATACTGGAAAGCACTGCTGTGGAGCGATGGTTATCGCATCACCGGCGTAGCGATGACGCTGTGGCTGCTGATTATTTCGGTGGTGCTGGGCGGCTGTCTGGCCGTGCTGTTAGCGATTGCCCGCGTATCACCGAACCGGTTTATTAGCCTGCCTGTCTGGCTGTTCACTTATGTGTTTCGCGGCACGCCACTCTACGTGCAGCTGCTGGTGTTTTACTCCGGCATGTATACGCTGGAAGTGGTGAAGGGCACCGAACTGCTCAACGCGTTTTTTCGCAGCGGGCTGAACTGTACGCTGCTGGCATTTACCCTTAACACCTGTGCTTATACCACCGAGATATTCGCCGGAGCCATTCGGGCGGTGCCGCACGGTGAAATCGAAGCGGCGCGCGCCTATGGTTTTTCCACCTTTAAACTTTATCGCTGCATTATTTTGCCTTCTGCACTGCGTACCGCGCTGCCGGTCTACAGCAATGAAGTGATTTTAATGCTGCACTCCACGGCGCTGGCCTTCACCGCCACCGTGCCGGATCTGCTGAAAGTGGCGCGCGATATTAACTCAGCAACCTATCAGCCTTTTACCGCGTTCGGTCTTGCGGCCGTGCTCTATCTTATTATCTCTTATGTGCTGATTAGCCTGTTCCGCGCCGCAGAGCGCCGCTGGCTGGCACATATAGCGCCTCACTGAGTGATTGACCATGGCTGAAATGAAATTAAGCGTGACCGATTTACACAAGCGTTATGGCGAACATGAAGTGCTGAAAGGGGTGTCGCTGCAGGCTAAGGCGGGCGATGTCATCAGCATTATCGGATCGTCCGGCTCTGGTAAAAGCACTTTTCTGCGCTGCATTAACTTTCTGGAAAAGCCCAGCGAGGGAGCGATTTCGGTGAACAACGCCGCTATTTCGCTGGTGCGCGACACCGATGGTCAGCTCAAGGTGGCGAACAAAGAGCAGCTGCGTATGCTGCGTACGCGCCTGACCATGGTGTTTCAGCACTTCAATCTGTGGAGCCACATGACGGTGCTGGAAAACGTAATGGAAGCGCCGATTCAGGTGCTGGGATTGTCGAAGCAGGAAGCGCGCCAGCGCGCCATTACCTATCTTGATAAGGTTGGCATTGATGAGCGCGCGCGCGGTAAATATCCGGTGCATCTCTCCGGTGGTCAGCAGCAACGCGTCTCCATTGCGCGTGCCCTGGCGATGGAGCCGGACGTGTTGCTGTTTGATGAGCCGACGTCGGCGCTCGATCCTGAGCTGGTCGGCGAAGTGCTGCGCATTATGCAGAAGCTGGCGGAAGAGGGGAAAACCATGGTGGTGGTAACACACGAAATGGAATTTGCCCGTCACGTCTCCAGCCACGTTATTTTCCTGCATCAGGGCAAAATCGAAGAGCAGGGCACGCCGGAAGAGGTGTTCGACCGTACACAAAGCCCACGGCTGAAACAGTTCCTCTCGGGGTCGTTAAAATAACCGCATTGAGCCAACGGCTGCGCCGTTGGCTCACGTTACACCACGTCAGCCAGCGCCTGATCCAGCTGTACCCATTTAAAGCGGTAGCCTGACTCCTCAAGCCGCTTCGGCAGCAGGTGCTGACCGCCTAACACTAACACCGCCGATTCCCCCATCATCAGCTTGATAGCGCCCGCTGGCGTGCGCATAAAGGCAGGGCGGTGCATCGTATGACCCAGGGTGGCGGCAAACTGCTCGTTGCGCACGGCATAAGGTGCAACCATGTTAAAGGGGCCGCGCAGCGTCGGTTTTTCCAGCAGCCAGAGGATGCCGTTAACCATATCGTCGATGTGAATCCACGGCATATATTGCTTGCCGCTGCCGATCGGTCCGCCCACGCCCATCTTAAACGGCAGCTTCATTTTGGTCAGCGCGCCGCCTTCCTTCGCCAGTACCACGCCGGTGCGCAGCAGACAAACGCGGGTGCGATCGCTTTCAGCGGCCAGCGCCAGCGCTTCCCAGCGGGCGCAGAGCTGGTGGGTGAATTCATCCTGACCGCCATCCTCTTCGGTTACAATCGCTTCGCCGCTGTTGCCATAAAACCCACTGGCTGAGCCTGAGATCAGCACCTGTGGCGGCTGGCTGCTGGCATTGATCAGTGACGCCAGCTGTTCGGTGATCTGCCAGCGGCTTTCACACAGGCGCTGTTTCTGCTGTTCACTCCAGCGCTTATCGGCGATCGGTTCGCCGGCGAGGTTAATCACTGCATCAATACCGTTGAGATCTTTCTGTTGGGCGATGCCGGACCAGATGGTCACCCGTGAATCCAGTTTTTCCCGTGCCGCCGCGACGTCGCGGCTGATCACGCTAATCTGGTGCCCTTTCGCTAATAACGCTGGCACCAAATGGCTGCCAATCAGCCCGGTGCCACCGGTGAGTAAAATATGCATGCCGGGTATCCTTATACGTTGTTTAATAGCCCCTTTTGAGCATAGAAGAGATGCGCCAGGCTGGCGAACAAACGGGGCGATAACGCGGATTTCAGCCTGAAAAAACCGCGTCATGACGCGTGATGATTTCGGCATCATGAACAGAACCAAAAAAGGGCGCCGGTCGCAGCATATTTTGGTCGCGCTGTCACGAATGAAAGGGTAAAAAAGGGAGTAAAACGGTTATTGCTTCATAACAGATAAATCTTTATTTTAGGGCGGCGCGCGTCAACGAAACGCGCGGTCATGGCGAAGATCATCGCGCAACAGTGCGCCAAAAATATTATTAAGGGTTACGGATGGTGGAGCAAAGTCAGGCTGCGGGCACCGAGTGGGTTGATATTGTCAACGAAGAGAATGAGGTCATCGCACAGTCGAGTCGGGCGCAAATGCGTGCGCAGCGGCTGCGTCATCGCGCAACCTATATCGTTGTGCATGACGGCAGAGGAAAAATCCTCGTGCAGCGTCGTACCGAGAACAAAGACTTTATGCCCGGCATGCTGGATGCGACCGCGGGCGGCGTCGTGCAGTCCGGTGAAAACATGCTGGAATCGGCGCGTCGTGAAGCAGAAGAAGAGCTGGGCATCGCTGATGTGCCTTTTGCCGAGCACGGCATGTTCTATTTCGAAGATCAGCACTGCCGCGTCTGGGGCGGTCTGTTCAGCTGTGTGTCGCACGGCCCTTTCGCTATGCAGGAAGAAGAAGTGGCAGAGATATTTTGGATGCTGCCGGAAGAGATCACCGCACGTTGCGATGAGTTTACCGATGATTCGCTTAAAGCCTTGTCGCTCTGGATGAGCCGCAACGGTGAGAATGGATAAAAAAACGGGTCGCTTATAGCGACCCGTTTTGTTGATGAACCCGCGTGGGTTAAACGTGACGTTCACCGGCAACACGATGACGAGGCTGCGTACGACGGCCAACCATACCCATCACACCGGCAACAATCGCTTCGATAATCATCATGAAGAAGACAAACCAGCTTACTTTAGCGGTAGCAGCGGCAGCTTTATCTGCAGCTTCACGCGCTTTCTGCTCGGCCTGTTTTTTCAGTTCTTCGTATTTCTGCACTGCCTGCTGATAGCTCTGCTCAGCCTGATTTACCATTTGATCCACTTCCTGATCGCTTTTTCCGGTACGCGCTTTAATAATATTTTTCAGCGCTTCACGGTCCGCGGCCTGGAATGTATTTTCATGACGGTCAATTAAGCCTTTAACAAAGTTGGTGAGGTCAGTATCCGCATTTTGTGGATTATTTGCGGTTTTCTCAGCCTGATTCTGCGCGTTATTGGCTTCAGACTGCGCTTTATTTTCCAGGTTTTCAGGTTGTAATTCTGGCTTGCCTGTTTGACGCAGCGTGGTTTCCAGTTGGTTCTGGAAATCATCCAGGTTAATGTTATTTTCTTTCAGCTTGTCTTTCGCCATTTGCGTCACGGAAGGTGCCGCCGCGCCGATACCATTGCCTACCGCCTGCAGGCCGGTGCCGACAATATTCATTGCACCAGTCACCGCGCTGTTAACCACAACAACAGCCAGCCAGACGCAAATCAGCGCATTAACGCCAAACATCAGCAGGCCATGCAGTGCGCCTTCACGCTGTGCCAGACGACCAGAAATATAGGCGCCTACGGCAACGGAGATCAGAATGCTGGCACCGGTCCAGATGGCAGCGCCCCAGCCGATGCTATCAAGCGGGTTTTGCTCTTTCAGTGGGTCGATGGTGGTGGTGCCGATAGCCGTGCCTAAAATAGCCAGCAGCATATAGATCACCAGCGAGGTAATAACACCGGCAAATACTGCGCTCCACGAAATACGTTTTAACGGTACTTCCCGGCTTTCAATATAAGGGGTGCGAGTTTCAACATGAGGTTCGCGCATTCATCTATCTCCATATTATTTTATCATTACGACGCTGTTGCCATAGCGAATTTGATTTAACTGCTAAAAATAGAATAGTCGCTATAAGCCCTTTTGCCACTAAATGACAAGAAGTTATCGAAAAAAAGCGAAGCGTAAATAAAGTGTGAGGGTACTAAGGCAAGAATTATCAATATATTCAGGAGGGAAACGCAGCGGTTACTTTTGCTCAATAAAAAAAGAAAATAAAACGGCCGCCAGGCGACCGTTTTTGCAGAAATGTGTTACGCCTGATCTTCAGCCTGCTGAGCCTGAATAGCAGTGAGTGCAATGGTATAGACAATGTCATCAACCAGCGCACCGCGCGAAAGGTCATTAACCGGTTTGCGCATGCCTTGCAGCATAGGGCCAATGGAAATCAGATCGGCTGAACGCTGAACCGCTTTGTAGGTGGTGTTACCGGTATTCAGATCTGGGAAGATGAATACCGTTGCACGTCCTGCAACCGGCGAATCAGGCGCCTTCGATTTAGCGACGTCAGCCATGATCGCGGCGTCATATTGCAGCGGACCATCGATCACCAAATCAGGGCGTTTGGCCTGGGCAATACGGGTCGCCTCGCGCACTTTTTCAACGTCGCTGCCCGCACCTGAGTTACCGGTGGAGTAGGAGATCATAGCGACGCGTGGATCGATACCGAACGCCTGAGCGGAATCCGCCGACTGAATGGCGATCTCGGCCAGCTGCTCTGCATCAGGATCGGGATTGATGGCACAGTCGCCGTAAACCAGCACCTGCTCGGGCAGCAGCATAAAGAACACCGATGAGACCAGCGAGCTGTTTGGCGCGGTCTTAATCAGCTGCAACGGTGGGCGAATGGTATTGGCGGTGGTATGCACCGCACCGGACACCAGACCGTCCACTTCGCCGCCTTCCAGCATCATGGTGCCGAGCACCACGTTGTCTTCCAGCTGTTCTTCAGCGACCACTTCGGTCATGCCTTTGTTCTTACGCAGTTCGACCAGGCGCGCAATGTAGTTTTTACGCGCTACTTCCGGATCGATAATTTCAATGCCGCTGTTCAGCACCACACCTTGCGCAGCGGCAACACGTTTGATCTCTTCTGGATTGCCCAGCAGCACGCAGGTGGCGATGCCTCGTTCAGCACAGATTGAGGCTGCCTTAACGGTGCGAGGTTCATCACCTTCAGGCAGAACGATACGCTTGCCCGCTTTGCGCGCCAGCTCGGTGAGCTGATAACGGAAGGCCGGTGGTGACAGACGACGGCTGCGCTCAGAGGCAGCGGTCAGCGACTCAATCCAGTCGGCGTCGATGTGGCTGGCCACATATTCTGATACGCGCTCAATACGCTGGGTATCGTCGCTGGGCACTTCCAGATTGAAGCTCTGCAGGCTCAAAGAGGTTTGCCAGGTGTTGGTTTTCACCATAAAGACCGGCAGACCGGTCTGGAAGGCGCGTTCGCACAGCTGATTGATGCGCGCATCAATATCGTAGCCACCGGTCAACAGGATGGCACCGATCTCAATGCCGTTCATGGCGGCGAGGCAGGCGGCAACCAGCACATCAGGGCGATCGGCTGAGGTTACCAGCAGCGAACCGGGACGGAAATGCTCCAGCATATGCGGAATGCTGCGCGCGCAGAAGGTCACTGATTTCACGCGGCGCGTCTGGATTTCGCCTTCGTTAACGATCTCAGCATTGAGGTGGCGACACATATCGATAGCGCGGGTCGCGATCAGCTCAAAGCTCCACGGCACGCAGCCCAACACTGGCAACGGGCTGTTGGCAAACAGCTGTTTAGGATCGATATTGGCGACGCTGGCTTTGTTGGAGTCATCGAAAATCTCAGAGAGATCCGGGCGCGTGCGGCCCTGTTCATCAACCGGCGCATTGAGTTTGTTAATAATCACGCCGGTGATGTTTTTGTTTTTGCTGCCGCCGAAGCTGCTTTGGGTGAGCTCAATACGCTCTTTCAGCTGCGCCGGTGAGTCATTGCCCAGCGCCATCACAAACACGATTTCAGCGTTTAGCGTTTTGGCAATTTCATAGTTCAGGGCGTTGGCGAACTGGTGTTTACGGGTCGGGACCAGGCCTTCCACCAGCACCACTTCGGCATCCTGGGTGTTTTCATGGTAACGCGCAATGATCTCTTCCATCAGCACGTCCTGCTGATTGGATCCCAGCAGCGACTCAACGCGTGACATATGCAGCGGCTCAGCGGCGGGAATCGTGGAGTTTTTGCGAATAATGGTGGTGGTTTGGTCGGGCGTGTTGCCGCCTGAACGCGGCTGGGCAATCGGTTTAAACACGCTGAGGCGTACGCCTTTGCGCTCCATCGCGCGAATGACGCCGATGCTGACGCTGGTCAGGCCAACGCTGGTGCCGGTCGGAATAAGCATAATAGTACGGGACACGGGAAACCTCTCAGGTATCGCAAGCGGTCAAAACAATTCCGTCAGCCTGAGCTGACGGAGTGAAGATATTACGCAGTAAGGCGCGCGGCATCCTGCGCAATCACCAACTCTTCGTTGGTTGGAATGACGATGGCGAGGCGGGTGCCTTCTTTATTAATAAAGCCGGACTTGCCGAAGCGCGCGGCCAGGTTGCGCTCATGATCCACCTCAAAGCCTAGCAGGCCCAGCTTGCTTAAGGCCAGTTCGCGTACCAGCGCGGCGTTTTCACCGATGCCGCCGGTGAAGATCACCGCATCCAGGCGACCCTCCATCAGCGCGGTGTAAGAACCGATATATTTGGCCAGGCGATGGCAGAAAACGTCCATCGCGCGTTTGGCATCTTCTTTGGTGGCATAATTATCTTCGACGTAACGGCAGTCGCTGGTGACTTCGGTCAGGCCCAGCAGGCCAGACTCTTTGGTCAGCAGCTTGTTAATAGCATCTACGCTCATGCCCAGCGTATCGTGCAGGAAGAAGACAATGGCAGGATCGATGTCGCCGCTGCGCGTGCCCATAACCAGACCTTCCAGCGGGGTTAAGCCCATTGAAGTGTCAACGCATTCGCCGTTGCGAATCGCCGAGACTGAGCCGCCATTACCAAGATGGCAGGTAATTACGTTAAGCTCTTCAACTGGCTTATTAAGCATTTTTGCCGCTTCGCGCGAAACATAGAAGTGGCTGGTGCCGTGCGCGCCATAACGGCGAACACCGTGTTCTTTGTAAAGATGGTAAGGCAGGGCATAAAGGTAGGACTCTTCAGGCATTGTCTGATGGAAAGCGGTGTCGAAAACAGCGACATTTTTATCAGAGAGATGCGGGAAGTTTTTCAGCGCTTCATTAATGCCGATCAGATGGGCCGGGTTATGCAAAGGCGCAAAAGAAGAGGCATCTTTAATACCCTGCACCACCTCGTCAGTAATGATCACTGAGTGCGTTAATTTTTCGCCGCCGTGCACAATTCGATGGCCTATCGCAGTGATTTGTGCGGAGATCTCAGGTTTTTGTGCCAAAATAGTGTCAACGATAAAGTTCAGGGCTTCACTGTGAGCAGCGCCCGCGCCCAGCGCGGCTTCTTGTTTATTGCCTTCCAGCTTCCATTTGATGCGGGCTTCAGGTAAATGGAAACATTCGGCGAGACCGGATAAATATTCTTCGCCATCAGCAGGATTCAGGATAGCGAACTTAAGAGAAGAGCTACCGCAGTTCAGAACCAGAACTAACTTACTCGACATGGAAGTACCTATTTGTTTAAAGTGGCTAAAAATAACGCAATCAGGTTTTTAGAGTAGCGCATGACAGCGGTAATATTTATGACTGACATCATGCCAACGGCAAAATTTCCGCCCGCATCAAAAAATTATTGCAAAATTACGTATTTATTTGAAAGTCGCTTAGCCGAATGTGGCTTAACCCCCTGTTTTGTGGGGGTGCTTACCTCAGTACGGGTATAACCGCGCTCAGGATAACGAGAGTGACCAGCAAAAACAAAATCTTTTGAAGAATGTCACGTAAAGTTGTGTGGTTATAAAAATATTTTAATCCCTACCAAAGAAGTTGAGGTCAGCAATGGCAGAAAATTCAGGCAATATCAGTTGGTTTTCACTCTTCCAACGTGGTCAGCGTTATATGAAAACCTGGCCTGCAGATAAGCGGCTGGCACCGATGTTCCCGGAAAATCGCGTCAGTAACGCTACTCGATTTGCCATTCGCTTTATGCCGCCGCTGGCAATCTTTACGCTCACCTGGCAAATTGCGCTGGGCGGTCAACTCGGTCCGGCGGTCGCCACGGCTATTTTTGCCTGTAGCCTGCCAATGCAGGGATTGTGGTGGCTGGGTAAACGCTCGGTAACGCCGTTGCCACCTACGCTGCTGCACTGGTTTCATGAGGTGCGGGGTAAATTGCAGGAAGCAGGGCAGGCGATTGCGCCGGTTGAGGGCAAACCAACCTATCAGGCACTGGCTGACGTATTAAAACGCGCGTTTAATCAGCTGGATAAAACCTTTTTAGACGACCTTTGATTCCGCTTGTTTCTTAGTGGCAATTGGTCTACAGGGCGCTGAAAGAGAATTTCAGCGCCCTGTGCTTTTGGCTGTGCTGAACATAGCGCAGATCTGCGGAACCAATTAGGTTTGCACAAAGCGGGTCAGGCGCGGTTCAATGTGCGGGTCATTATCAACCTGAAAGAAGGAACGGCTTGTGAAGTGTAGAGGTTTTCTGTTCGATTTAGACGGCACGCTGGTGGATTCTTTACCTGCTGTAGAACGCGCATGGACCAACTGGGGCAAGCGTCACGGCATTGCTGCCGATGAGATCCTCGATTTCATTCATGGCAAACAGGCAATCACTTCACTCCGTCACTTTATGGCGGGTCAGCCTGAAGAAGCTATTCAACATGAATTCCTGCTGCTGGAAAGCCGCGAAGCCGAAGATACTGAAGGCGTACGTGCGCTGCCAGGAGCACAACAATTACTGGCTACGCTGAACGAATTGCAGATTCCCTGGGCCATCGTGACTTCGGGTTCAAAACCGGTCGCCAGCGCGCGCCACAAAGCAGCCGGATTGCCGGAGCCAGAAATCTTTGTCACCGCCGAACGTGTCAGCCGTGGTAAGCCCGAGCCGGATGCCTATCTGTTAGGGGCGCAACTGCTGGAACTCGACTCTGAAGAGTGTGTGGTGGTGGAAGATGCGCCAGCCGGAATCCTTTCCGGTTTGGCCGCAGGCGCGCACGTTGTTGCGGTGAATGCGCCGGCGGATGCTGCGCGGCTGAATGAGGTTGCTATGCAACTCACCTCGCTGGAAGAGCTGATCGTCAGCAAAAATGATGACGGTACGATTGACGTGTTCAGAAAGCACTAAGCCGCGGACGCCCGGTTTACAAAGGGGAATCCTGTGAGATTTCATCAAGTGACAGGGTAAAGCTGGGCACAAAAACCGCCATAAAGTAGTCCATCTCCGGGCTACGACGCTGATGAAGGGTTTTCTCCAGGCGCGCTTTGGCTAAGCGAAATTCATTATTACCCGCCGACAGCTCTTCAAGACATTTCAGGTAGGCGCAGAGCGCGTCTGCCTGCTTGACTATCGCGGTCTCCTCTTCCGAATGCGCATGCTCGTCCAGAAATGGACGCCAGGCTTCCTGTAGCTCTTCCGGCAACATTTCTATCAGCTTTTGCTGGGCAATCTTTTCAATCTTTTTATATTCGTGGGCAATCTGCTCGTTGTAATACTTCACGGGCGTGGGCAGATCGCCGGTCAGCACTTCGCTGGCATCATGGTAGATCGCCATCAACGCGATGCGTTCCGCGTTGAGCTGACCGCCAAACTTCATATTTTTAATCAGGGCCAGAGCGTGTGCGACCATGGCAACCTGCAGGCTGTGCTCAGAAACGTTTTCTGTGCGCACGTTGCGCATTAGCGGCCAGCGGTTAATCAGTTTTAGTCGGGACAGATGGGCGAAAAAATGGCTTTGCTGCATGATAAACATCCTTTGAGTTCAGACGACGGGGAGCAAAGCGAGTCGCTCCCCGAAGCTGAAAGAGTATATCACGCGGACTTATTGACGATAGTTTTCCAGGAAGCGGCCAAATTTGCCGATGGCCATCTCCAGTTCATCCACGCGGGGCAGGGTGACAATACGGACGTGATCGGGCCACGGCCAGTTGAACGCGGTTCCCTGAACCAACAGCACTTTCTGCTGCAGCAGGAAATCCAGCACCATTTTCTGATCATCATGAAGGTTGAATTTTTTAGCATCAATGCGCGGAAACATGTACAGCGCGCCCTGAGGCTTCACGCAGCTCACGCCGGGAATATCGTTGATCATCTCCCAGGCACGCTGGCGCTGTTCATAGAGCCGTCCACCCGGCACGATAAACTCGCTGATACTTTGATAACCGCCCAGCGCCGTCTGAATGGCATGCTGTGCCGGGACGTTAGCGCAGAGACGCATCGACGCCAGCATTTCCAGCCCTTCAATGTAGCCTTTGGCATGCTTTTTCGGGCCGTTTAACACCATCCAACCCTGACGGAAACCCGCTACACGGTAAGTCTTGGAGAGGCCGTTAAAGGTCAGGGTCAGCAAATCTGGTGCCAGTGCAGCGATAGAATGGTGCTGCGCATCGTCATACAGAATTTTGTCGTAAATCTCATCGGCGAAAATGATCAAATTATGCTGGCGGGCGATTTCAACCACTTCCATCAGCAGCTCTTTGCTGTATACCGCACCGGTAGGGTTATTGGGATTGATGATCACAATGCCGCGGGTGCGCGGAGTGATTTTGCTGCGAATATCGTCGAGGTCAGGGAACCAGCCCTGTTGTTCGTCGCAGAGATAATGCACAGCTTTACCGCTCGACAAAGAAACTGCGGCGGTCCAGAGCGGATAGTCAGGCGCCGGAACCAGCATTTCATCGCCCATATTCAGCAGTGCCTGCATCGACTGGACAATTAGCTCTGATACGCCATTGCCGATGTAGACATCTTCTACCGTCATGTCACGCATATCGCGCGCCTGATAGTGCTGCACGATCGCTTTACGTGCAGAGTAGAGGCCTTTTGAATCGCAGTAGCCTTGTGCGCTGGGCAGGTTGCGGATCACATCGACAAGGATTTCATCCGGCGCTTCGAAGCCGAATGGCGCAGGATTGCCGATATTCAGCTTGAGAACTTTATTCCCTTCCTCTTCAAGACGCTTTGCCTCTTTCAGAACAGGGCCGCGAATGTCATAACACACGCCATCAAGCTTGCCGGATTTATCAATTTGAAAATTCATTACTCTCGCCTTAACTGGCGGAACATCGTTCCTGCCGTGGAAACCAAACCCGCTCAATTTACTCCTGTGCCTGCACTTAGAGAAGGCCGACCACATGTTTTGGCGTGAATGAGAAGAATAACGCGCAATGCTGGCACGGCAGTCGCGAACGGTGAAAATCACCAGGATATATCGCTGCCTTTTTATTTTATTTCAGCGTAATGCACTAAAGGCAGTTTGCCGCTGTAAAGCTGGCTTACCAGTGGCCGCTGTGACGACAGCCTGTGAACGAATTGCATCAACAGGTAATAAACGCGTCGGTAAACTGTTAAGTAATTCTGATAAAAATGGTTAATTATCATGCGTGGCGACGATCGCGTGCGGGGTAGGGCGTCTGAGTCGGCGCGCACATGGCGAAAAACGAAGCTCCAAACACGCTTTGCCGCCTGGCTTGTTGTGGCATCGTGCTTCTCAACAGCACGGTTTTTATCTGTAATTGTAAACAAGCCAGGTGACTAATTTACAGAAGCGAAAAAAGTCATTCATCGCCTTACTGCTTGTCACAACCGCGTAAATAACAGAGATTGCTGCGCTGATGTGCAAAAAAAAATGCGATTTGATTGTCAAAATGATTAAGTATAATTTATTATTTAACGCGTTTTAAAACGTGTCTGGGACGACCATTAGAGACCACTCTGGTCTCATTTATCTTCGCGGCATCTTGTCATGCGGCTGAAGGCTTCTGTTATGACGCAGCATCCTGCAATGAATTTAACTGCCTGAATGCCTTAGCGTCATCTGTTTTGCATTAATACGGGCGATCGCGTGTGTTGAAATCGCTGACTTCATCGCGATGATCAGCCCGTAGCCTCAGGCAAGATGATGTACCGTCAGAGCACCACATGTAGACATTGCGAATTGTTTCGGCCTGTCTTTTGCAGGCTGAGCAATAACACCAGGGTAGCAGTACTAAAAAACTTATAAGTGAAGAAAAATATGACTAACGCAAATCGTCCGATACTCAATCTAGATCTCGATCTGCTGAGAACCTTTGTTGCCGTAGCAGATTTGAATACGTTTGCCGCCGCCGCTGCTGCGGTCTGCAGAACGCAATCTGCCGTCAGCCAACAGATGCAGCGCCTTGAGCAGCTGGTCGGCAAAGAGCTGTTTGCCAGACATGGCCGTAACAAGCTGCTTACCGAACACGGTATTCAGCTGCTGGGTTATGCCCGAAAAATTCTGCGCTTTAATGACGAAGCCTGTACGTCGCTGATGTACAGCAACATTCAGGGCGTGCTAACCATCGGTGCTTCCGATGACACCTCCGATACCATCCTGCCATTCTTATTAAACCGCGTGACGTCGGTCTATCCTAAGTTGGCTATCGATGTTCGCGTGAAACGTAACCCGTTCATGATGGAGATGCTGAACCAGGGCGAAGTCGATCTGGTTGTTACCACCTCCAGCCCAGGCAACTTTACCTATCAGGTTTTGCGTACCTCGCCAACCTTATGGTATTGCGCGGCCGACTATATCTTCCAGCGCGGCGAAGCGATTCCATTGGTTTTGCTGGATGAACCAAGCCCGTACCGCGATATGGCTATCGATCATCTGAACGAGGCCGGTATTCCGTGGCGCATCTCTTACGTTGCCTCAACGCTGGCAGCGGTGCGTGCGGCAGTAAAAGCGGGACTTGGCGTGACCGCACGTCCGGTTGAAATGATGAGCCCGGAACTGCGTGTTATGGGTGCGGCAGAAGGCCTGCCGGTACTGCCCGATACGCAATATTTGCTGTGTCGTAATCCTGACAGCGAAAACGAGCTGGCGCTGGCTATTTTTAATGCCATGGAATCGACCAACGACCCTTACAATCTTGCACTGAGTGGCGATGATGCCGTTCTGCTGGATGACGAAGAGTAAATTCACTAAAACACGCCATTAAAACACATCTCTAATGGCGGATTGTGACAAGTAATTGTGAATATCAGGCCTTACGCCCGCTTATCCGGACGTAAGGCTTTTTTTTTGCCCTTTTTCTGATGGTTTTCCATCGTTTCTCTCGCTCTGGCACCTAAGTTTATGTAAATCATGCTTACTGTTATAAATGAAATAGTATCAGCATGCTCATAATGACCTGACGCCATCATTTTTCCGCTTTCGCCGTGACCGCCTGCACAATTTTGCTTCATAAAGCCTAAAAGTGTGCTCTGGATCATAAAAATACCCCCAATAAGGTGCAGGAAAAGCGGACAATACCTGCCAAAATATGTTTGTTAATTGTGCGCTCCGCCGCTGTGAATAACCGCTACACTTATATTAACCCCACTAACTGAAGCGATTTAGCTTAAAAAGCGAGCATCATATGTTAATAAAATGCTACGGGTGTAAAATAATGTACTGTTACTTTTGTCAAAGTTGACAAAAGGTTATTGAAAGGAGTAAAAAACCCCATAAAATTGCTGCTTATAGGTCAATGACAGCAAAAATTATGAGGTTTTTATCCTTCCCTTGAATCGATATGGCATTTTGGCTGCCTTTTCGCGGCAGAAATCAGCGCCACTTTTGATGAGTAAGCAATGAGTATGTCAACAACCACTGAAGTTATCACCCATCATTGGGCATTTGCGGTATTTGTCGTCATCGCATTCGGTTTGTGCGCCTTTATGTTAGCGGGCGGATGGCTTTTGGGCGGAAAAGCCCGCGCAAGGTACAAAAACACACCTTTTGAGTCCGGCATCGATCCCGTTGGAACCACACATATACGTCTTTCAGCCAAATTTTATCTGGTTGCGATGTTCTTTGTGATTTTCGATGTTGAAGCACTCTATCTTTACGCCTGGTCGGTTTCGATTCGTGAAAGCGGCTGGGTAGGCTTTATAGAAGCCGCCATTTTCATTTTGGTGCTGCTGGCTGGTTTGGTTTATCTGGTGCGCATTGGTGCTCTGGATTGGGCTCCTGCACGTCGTCGTGTTGTAGTCAAAACTGACATCGCCACTCACACCAATCCTCATAAGCAGTAACAGCGAGGCATTCTGATGGACTATACGCTCACCCGCGTCGACCCTAACGGTGGAGACAATGACCGTTACCCCCTGCAAAAACAGGAAACTGTCGCCGATCCTCTTGAGCAGCATGTTCACCGCAGTGTCTATATGGGCAAACTGGAACATGCGCTGCACGATATGGTCAACTGGGGCCGTAAAAACTCCCTTTGGCCTTATAACTTTGGCCTTTCCTGCTGCTACGTGGAAATGACCACCTCATTTACCGCGGTGCATGACGTTGCACGTTTTGGTGCTGAAGTACTACGCGCCTCGCCACGTCAGGCTGACTTTATGGTCATCGCCGGTACGCCATTTACTAAAATGGCGCCGGTTATTCAGCGTTTATATGACCAGATGCTGGAACCGAAATGGGTGATCTCCATGGGTGCCTGTGCTAACTCCGGCGGCATGTATGACATCTACTCCGTGGTGCAGGGCGTGGACAAGTTCCTGCCGGTCGATGTGTACATTCCTGGCTGCCCGCCGCGTCCTGAAGCCTATATGCAGGCGTTGCTGTTGCTGCAGGAATCCATCGGCAAAGAGCGTCGCCCCCTTTCCTGGGTGGTTGGCGATCAGGGCGTCTATCGCGCCAATATGCAGTCGGAACGCGAGAGAAAACGTGGCGAGCGCATCGCGGTCACTAACCTGCGTTCTCCAGACGAAGTTTAAGCAAACAGTTAATGGATGGCCTGCTGCAGTGCGCACGATCAAAACCAATTAATGCGCAATGCCCATCCTGACGCCTTCTACTGCGCGCCTGATTTCAGGCCAGAATGGTGAGTAAACTATGACAGATTCAACCGCGCACGATCTCGCTCAGCCAGCATGGCAAACCCGTGAGCATCTGGATGATCCAGTGATCGGCGAGTTACATAACCGCTTTGGGCCGGATGCCTTTACCGTTCAGGCCACTCGCACCGGCATTCCGGTGGTTTGGGTTAAGCGTGAACAGCTGCTGGATATCATCACCTTCCTGCGCAAGCTGCCAAAACCTTACGTCATGCTGTATGACCTGCATGGCGTGGATGAGCGTCTGCGTACGCATCGCGCAGGTTTGCCAGCGGCTGACTTCTCCGTTTTCTATCATCTGCTGTCGATCGATCGTAACCGCGACATCATGTTGAAAGTGGCGCTGGCGGAAACCGATCTACACCTGCCGACGCTGACCAAAATTTTCGCTAATGCCAACTGGTACGAGCGTGAAACCTGGGAAATGTTTGGTATCACCTTCGATGGCCATCCGCATCTTACCCGCATCATGATGCCGTCGACCTGGGAAGGGCATCCGCTGCGTAAAGATTATCCGGCACGCGCCACCGAGTTTGATCCGTTTACACTGACCAAGCAGAAAGAAGATCTCGAAATGGAAGCGCTGACCTTCAAGCCTGAAGATTGGGGCATGAAGCGCGGCACAGAAAACCAGGATTTCATGTTCCTGAACCTTGGTCCTAACCATCCTTCTGCGCACGGTGCGTTCCGCATCATCATGCAGCTGGACGGTGAAGAGATCGTCGACTGCGTGCCTGACATCGGTTATCACCATCGCGGTGCCGAAAAGATGGGCGAGCGTCAGTCCTGGCATAGCTACATTCCTTATACCGACCGCATCGAATACTTGGGTGGCTGTGTTAACGAATTGCCGTATGTGCTGGCTGTAGAAAAGCTGGCTGGCATCACCGTTCCACATCGCGTTGACGTTATCCGCGTGATGCTTTCAGAGCTGTTCCGTATTAACAGCCATCTTCTCTACATTTCGACCTTTATTCAGGACGTCGGTGCTATGACACCGGTGTTTTTTGCCTTTACCGATCGCCAGAAAATTTATGACGTGGTGGAAGCTATCACTGGATTCCGCATGCATCCTGCCTGGTTCCGTATTGGCGGCGTAGCTCACGATCTGCCAAAAGGTTGGGAGCGCCTGTTGCGCGACTTCATTAACTGGTTGCCGAAACGACTGGACGAATACACCAAGGCTGCGCTGAAAAACACCGTGCTGATTGGGCGTTCAAAAGGCGTGGCGGCATATAACCTGGAAGAGGCGCTGGCCTGGGGCACCACCGGCGCCGGACTGCGCGCCACTGGCCTGGATTTTGACGTGCGCAAATGGCGCCCGTATTCAGGTTATGAAAACTTCGATTTTGAAGTGCCCGTTGGTGATGGCATCAGCGATGCTTACAGCCGCGTTATGTTGAAAATGGAAGAGATGCGCCAGAGTCTGCGCATTCTCGAACAGTGCCTTAACAACATGCCGGAAGGCCCGTATAAGGCCGATCATCCGCTGACAACGCCGCCGCCGAAAGAACGCACTTTGCAGCATATCGAAACCTTGATCACTCACTTCCTGCAGGTTTCCTGGGGACCGGTTATGCCGGCTCAGGAATCTTTCCAGATGATTGAAGCGACCAAAGGTATCAACAGTTACTACCTGACCAGCGATGGCAGCACCATGAGCTATCGCACACGCGTGCGCACACCGAGTTTCCCGCATTTGCAGCAGATTCCTTCGGTGATTCGTGGCAGCCTGGTATCCGATCTGATCGTTTACCTCGGTAGTATCGATTTTGTTATGTCAGACGTGGACCGCTAACTATGCACGATCAAAAAATTGCGATCGAAACGATCGACCCAACCGCTGGCTTTGTGTTGAGCGCTGCTGAACGTGATGCCATTGAGCATGAAAAGCATCATTACGAAGATGCGCGCGCCGCCTCAATCGAAGCGTTGAAAATTGTGCAAAAGCAGCGCGGATGGGTGCCGGACGGCGCCATTCACGCTATTGCTGAAGTGCTGGATATTCCCGCCAGTGACGTTGAAGGCGTGGCCACGTTCTACAGCCAAATTTTTCGTCAGCCGGTTGGCCGTCACGTTATTCGTTACTGCGACAGCGTGGTGTGCCACATCACCGGTTATCAGGGCATACAGGCCGCGCTGGAAACTAATCTCAGCATCAAGCCGGGTCAAACCACTGCGGATGGTCGCTTTACGTTGCTGCCTACCTGTTGCCTCGGCAACTGTGATAAAGGCCCGACCATGATGGTAGATGAGGATACGCATGTGCACTTGACGCCTGAATCCATTGCGACGTTACTGGAGCAGTATCAATGACAATTAAACAGATCATTCGTACTGCAGAAACGCATCCTTTAACCTGGCGTTTGCGCGACGATAAACAGCCGGTGTTTCTGGACGAATATCGCAGTAAAAACGGTTATGCCGCCGCGGAAAAAGCGCTAACTGCTATGGCACCTGATGAGATCGTGTCGCAGATAAAAGATTCCGGCCTGAAAGGTCGTGGCGGCGCGGGATTCTCAACGGGCCTCAAGTGGAGCCTGATGCCGAAAGATGAGTCCATGAACATCCGTTACCTGCTGTGTAACGCGGATGAAATGGAGCCTGGCACTTATAAAGACCGTCTGCTGATGGAGCAGTTACCGCACCAGCTGGTGGAAGGCATGCTGATTGGCGCTTTCGCTTTGAAAGCCTATCGCGGCTATATCTTCTTACGTGGCGAGTACATCGAAGCGGCGGTTAATCTGCGCCGTGCAATTGCTGAGGCAACGGAAGCCGGTCTGCTGGGTAAAAATATCCTCGGCAGCGGCTTCGATTTTGAGCTGATTGTGCATACCGGCGCGGGTCGCTACATCTGTGGCGAAGAGACTGCGCTGATCAACTCGCTGGAAGGTCGTCGCGCCAACCCGCGCTCCAAGCCGCCATTCCCTGCCTCTGCTGGTGCATGGGGTAAGCCGACCTGCGTTAACAACGTTGAAACGCTGTCCAACGTGCCAGCCATCATCGCCAACGGCGTTGACTGGTACAAAGGCATTTCTTCCAGTGAAGATGCCGGCACCAAAATGATGGGCTTCTCCGGCCGGGTAAAAAATCCGGGCGTTTGGGAACTGCCTTTTGGTATCACCGCGCGTGAGATCCTTGAAGATTATGCCGGTGGCATGCGTGATGGCTTTAAGTTCAAAGCCTGGCAGCCGGGCGGAGCGGGTACCGATTTCCTGACCGAACAGCACCTCGATCTGCCGATGGAATTTGGCAGTATCGGTAAAGCGGGTAGCCGTCTTGGTACCGCGCTGGCGATGGCGGTCGATCATGAGATCAACATGGTGTCTCTGGTGCGCAATCTGGAAGAGTTCTTTTCCCGTGAATCTTGCGGCTGGTGTACGCCTTGCCGCGACGGCCTGCCGTGGAGCGTGAAAATTCTGCGCGCGCTTGAGCAGGGCAAAGGCCAGCCTGGTGATATTGAGACCCTGTTACAGCTCTGCCGCCAGCTCGGTCCGGGCAAAACCTTCTGTGCGCATGCGCCGGGTGCCGTTGAGCCATTACAGAGCGCAATCAAATATTTCCGCGAAGAGTTTGAAGCGGGCATCGCGCCGCAGGTGTTTGGCAACACGCGTGCCATTGCAGGTATTCAGCCTAATCTGCTGAATACGCGCTGGTAAGCCACCGCTACCGGGATTCAAACTGGCTTACGCCGGTTGACCTTACTTTTCTCCGCGATGCCGCAGTAATAGCGGCCGCTGAAGAGAAGAAGGGAAAAAGAATTATTGTTTAACGCTTGTCGCTGACGAGCCTTACGGAAGCATGTTCACTATGGCTACAATCCATGTAGACGGTAAAGAATATGAAGTGGATGGCGCAGACAACCTGTTGCAGGCTTGTCTCTCGCTGGGACTTGATATTCCTTATTTTTGCTGGCACCCGGCGCTGGGTAGCGTCGGTGCCTGCCGCCAGTGCGCGGTAAAGCAATATCAAAACGCCGAAGATACCCGCGGTCGCCTGGTTATGTCGTGCATGACGCCAGCCTCAGACGGCACCTTCATCTCAATTGATGATGGTGAAGCGAAAGAGTTTCGTGAAAGCGTGGTGGAATGGCTGATGACCAACCATCCGCATGACTGTCCAGTCTGTGAAGAGGGCGGTAACTGCCATCTGCAGGATATGACGGTAATGACGGGCCATAGCTTCCGACGCTATCGCTTTACTAAACGTACCCACCGCAATCAGGATTTGGGGCCGTTCATTTCGCATGAAATGAACCGCTGTATCGCCTGCTACCGCTGCGTACGCTATTACAAAGATTATGCTGATGGCAAAGATCTGGGCGTTTATGGCGCGCATGATAACGTCTACTTTGGTCGTCCGGAAGATGGCACGCTGGAAAGCGAATTCTCCGGCAACCTGGTGGAAATTTGCCCAACTGGCGTCTTCACCGATAAAACTCACTCGGAACGTTACAACCGTAAGTGGGATATGCAGTTTGCACCAAGCATCTGTCAGCAGTGCAGCGTTGGCTGTAACACCAGCCCTGGCGAGCGCTACGGTGAACTACGCCGTATCGAAAACCGCTATAACGGTAGCGTAAACCATTACTTCCTCTGCGATCGTGGCCGCTTCGGCTACGGTTATGTCAACCTGAAAGACCGCCCTCGTCATCCGATGCAGCGTCGCGGTAGCGACTGGATTGCGTTGAATGCAAGCCAGGCGATGGAAGCTGCAGCGGACGTGTTACGCCAGACGCATAAAATTATCGGTATCGGTTCTCCGCGTGCCAGCATCGAAAGCAACTTTGCTTTACGTGAGCTGGTAGGTGCTGAAAACTTCTCAACCGGCATGCCAGCAGGCGAACAGGCTCGCGTCGAACTGATGCTCAAAGTTCTGCAGGAAGGCGGCATCCATACGCCTTCACTGCGCGAAATTGAGAGCTATGATGCGGTGTTGGTACTGGGTGAAGATTTGACCCAAACCGGCGCGCGCGTGGCACTTTCTGTTCGTCAGGCGGTAAAAGGCAAGGCCCGTGAAATGGCAGCCGCACAAAAAGTGGCTGACTGGCAAATCGCTGCCATTTTAAACATTGGCCAGCATGCGAAACATCCGCTGTTTGTCACCAACGTTGACGAAACGCGGCTGGATGATATTGCTGCCTGGAGCTATCGCGCGCCGGTCGACGATCAGGCACGTTTAGGCTTTGCGATCGCTAACGCCATCGACAGCAGCGCGCCAGCGGTCAGTGATTTTGATACCACGCTGAAAGGCAAGCTTGATGTAGTGGTGCAGGCGCTGAGCGGTGCGAAAAAACCCCTAATCATTTCCGGTACCCATTCCGGTAGCGAAGCGATGATCGCCGCCGCAGCCAACGTGGCAAAAGCACTTAAAGCGCGCGGAGCCGATGTCGGGATCACGCTGCTGGCCTCAGCGGCAAACAGCATGGGCCTCGGCCTGATGGGCGGCAATACGCTGGACAGCGCGCTGGAATCATTGACCAGCGGCGACGCGCAGGCGGTGATCGTGTTGGAAAACGATCTTTATCGTCATGCGCCAAAAGCGCAGGTTGATGCCGCACTGAACAACGCAGAAAACGTGATTGTGGTAGATCATCAACGCACCGCCACGCTGGAAAAAGCCGGGCTCATTCTTTCTGCCGCCAGTTTTGCTGAGAGTGATGGCACGCTGATCAACCTTGAGGGCCGCGCTCAGCGTTACTTCCAGGTCTACGATCCCGCTTATTACGATAACAGCATTGATATGCTGGAAAGCTGGCGCTGGCTGCACTCTCTGCGCAGCACGGTGGAAAATCGCCACGTTGACTGGACGCAGCTTGATCATGTGATTGATGCCGTGGTTGTCGCACTGCCACAGTTGCGGGCGATTAAAGAAGCCGCACCTGATGCCTCTTTCCGTATTCGCGGACAGAAGCTGGCACGTTCACCACATCGTTCCAGTGGTCGTACCGCAGCGCGTGCCAACATCAGCGTGCATGAACCGCGTCAGCCGCAGGATCAGGACACCATGTTTGCCTTCTCAATGGAAGGGAACAACCAACCATCGGCACCGCGTTCGCAGATTCCGTTTGCCTGGGCACCAGGCTGGAACTCACCGCAGGCGTGGAATAAATTCCAGGATGAAGTGGGCGGCAAACTGCGTAACGGCGATCCGGGCGTACGACTGTTTGAAGCCTCTGCGGGTCAACTGGCGTGGTTTGCAGAAGTGCCGGCTGCTTTTGTCAGCACCGAAGCAAGCTGGCGCGTAGCGCCTTATTACCGTCTGTTCGGTAGCGAAGAGATGAGCCAGCGTGCGCCAGTGATTCAGCAGCGCATGCTGCCGGCCTGCGTATTTGTTAATCCGGCCGATGCGGCAAAACTGGGCGTCAATGCCGGCACATCGCTGGAACTGACCTGCTCCGGCGAAACGCTGCGCTTACCGGTTTCACTTTCCAATGCGTTGCAGGCGGGGCAGATTGGTTTGCCGTTAGGCATGCCGGGCATTCCGCCATTCCTCGTCGGCGCTAACATTGATCAACTGCGGGAGGCGGTACAATGAACTGGCTGACACCGGATGTTATTGATGTCATTTGGGGCGTGGTAAAAGCGGTCATTATTCTGTTAGTGGTTGTAGTGTGTGGCGCATTTATGAGCTTTGCCGAGCGTCGTCTGCTCGGCTTGTTCCAGAACCGCTACGGACCAAACCGGGTAGGTTGGGGCGGCTCGCTGCAATTGGTGGCAGATATGCTCAAAATGTTCTTTAAAGAGGACTGGGTGCCACCTTTTACCGACCGGGCTATTTTTACGTTGGCACCGGTTATCGCCTTCGTCTCGCTGTTATTGGCCTTTGTTATCGTACCGGTTTCGCCAACGTGGATGGTGACAGACCTGAATATCGGTCTGCTCTTCTTCCTGATGATGGCCGGTCTGGCTGTCTATGCGGTGCTGTTTGCAGGCTGGTCGAGTAACAACAAATACGCTCTGCTCGGTGCGATGCGCGCCTCTGCGCAAACCCTGAGCTACGAAGTGTTTTTGGGTCTTTCGCTGATGGGCGTGGTGGCGCAGGCGGGCTCATTCAATATGAATGAGATCGTTAACAGCCAGCAGCATCTGTGGAACATCATTCCGCAATTCTTCGGTTTCGTGACCTTCTGTATTGCGGGCGTAGCGGTGTGTCACCGCCATCCGTTTGACCAGCCGGAAGCGGAGCAGGAACTGGCCGATGGTTATCACATTGAATATGCCGGTATGAAATTCGGTCTGTTCTTTGTGGGTGAATATGTGGCGATAACCACCGTTTCCGCGCTGATGGTAACGCTGTTTTTCGGCGGCTGGCACGGTCCATGGTTACCACCTTTCATCTGGTTTGCAGTGAAAACCGCATTTTTCATGATGATGTTCATTCTGATTCGCGCCGCGTTACCGCGCCCGCGTTATGACCAGGTGATGTTGTTCGGCTGGAAAGTTTGTCTGCCGTTGACCTTATTGAACCTGCTGGCGACCGCCGCAGTGATTCTCTACAACGCGCAGTAAGGGGTTTACGAGATGACATTAAAAGATATCGTCGTTGGTTTCGGCACCACCGTTCGCAGTATCTGGATGATTGGCATGCATGCCTTCGCCAAACGCGAAACCATGATGTATCCGGAAGAGCCGGTATATCTGCCGCCACGTTACCGTGGCCGTATTGTGTTGACCCGCGATCCCGATGGTGCTGAGCGTTGTGTTGCCTGCAACCTGTGCGCAGTAGCCTGTCCGGTAGGGTGTATTTCGCTGCAAAAGGCGGAAACCCAGGATGGCCGTTGGTATCCGGAGTTCTTCCGCATTAACTTCTCACGTTGCATTTTCTGTGGCATGTGTGAGGAAGCCTGTCCCACTACCGCTATCCAGCTCACCCCTGATTTTGAACTCGGTGAGTTCAAACGTCAGGATCTGGTATACGAGAAAGAAGACCTGTTAATTTCAGGGCCGGGTAAATATCCGGAATATAACTTTTATCGTATGGCGGGCATGGCGATCGACGGCAAAGATAAGGGCGACGCTGAAAACGAAGCCAAACCCATCGACGTCAAAGGTTTATTACCTTAAGGAGCCAGGCATGGAATTTGCGTTTTATTTTTGCGGGCTGGTTGCGATTCTCACCACGTTACGGGTGATTACGCATACCAATCCGGTGCACGCCCTGTTGTATTTGATCATTTCGCTACTGGCGGTGGCGGGCGTGTTCTTTTCGCTGGGTGCTTATTTTGCCGGCGCTCTTGAGATCATCGTTTACGCTGGCGCCATTATGGTGCTGTTCGTCTTCGTTGTGATGATGCTCAACTTGGGCAAATCAACGGAAGAGCAGGAGCGTGAATGGTTGAAGCCAGCCATGTGGATCGGTCCGGGCATCGCCTCGTTATTGCTGTTGGTGGTGATGGTTTACGCCATTCTCACGGCTAACGATCAGGGCATTGATGGCACGGTTATCGATGCCAAGGCCGTCGGCATCAGCCTGTTTGGTCCTTATGTTCTTGCGGTTGAGTTGGCTTCGATGCTGCTGCTGGCAGGTTTAGTGGTGGCGTTCCACATTGGACGTGAAGATCGTCATGGCGAAGTGCTGAGCAATCGCCCGGCTGACGTCAAAGTTGAAAAGGAGGAGCACGCATGATCCCTCTGCAACATGGTCTAATCCTGGCGGCGGTTCTGTTCGTTCTCGGGCTAACGTCGCTGGTTTTGCGCCGTAACCTGCTGTTTATGCTGATTGGTCTGGAAATCATGATCAATGCCGCAGCGCTGGCGCTGGTGGTGGCAGGCAGCTACTGGGGACAGGCTGATGGACAGGTTATGTACATCCTGGCGATCAGTCTGGCAGCTGCAGAAGCGAGTATCGGCCTGGCGCTGTTATTACAGCTCTATCGTCGTCGTCAGACGCTTAACATTGACACAGTAAGCGAGATGCGCGGATGAACTTTCTCTACTTAACCGTTTTATTTCCGCTGATCGGCTTCCTGCTGCTGGCGTTTTCACGTGGTCGCTGGTCAGAAAATCTGTCAGCCACTATTGGTATGGGATCGGTTGGTCTGGCTGCGGCTACCACGGCATTTGTGGGCTTTGATTTCTTTAATCATGGTCAGCAAGCCTATACGCAGGCGCTCTGGACCTGGATGCACGTTGGCAACTTCAACATCGACGTCAATCTGACGCTGGATGGTTTATCGCTGACAATGCTCTCCGTGGTGACCGGCGTTGGCTTTTTCATCCACATGTTCGCCTCCTGGTATATGCGCGGTGAAGAGGGCTACTCGCGCTTCTTCGCCTATACCAACCTGTTTATCGCCAGCATGGTGATTCTGGTACTGGCCGACAACCTGATGCTGATGTATCTCGGCTGGGAAGGGGTGGGCCTGTGCTCTTATCTGCTGATCGGTTTCTACTATACCAATCCGGATAACGGCAAAGCGGCCATGAAGGCGTTTATCATCACGCGTGTTGGTGATGTGTTTCTGGCATTCGCGTTGTTTATTCTCTACAACGAGCTGGGTACGCTGAACTTCCGTGAAATGGCAGAGCTGGCACCGGCGCACTTCGCCGCTGACAATCACATGCTGCAATGGGCAACGCTGATGCTGCTTGGCGGCGCCGTCGGTAAATCAGCCCAGCTGCCGTTGCAAACCTGGCTGGCCGATGCGATGGCTGGCCCAACGCCAGTCTCTGCGCTGATTCACGCTGCCACCATGGTGACCGCCGGTGTTTATCTGATTGCGCGTTCGCACGGCCTGTTCCTGCTGACGCCGGAAGTGCTGCATCTGGTAGGCATTGTTGGTGCGGTTACGCTGGTGTTGGCGGGTTTCGCCGCGCTGGTACAGACCGACATCAAACGCGTATTGGCTTACTCGACCATGAGCCAGATTGGCTACATGTTCCTGGCGCTGGGTGTGCAGGCATGGGATGCCGCCATTTTCCATCTGATGACGCACGCTTTCTTTAAAGCGCTGCTGTTCCTCTCCTCAGGCTCGGTCATTCTTGCCTGTCATCATGAGCAGAATATTTTCAAAATGGGCGGCCTGCGTAAAAGCATTCCACTTGTTTATATCTGTTTCCTGGTGGGGGGCGCTGCTCTGTCAGCCTTGCCGATCATTACAGCTGGCTTCTACAGTAAAGATGAAATCTTGTTCGGTGCGCTGACTAACGGCCATATGAACCTGATGGTAGCCGGCCTGGTGGGCGCATTCCTTACCTCGATCTATACCTTCCGTATGATTTTCATCGTGTTCCATGGCGAAGAGAAGATCCATGCGCATGCAGGTAAAGGGATCACTCACCATCTGCCACTGATCGTCCTGCTGATCCTGTCTACCTTTGTTGGCGCACTCATTACGCCACCGCTGTCGACCGTGTTGCCAGAGAGTGATGCTGGAGAAGCGGGCAAAGTTGCCCTTGAGATCGCCTCTGGCGTGGTTGCTGTGGTCGGTATTTTGATCGCCGCCGCGCTGTGGTTAGGTAAACGTACGCTGGTTAACAACATTGCTAACAGCGCACCGGGCCGCTTCTTCTCAACGTGGTGGTTTGCTGCCTGGGGCTTTGACTGGCTGTACGATAAGATCTTTGTGAAACCTTATCTTGGTATCGCCTGGCTGCTGAAAAGCGATCCATTTAACGCATTGATGAACCTGCCAGCGCTGTTTTCCAGACTGGCAAACAAGGGACTGGTGGTCAGTGAAAATGGATATCTCCGTTGGTACGTCGCGTCGATGAGCATTGGTGCCGTGGTCGTGCTGGCGCTGATGCTGGTGGTGTAAAAGCAAGTGAGTGGGGTGGGAGAGTTCGTTCTCCCGCTCTTAACTAAGAATGTTAAAAATTACCTGAAGAATGCGCATTCCGCGCTGGCAATTTGCCACCGTGACTGCCCTCAGCCGATGTGCGCCACCTGCGCCAGGCAGAAGGCTCTGACGGAGCAAGTAACTCGCCGGAATAGGCATAGCAAGGTTAAAAAAGGGAACTAAACGCCGTGTTATTACCTTGGCTAATCATAATCCCCTTCGTCGGCGGCTTACTCTGCTGGCTGGCCGAACGCATGGGCGCAAAATTACCGCGCTGGATTGCACTCATTACAATGGGGTTGACGCTGGCGCTGGGCCTTCAGCTCTGGTTGCAGGGGAACTACGCATTAACGCAGGCGTCAGGTCTTCCACAATGGGCATCTGAATTTTCCGTACCCTGGATTCCGCGCTTCGGCATTGAATTCCATCTGGCACTCGATGGTCTTTCCTTATTGATGGTGGTGCTTACCGGGCTGCTCGGTCTGATGGCCGTGCTCTGTTCGTGGAATGAAATCGAGAAATATCAGGGCTTTTTCCACCTTAACCTGATGTGGATCCTCGGCGGTGTGATTGGCGTGTTCCTTGCCATCGATATGTTCCTGTTCTTCTTCTTCTGGGAGATGATGCTGGTCCCGATGTACTTCCTGATCGCGCTGTGGGGACACAAAGCCGCCGACGGAAAAACGCGTATCACCGCCGCGACCAAGTTCTTCATCTACACCCAGGCAAGCGGCCTGGTAATGCTGATCGCTATTCTCGGTCTGGTGTTTGTGCACTACAACGCCACCGGCGTCTGGACGTTCAACTATGAGCTGTTGTTGAACACACCGATGTCCAAAACGGTTGAGTATGTGTTGATGCTGGGCTTCTTCATCGCTTTTGCGGTGAAAATGCCGGTTGTACCATTGCACGGCTGGTTACCCGATGCGCACAGTCAGGCGCCAACGGCGGGTTCAGTTGACCTTGCCGGCATCCTGCTGAAAACGGCCGCCTACGGCCTGCTGCGTTTCAGCCTGCCGCTGTTTCCAAACGCCTCGGCAGAGTTTGCCCCTATCGCCATGTGGCTGGGCATTATCGGCATCTTCTACGGCGCATGGATGGCGTTCTCACAGACCGATATCAAACGTCTGATCGCTTACACCTCGATCTCCCACATGGGTTTCGTGCTGATCGCCATTTATACCGGCAGCCAGCTGGCCTTCCAGGGCGCGGTGATTCAGATGATTGCGCACGGCCTCTCTGCCGCCGCGCTGTTTATTCTGTGTGGTCAGCTGTATGAGCGTCTGCATACTCGCGATATGCGTAAAATGGGCGGCTTGTGGGCGCGCATCAAATGGATTCCGGGCCTGTCACTGTTTTTTGCCGTGGCGAACCTGGGCATGCCGGGGACCGGTAACTTCGTTGGTGAATTCATGATTCTGACCGGCAGCTTCCAGGTAGTGCCGACCATTATCATCATCGCGACGTTTGGGCTGGTGTTTGCCTCTGTTTACTCCCTGATCATGATGCAACGTGCCTATTACGGTGCGCCAACATCGCAGGAGCCGCTGAAAAGCATGACTCCGCGTGAGTTCATTATGATTATGGTTCTGGTGGTGCTGCTGGTGCTGGTTGGCGTTTATCCGCAACCGCTTCTCGACACCTCACACGCTGCAATGAGCAACATTCAGCAGTGGTTTACCGCTTCAATTTCAACTACAAGGCCGTAATTCGCCATGACAATAACTCCTCAACAATTGATCGCGTTGCTACCGCTGTTGATCGTCGGATTGACGGTGGTGGTTGTGATGCTGTCCATTGCGTGGCGACGCAACCATTTTGTTAACGCAACGCTGACGGTCGTTGGCCTCAACCTGGCTCTGCTTTCGCTATGGTTTGTTGGTCACGCTGGCCCGATGGACGTGACGCCACTGCTGCGCGTCGATGGCTATTCGATGTTCTATACCGGTTTGGTGATGTTAGCCAGCCTGGCGACCTGCACCTTTGCCTATCCGTGGCTGGCTGGCTTTCCGGATAACAAGGATGAGTTCTATCTGCTGGTGCTGATTGCCGCGCTGGGCGGGATCGTGCTGGCGAGTGCCAACCACCTTGCCGCATTGTTTATCGGTGTGGAACTGCTGTCGCTGCCGTTGTTTGGTCTGATTGGTTATGCTTTCCGTCAGAAACGTTCGCTGGAAGCCGCGCTGAAATACACCATTCTTTCAGCTGCTGCCTCGTCGTTCCTGCTGTTTGGTATCGCCCTGATCTACGCTGACTCCGGCAATCTGAGCTTTGTGGCGCTGGGACAGCACCTCAGCGACGATATGCTGCGTGAGCCGCTGCTGCTGATCGGTCTTGGCATGATGATCATCGGTCTTGGCTTTAAGCTGTCGCTGGTGCCTTTCCACTTGTGGACACCAGATGTCTATCAGGGTGCGCCTGCACCGGTTTCCACCTTCCTCGCCACCGCCAGCAAGATCGCTATCTTTGGCGTAATCATGCGTCTGTTCATGTACGCACCGGTTACCGACAGCGAAGCAGTACGTACCGTGCTGGCCGTTATCGCCTTTGTTTCCATTCTATTCGGTAACCTGATGGCGATTTCGCAGAGCAACATCAAGCGTCTGCTGGGTTACTCTTCTATCGCTCATCTCGGTTATCTGCTGGTGGCGCTGATCGTAGTGCAAAGCCAACAGCTGGCGCTGGAAACCGCCGGGGTCTATCTGGCCGGTTATCTGTTCAGCAGCCTCGGCGCGTTTGGCGTGGTCAGTTTGATGTCCAGCCCGTACCGCGGTTCTGATGCCGATTCGTTGTTCTCTTACCGTGGTCTGTTCTGGCATCGCCCGATCCTCTCCGCGGTGATGACGGTAATGATGCTGTCGCTGGCAGGTATTCCAATGACGCTGGGCTTTATCGGTAAGTTCTACGTCATCGCTTCGAGCGTCAGCGGCCAACTGTGGTGGCTGACCGGTGCGGTGGTAGCAGGGAGCGCCATTGGCCTCTATTACTATCTGCGCGTGACCGTGAGCCTCTACCTCAGCCCGCCGGAAATGCACACCCGCGATACGCCAGCAAACTGGGCGTTTACCGCCGGTGGCGTCGTGGTGCTGATTTCAGCAATTCTGGTGCTGCTGTTGGGTGTCTATCCACAGCCGCTTATCAGGCTGGTTCAGCTTGCCCAACCGCTGATGTAATCTCATAGCAAGGCTAAAAAAGATCAGGCTCCCGGGCCTGATTTTTTCATTTCTGTCGCAGAGAAATAACAGGAGTTGTCATGATGGAGATCGAATGGCGTGATTATGCGCACCATGAACTGGATACCACCACGCTGTACAGCATGCTGGCGCTGCGCTCGCAGGTGTTTGTGGTGGAGCAACAGTGTCCCTATCTGGATTTGGATGGATTGGACCTGGTCGGCGACAACCGCCATGTGTTGGCGTTGCACCAGCAGCGCGTGCTGGCATGCGCGCGCATTCTGGCGCCAGCCGATGCCCAGAGCCCGGTAGCGATTGGTCGCGTGGTTGTGTCGGACGAAGCGCGCGGGCTGCGGCTTGGTGTTGCGCTGATGCAGCAAGCGCTAAGCAGCTGTGAGCATCACTGGCCGGAGCATCAGCAATATCTTTCAGCGCAGGCGCATTTGCAGGGGTTTTATCAGCAGCTCGGCTTTACGCCGTATGGCGATGTCTATTCTGAAGATGGTATTCCGCATATCAGCATGCAGCGCGGGCCGTCGCACGCATAAAAAAACGGGCGATTTCTCGCCCGTTATTCGTTTATCCCGGCGTCATCTGCCGGTCATCAACATACTTACGCTGATCGGGCGCCGGTGGGAAATACTGGTAAAGCCAGGTTTCACTCAGCGTTTCCTCTTTGGTGCGCAGGAACAGACGCATCTCAACCGGCGTAATGGCATCACTGTTCGGATACCAGTCAAACAGGATGCGATAGCCGTTGATCGGCTCAACGTAGAGAATCTCCACCTGCTTGATGGTGCCCGCAGAGACGGTAATCACCGGCTCAATGCCTTTCGGCGCGGCGGCCTTGAGATCGCCACCAATGAAATCAATGGAGAAACGGCGGCACCAGGTATCCGGGAAGTGTTCACCCGGCGCCCAGCCTTCCGGGAAGCCACCGATACCGGTGCGCGTGGCATCCACGCGCGCCAGACCACTGCGAACCGGCGGTAATCCGCTCCAGTAGAGTTTGTACTGGAAGCTAAATTCGCTACCCGCTTTAATTGGCTCCGCGGGTTGCCAGAAGCAGACCACGTTATCAAGCGTTTCACCGGTGGTAGGAATTTCCATCAGATTGATGGCGCCTTTGCCCCACTTTCCGACCGGCTCGACCCACAGGCTTGGTCGTTTATCATACCAGCCGATCACGTCCTGATAATTTTTGAAGTCGTGATCGAGCTGCAACAGGCCAAATCCGCGCGGGTTTTCATCTTCATAAGCATTGAACTGCAAGCGCTGCGGGTTGTTCAGCGGCCGGGCAATCCACTCACCTTTACCGGTCCACATCGCCAGACGATCGGAGTCGTGAATCTGCGGATGGTAGGTGTTGCACATCCGACGCTCGTTGGTGCCGCAGCTGAACATGCTGGTCATCGGTGCGATACCGAGCTGACCGATATCCTTGCGTGCAAAGAGATGATTCTCGATTGTCATCACCACCCGCTCCGCTTCGCACTCAATGGTGAACTTATAGGCACCGGTTAGGCTGGGGCCATCCAGCAGCGCATATACCACAAAGGTGGTAGCAGAAGCGTCTGGCGTTTCAAACCAGAAGGCGGTGAAGTCCGGAAACTCTTCCTGGCCGTTGCTGAAGGTGTTTACCGCCACGCCGCGTGCTGACAGGCCATATTGATAGGTGTCATCGACGGCGCGAAAATAGCTGGCACCGAGGAAGGAGACGATATCGCGACGCGCCAGCTCCGGTTTCTTAAAGGCACGGAATCCGGCAAAGCCGAGATCGTTTTTGCCTTCCAGCTGTTTGGTATCCACTTTGGCGTCATTGTAATTAAACAATTCAGGACGGAAGTGAACTTCGCGCGCCTCGCGGCTGGCGGCATCCACGGAGAACATGCGGATGCGGCGTTTGAAGCCCATGCCAACGTGGAAAAATTGCACATCAAGCTGACGATCGGGGATGTTGTTCCACAATGAGTGGTTGGCATCGTACTGAATATCGTTATAAGCCTGCGGTGTAAGATTCGCTAACGTTGCCGGCAGAGGACCTGGCGCGCCGCCCCAGGGTTGCTTCGCCAGCGCGCCAGCGTTCTTTTTCAACGATTCAAAGTCGAAGCGCATCGCGTTGCCGTCAGCGATCCCATCAGCGGCCCAGGCCGACTGCGAAAATAGCGTGGAGACGCCGGACATCCCACTGACCGTGGCGAAGGCCATCGACGCTTTCATAAACATTCTACGATTCATGCCAGAAATCTTTTCCTTTGCTGAACGAGTGTAGTGACTGTCGTGCTCGTGCACCCCAAACAGACCTGTTTAGCCAGGTTACAGGGAGGTACGACAGTCCGCAGAAATAAAAATTCAGTCCAGGGAAAATTTATCAGATAAATCAAACAAGCGCAGAAAATTCCCCGCTTCTGCCGGTGCGCTGACATATCTTTGCTTTAGAAGGCCGCGGCTGGCGTACGATTCAGGCCCGCCAGACGCGAAAGCCATTCTCAGCGCATTCCTGGAGCCGATCGGTCGCACAGACGGAAAAAGTGACTATAGTTAATGGGATAGCTGTTACCTACACGGAGGAAAAGATGACTACACCTAATGAGCCGCATGAAGCCCGTCTTGATGACGATTTAACCCTGTTAACGGACACGCTTGAAGAGATGTTGAAGTCCTCCGGCGATCCGGCTGACCAGAAGTACATTGAGCTGAAAACCAAAGCTGAGCAGGCGCTGCATGATGTGAAAACACGCGTCAGCAACGCTTCGGACAGCTATTACTACCAGGCGAAGAACGTTGCCTACCGTGCTGATGACTATGTTCACGAAAAACCGTGGCAGGGCATCGGCATCGGCGCCACCGCCGGTTTGATTATCGGTTTGCTGCTGCGCCGATAAGAAAAAAAGCGCCCAATCGGGCGCTTTTTGCTGTTTAACAACCTGCTTTCTGGCGTGACCGCCAATCGCCTTATCCAGCCAGCGCTTGCTCGACGCCCGCGCCATACGCGGTATCAACCTGATAAAATAACGCAATCTGTCGCTGCTGAATAAATTCCGGCACCTGGCGCAACTCACCGGCGATACGCTGGAACATCCGCTGACGCTCCGCTTCTCCAATCAGATTAAACAATGCGCGCGGCTGACTGAAATAGTCTTCATCTTCGCGATGATTCCAGTGATCGGCCGCACCTTCCAGTGACAAAGGCGGCTCACTGAAGTCAGGCTGTTCCTGAAATACGCCAAAGCTGTTGGGCTCATAGGTAGCACCGTTTCCGCTGTTGCCATCAACGCGCATGGCGCCGTCACGGTGATAGTTATGGAACGGGCACTTCGGTGCGTTAACCGGAATTTGATGATGATTTACGCCTAAACGGTAGCGGTGTGCATCACCATACGAGAACAGACGGCCCTGCAGCATGCGATCAGGGGAGAAGCCGATGCCCGGAACCACGTTGGCCGGGCTCATGGCAACCTGTTCAACCTCGGCAAAATAGTTATCCGGATTGCGGTTCAGCTCAAACTCACCCACTTCAATCAGCGGATAATCCGCGTGCGGCCACACTTTGGTCAGATCGAAAGGGTTGTAAGGGGTAGAGGAGGCTTCACTTTCCGGCATCACCTGCACGTAGAATTTCCAGCGCGGGAAATCGCCACGCTCGATGGATTCAAACAGATCGCGCTGCGAACTTTCGCGATCCTGACCGATCAACAGTGCTGCCTCATCATCCATCAGGTTAGCGATGCCCTGCTGGCAGCGCATATGGAATTTTACCCAGAAGCGCTCGTGTTGGTCGTTGATAAAGCTGTAGGTATGGCTGCCGAAGCCGTGAATGTGGCGATAGCTGCGCGGCAGACCGCGGTCACTGAAATCGATGGTCAACTGATGTAACGCTTCCGGCAGGTGCGAGAAGAAATCCCATTTGTAGGTTGGGTTACGCAGGTTGGTGCGCGGATCGCGCTTAACCACGTGGTTAAGATCGGGAAACTTCAGCGGATCGCGCAGGTAGAACACCGGCGTGTTGTTGCCCACCAGATCCCAGTTACCTTCTTCGGTATAGAATTTCATTGAGAAGCCGCGAATATCGCGTTCGGCATCGGCGCCGCCGCGCTCACCGGCTACCGTGGAGAAGCGCAGGAACAGTTCGGTCTGCTTGCCCACTTCGGAAAAGATTTTTGCCCGGCTAAAACGGGTGATATCCTGGGTAACGGTAAAGGTGCCGTAAGCGGCAGAGCCTTTGGCATGCATACGGCGCTCAGGGATCACTTCCCGATCAAAATGCGCCAGCTTTTCCAGTAGCCATACATCCTGTAATAACAACGGCCCGCGGCGTCCGGCCGTCATTGAATTATTATTATGAGCAATCGGCGCGCCCGAGGCGCTGGTAAGTCCTTTTTTAGTCATGTCGCTATCTCTCTGCAGGTGAATTAAGGAACGGTCTTTCAGGTTCTGCTATATCCATCGGGATAGCCTATTGTGTGACGAGCAAGCGAAGCATGGCAATCAGGCAGAATCTATTGCTGCTATCTATCAAATAAGGCAAACCGCGCGGTTTTTCTTACGCGTTGGCCTGCCAATATGCGCTGATAAAGGAAATCAAAAGTGATCAGAGTCGAAATGCTCTCAACGGGCGATGAAGTACTGCACGGACAGATTATTGATACCAACGCCGCGTGGCTGGCGGATGTGCTGTTTCAACAGGGTTTACCGATGACCAGCCGTTCAACGGTTGGCGACAGCCTGGAGGCGCTGGTCAGTGCGTTGCAGGAGCGCAGCCAGATTGCTGATGTGCTGATCGTTAATGGCGGACTTGGGCCCACCAGCGACGATTTAAGCTCGCTGGCAGCGGCCACTGCCAGCGGTACCGCACTAGTGTTGCATGAAGAGTGGCTGCAGAAGATGGAGGCCTGGTTTGCTGGCCGTGGCCGCGTGATGGCAGCCAGCAACCGTAAACAGGCTGAAATCCCGGAAAATGCCGAGCTGGTGGATAACCCGGTCGGCACCGCCTGCGGCTTTGCGCTGCAGCTTAACCGCTGTCTGATGTTTTTTACCCCCGGCGTGCCGTCGGAGTTTAAAGTCATGGTGGAACAGCAGATTATTCCGCGCCTGAAGAGCCGCTTTGAGCTGCCGGAACCGCCGATCTGCCTGCGCCTGACAACCTTTGGCCGCGGTGAAAGCGATCTGGCCGCTGAGCTGGAAGGGATTGTGCTACCGGAAGGCGTCACCATGGGCTATCGCTCATCCATGCCGATCATTGAAATCAAGCTCACCGGCCCCGCTGCGCAACGTACGGCAATGGAACAGGCGTGGCAGCAGGTTCGGTTGCAGCTGGCCGAATGCACATTGTATGAGGGAACGGGCGGGCTGCCGGCGCTATTAGCACAGCAGCTGCGTACGCGCGGTTTGACGCTCACTACCAGTGAACAATTTACCGCTGGCTTAGTCCACTGGCAGCTCGCCTCCGCCGCGGTGCCGTTGCGCGCAGGCAATGTGGAGCCTGCCGGACAGGAGACGCTGACCGAGCTGGCCACACGCTGTGCGCAGTTGACCGCCGAAAACAGCGCTGACATCGCACTGGCGATCGGCAGCCTGCAGGAGAATCAGCTCAGCCTGGCGTTAACCACGCCAGATGGCACCTGGGCACAACGAATCGCCTTTACCAACAGCCGTCATGACACTAAAGCGCGGCAGGAAGTGGTGGCGATGATGGCCGCAAATATGCTGCGTCGCTGGCTGCTGGCAATGGAGGTCAGTACCGGGCACGGTTGGGTCGATGTGGTGGAGTCGTTGAAGGCGTAACACAGTGGCGAGATGTAGCAGAGACTACATCTCGATTTCGATATCGCCTTTGGCGGTGCAGCAGCAGGGCAGAATCTCGCCCTCCTGTACAAAAGCCAGCGGCTTAGCGGCATAGCAGACTTCGCCTTTTAACAGGCGGGTACGGCAGGAGCCGCAGTAGCCTTCACGGCACTGGTATTCCACGCACAGATTGTGCGATTCCAGTGCTGCGAGCAGAGAAGGGTGTTCATCACTGCACTGTAACTGCGCACCGCTGGTGCGCAGGATCACAAGCGAACTGGCCATGCTTACAGCTGGAAGTCGTTGAAGTCGTCTTCGCCCACTTCTGAGTCAATCTGACCCACCAGATACGAGCTAACTTCCACTTCCTGTGGCGCCACCTGCACGTTGTCCGAGACCAGCCAGGAGTTAATCCATGGAATCGGGTTAGAGCGGGTTTTAAATGGCAGATCGAGGCCAACCGCGTGCATGCGAATATTGGTAATGTATTCGATGTACTGGCAAAGAATATCTTTGTTCAGGCCAATCATCGAGCCGTCGCGGAACAGATATTCTGCCCACTCTTTTTCCTGCTGCGCGGCCAGCGCAAACAGGTCATAACACTCCTGACGGCACTCTTCGGCAATGGCTTTCATTTCCGGATCGTCTTCGCCGCTGCGCAACAGGTTCAACATATGCTGCGTGCCGGTAAGGTGCAGCGCTTCATCACGGGCAATCAGGCGAATGATTTTGGCATTGCCTTCCATGAGCTCACGTTCAGCAAACGCAAACGAGCAGGCGAAGCTGACGTAAAAGCGGATCGCTTCCAGCGCGTTCACGCTCATCAGGCAGATATAGAGCTGCTTCTTCAGCGCGCGCAGGCTGACGGTAACGGTTTTGCCGTTAACCTGATGGGTGCCTTCGCCCAGCAGATGCCAGTAGTTGGTCATCTCGATCAGGTCGTCGTAGTAACCGGAGATATCTTTCGCACGTGACAGAATCTGTTCGTTGCTGACGATATCGTCAAACACCAGCGACGGATCGTTCACGATGTTGCGAATGATATGGGTGTAAGAGCGCGAGTGAATAGTTTCTGAGAATGCCCAGGTTTCCACCCAGGTTTCCAGCTCCGGAATGGAAATCAGCGGCAGCAGCGCCACGTTCGGGCTACGGCCTTGGATGGAATCGAGCAGCGTCTGATATTTCAGGTTGCTGATGAAAATATGCTTTTCATGATCCGGCAGGGCCTGATAATCGATGCGGTCGCGTGAGACATCAACCTCTTCCGGGCGCCAGAAAAAGGAGAGCTGCTTCTCGATCAGCTTCTCAAAAATGTCATATTTTTGCTGATCGTAACGCGCAACGTTAACCGACTGACCGAAAAACATCGGCTCATCCAGCTGGTTGTTTTTGTTCTGCGAAAAAGTAGTGTAAGCCATAGTGAAATATCCAAAGCAAACTGGCCCCGACGGGGAAGAGCAGGGGCGACACAGGCCGCCCCCAGCCTAAAATCAGATCTTGCAGGCGCCGCTTTCGCAACCATCGTCCTGCACAGAAGGCGCCATATCATCCTGCGCATCTTCCGCACCGTCGCGGGTGTTCTGGTAGTAAAGGGTTTTCACGCCAAACTTATAGGCGGTCAACAGGTCTTTCAGCAGCTGTTTCATCGGCACGCGGCCATTGGCAAAGCGTGTCGGATCGTAGTTGGTGTTCGACGAGATCGCCTGATCGATGAACTTCTGCATCAGGCCAACCAGCTGTAAATAACCGTCGTTGTTTGGCATGTCCCACAGCAACTCATACTGATCTTTCAGGCGCTCGTACTCCGGCACAACCTGACGCAGGATGCCATCTTTCGACGCTTTGATACTGATGTGACCGCGCGGCGGTTCAATGCCGTTGGTGGCGTTGGAGATCTGCGACGAGGTCTCAGACGGCATCAGCGCAGAAAGCGTGGAGTTGCGCAGACCGTGGGTTTTCACCGATTCGCGCAGGCCATCCCAGTCGAGGTGCAGCGGCTCGTTGCAAATCGCATCCAGATCTTTCTTGTAGGTGTCGATCGGCATAATGCCCTGCGCGTAGGTGGTTTCGTTAAACCACGGGCAGGCACCTTGCTCTTTCGCCAGCTCATTTGACGCCTTCAGCAGATAAAACTGAATCGCTTCAAAGGTTTTGTGCGTCAGCGCGTTGGCGCTGCCGTCAGAGTAACGCACGCCATTTTTGGCCAGATAGTAGGCGTAGTTGATGACGCCGATACCCAGCGTACGGCGGCCCATTGCGCCACGCTGTGCCGCAGGAATTGGGTAATCCTGATAATCCAGCAGAGCATCCAGCGCACGCACCGCGAGGGTCGCTAACTCTTCCAGATCGTCGAGGCTCTCAATCGCGCCAAGGTTAAAGGCAGAGAGCGTACAGAGCGCAATCTCACCGTTCTCATCGTTCACATCCAGCAGCGGTTTGGTCGGCAGGGCGATTTCCAGACACAGGTTAGACTGGCGCACCGGTGCGATAGCAGGATCGAACGGGCTGTGGGTGTTGCAGTGATCGACGTTCTGAATGTAGATACGACCGGTGGACGCACGTTCCTGCATCATCAGTGAGAAGAGATCCACGGCGCGAACGCGCTGTTTGCGGATGCTCTCATCCTTCTCATATTTGCAGTACAGGCGCTCAAACTCGTCCTGATCGGCGAAGAACGCGTCATACAGGCCCGGCACATCTGATGGGCTGAACAGCGTGATATCTTCGCCCTTAAGCAGGCGCTGATACATCAGTTTGTTGATCTGCACGCCGTAATCCATGTGACGTACACGGTTACCTTCAACGCCGCGGTTGTTCTTCAGCACCAGCAGGCTTTCCACTTCCAGGTGCCACATGGGGTAGAACAGCGTGGCCGCACCGCCGCGCACGCCGCCCTGTGAGCACGATTTTACCGCGGTCTGGAAATGCTTATAGAACGGAATACAGCCGGTGTGGAACGCTTCACCGCCGCGAATTGGGCTGCCCAGCGCACGAATACGACCGGCATTGATACCGATACCGGCGCGTTGTGACACATATTTCACAATGGCGCTGGAGGTGGCGTTGATCGAATCAAGGCTGTCGCCACATTCAATCAGCACACACGAGCTGAACTGACGCGTTGGCGTACGCACACCGGACATGATCGGCGTCGGCAGCGAGATCTTAAAGGTCGAAATTGCGTCATAAAAACGCTTGATATAATCAAGGCGCGTCTCACGCGGATAGGCGGAGAACAGGCATGCCGCGACCAGGATATAGAGGAACTGCGCGCTTTCGTAAATCTCACCGCTTACGCGGTTCTGCACCAGGTATTTGCCTTCCAGCTGTTTAACCGCGGCGTAGGAGAAGTTCATGTCGCGCCAGTGGTCGATAAAGCCGTCCATCTGCTCGAACTCTTCCACGCTGTAATCTTCCAGCAGATGGCGATCGTATTTACCCATCTCGATCATGCGCACGACCTGATCGTACAGCTTTGGCGGCTCGAACTGGCCGTAAGCTTTTTTACGCAGGTGGAAAATCGCCAGACGCGCGGCGAGATATTGGTAATCGGGCGCATCGCGTGAGATTAAATCAGCAGCGGCTTTGATAATAGTTTCATGGATATCAGACGTTTTGATGCCGTCGTAAAACTGGATGTGTGAACGCAGCTCGACCTGAGACACAGAGACGTTGTTCAGACCTTCGGCCGCCCAGTCGAGTACCCGGTGGATTTTATCGAGATTAATGCGCTCCTGGCTGCCATCGCGTTTAGTGACGAGAAGACTCTGATTCATGTCGCGTTTTACCTGTCCGTGAATATCGGTGTGTGAGTGATATCCCCGGTTTATACACAGAGTTATGCCATGTGGGTAACTTGTGGATAAACACAATATATTGGGGTTTTGAACTAAAAGAGTACTAGATGAGGTGTATTGTAGTGAGAATTGCTGAAGGTACAAGCGTGAAAACATCGTGTTTGGGGCTTGCTTTTTAGTGGAAATTTCCTAAGTCCGCATCCGCTAAGGCTCAACACGCTGTCAACCGTTTCCGTGCGTTTTGAAAATTTTTCTCAGCTGCTGCTTTTTTAAATCACGCTGCTTTTTTTAACGGCAACTGGTTCAGTTTAAGTCGTTTTTTGCGCGCGGTGCGTCTGAATGTTTTGATGAAAAAATGGCCGATTAGAAGAAGCAGAGCGCGAGGAAATCAGTTGGCTGACTTATCAATTAACCCGCTTGCCGTCAGGCGAACAGAAAGTGCGTGCCGCGGCTGAATTAAGATAAATCTTAGGTGGGCGGCACGGTTGCCGCCCATCAACATCATTTCGCTACGGCGTGGGTATGCACCATATAGTTCACGTCAACGTTGCCGCCGAGGCGGAACTTGTTGGTCAGCGGATTGTAATGCAGGCCGATCATATTACGCTCGCGCAGCGAGGTTTCGTCGACCCAGGCCAGCAGTTCTGCCGGACGGATAAACTTCTTCACGTCGTGCGTACCGCGCGGCACCATGCGCAGCACATATTCTGCGCCGACAATCGCCATCAGCCAGGCTTTGCTGTTGCGGTTAAGCGTGGAGAAGAACACTTCGCCGCCGGGTTTAACCAGCCGGGCGCAGGCGTGAACCACCGAACGTGGGTCCGGTACGTGCTCCAGCATCTCCATGCAGGTCACTACGTCGTAGGTGCCGGCAAACTCATCGGCGTGCGCTTCTACCGTCTGCTGGACATAATCGATTTTTACCCCGCTCTCCAGCGCGTGCAGCCGGGCAATTTGCAGCGGCTCTGCGCCCATATCCAGGCCGGTGACCTCCGCGCCTTCGCGCGCCATGCTTTCTGCCAGAATGCCGCCACCGCAGCCGACATCAAGGATTTTTTTGCCGAACAGGCCGTTGCTGTGCTGCGCGATATAACCAAGGCGCAGTGGGTTGATGCGGTGCAGCGGTTTGAACTCGCCTTCCAGATCCCACCAGCGCGAAGCGACCGCTTCAAATTTGGCAATTTCGCCCTGATCAACATTCGCTTGTGGTTGTGCATTCATAAGAAAAGACTCCTGCCAAAATTTTCCTGAGTATACCCGTTTCCACCCTTGAGGGTCACGGCAGAGTTTGCGCGATAAGTGTAGGTGAAACGTCGCTTTCCGTTCACCGGATGATTGCAGTGTGATATACTTTCGCACCTTTGAATCCGGGCATAATGTAGAGGGATAGCGGCTCCATGAGCGACCTTGCAAGAGAAATTACACCGGTCAATATTGAGGAAGAATTAAAGAATTCTTACCTTGATTACGCCATGTCGGTCATCGTTGGCCGTGCCTTACCTGATGTTCGCGATGGCCTGAAGCCTGTGCATCGCCGCGTACTTTATGCGATGAGTGAACTCGGTAACGACTGGAACAAACCTTATAAAAAATCCGCCCGTGTGGTCGGCGACGTCATTGGTAAATATCACCCGCACGGCGACTCTGCGGTGTACGACACGATTGTTCGTATGGCGCAGCCGTTTTCGCTGCGTTACATGCTGGTAGATGGTCAGGGTAACTTCGGTTCGATTGATGGCGACTCCGCTGCTGCCATGCGTTATACCGAAGTGCGCATGTCCAAAATTGCTCATGAACTGCTCGCGGATCTCGAAAAAGAGACCGTGGACTTTGTGCCGAACTACGACGGCAATGAGCAAATCCCGGAAGTGCTGCCCACCAAAATTCCTAACTTGTTGGTGAATGGCTCCTCGGGTATCGCCGTGGGCATGGCGACCAACATTCCGCCGCACAACATCACCGAAGTGATCAACGGCTGCCTGGCCTTTATTGAAGATGAAGATATCAGCCTTGAAGCGCTGATGGAGCACATCCCAGGGCCAGATTTCCCAACTGCAGCGATCATCAATGGCCGTCGCGGTATCGAAGAAGCCTATCGCACCGGACGCGGCAAGATTTACATCCGCGCCCGTGGTGAAGTGGAAACCGACGCTAAAACTGGCCGTGAAACCATCATCATTCACGAAATCCCTTATCAGGTGAACAAAGCGCGCCTGATTGAGAAGATTGCCGAGCTGGTGAAAGAGAAGCGTGTCGAAGGGATCAGCGCACTGCGCGATGAGTCCGATAAAGACGGCATGCGCATTGTGATTGAGATTAAACGCGATGCGGTGGGCGAAGTTGTGCTCAACAACCTCTATTCACTGACTCAGCTGCAGACCTCTTTCGGCATCAACATGGTGGCGCTGCATCAGGGCCAGCCGAAGATCATGACGCTGAAGGGCATTCTGGAAGCCTTTGTGCGCCATCGTCGTGAAGTGGTGACGCGTCGTACTATTTTTGAACTGCGTAAAGCCCGCGACCGTGCGCACATCCTTGAAGGCCTGGCGATCGCGCTGGCGAACATCGACCCAATTATCGAGCTGATTCGCCGTGCACCAAACCCAGCGGAAGCGAAAGCAGGGCTGATTGCTCACTCCTGGCAGCTGGGCCACGTGGCCGCAATGCTGGAACGTGCCGGTGACAACGCAGCGCGTCCGGAATGGCTGGAAGAGCAGTTCGGCATTCGCAACGGCGAATACTTCCTGACCGAACAGCAGGCGCAGGCGATTCTCGATTTACGTCTGCAAAAGCTGACCGGTCTTGAGCACGAGAAGCTGCTGGATGAGTACAAAGAGCTGCTGGGGCAGATTGCGGAGCTGATCTACATTCTGGAAAATGCTGACCGCCTGATGGAAGTGATCCGTGAAGAGCTGGAAGCGATGCGTGACGCCTTTGGCGATCAGCGTCGTACCGAAATCACGGCGAACACCGCAGACATCAACATCGAAGACCTGATCAATCAGGAAGATGTGGTGGTTACGCTGTCGCATCAGGGCTACGTGAAGTACCAGCCGCTGACCGATTACGAAGCGCAACGTCGTGGCGGTAAAGGTAAATCAGCGGCGCGTATCAAAGAAGAAGACTTTATCGATCGCCTGTTGGTCGCCAACACGCACGATACCATTCTTTGCTTCTCCAGCCGTGGCCGTCTCTATTGGATGAAGGTTTATCAGCTGCCAGAAGCGAGCCGTGGCGCGCGTGGACGTCCTATCGTTAACCTGCTGCCGCTGGAGCCGAACGAGCGCATCACCGCGATTCTGCCAGTACGCGAGTATGCCGAAGGGGTGAATATCTTTATGGCCACCGCCAGCGGTACCGTGAAGAAAACCACCCTGACCGAGTTCAGTCGTCCACGCAGCGCCGGCATCATTGCGGTTAACCTGCGCGAAGATGACGAGCTGATTGGCGTGGCGCTCACCGACGGCAGCAACGAGGCGATGCTGTTCTCCGCTGCCGGTAAAGTGGTGCGTTTCTCCGAGCAGGCCGTGCGCACCATGGGCCGTACTGCTTCGGGGGTTCGCGGTATCAAGCTGGCCGAAGGCGATCGCGTGGTGTCACTGATTGTGCCGCGTGAAGAGGGCGCTATCATGACCGTAACGCAAAACGGTTACGGTAAGCGCACCGCCACCGCCGAGTACCCGACCAAGTCACGCGCCACGCAGGGCGTGATTTCGATCAAAGTCACCGATCGTAACGGGCCGGTTATCGGCGCGGTGCAGGTGGTGGATGGCGATCAGATCATGATGATCACCGACGCAGGTACGCTGGTGCGTACGCGCGTTTCCGAGGTGAGCGTGGTAGGTCGAAATACGCAGGGCGTGATCCTGATCCGTACGGCGGAAGATGAAAATGTTGTCGGTTTGCAGCGCGTCGCGGAGCCCGTTTCTGAAGAGGAACTGGATACCATCGACGGCAGCGTAGCGGAAGGTGAAGAAGAGATCGCGCCAGAAGTGGAAAGCGATGACGAAGCACCAGAAAGCGACGACGAGTAATCTGCTTGTCTCGTTGAAAAAAGGCCGGCTTGCCCGGCCTTTTTTACGTCTGTTATCCACGTAAAGCCGCTGGCAAACTGGCTTTTTGCTGGCGCTAACGGTAGTGTAACCGCATTGCATTTTACCCAGGCCAACCCAGCGGATTCCCCTTGAGATACCTCGTTTCCTTTCGTACAACGCTGCGCATTTCCCGCTATCTGTTCCGGGCGCTGGCGCTATTGCTCTGGCTGCTTGGCGCACTGCTAACCACATTTTTCCTGATCAGCGTCGTGCACGAAAAAGAGTCGCAGGTTCGACAGGAGTTCAACGTCAATTTTGGCCAGGCGCAGTGGTATGTTCGCCACTCGGCCGACGTCATGCGCCAGCTTAAATACATTGCTGAAAACCGGCTGAACGCCTCATCCAGCGGCGTCGATGTGCTTAACGGTCTGGTGCCGGGGAAAAGCGTGCCGCGGTATTCGCCGCTGTTTGCCAACGCAGACTGCTCATCGATGAGCCGTACCTGGCGCAATTCGCTCGGCTCACTTAGCTATTTTATCAACTACTGGAAAAACAACTTTGCTTCCGCCTACGAGCTGAACCGGGTGTTTTTTATCGGTGGCGACAGCCAGTGCCTGGCGGATTTTGATATCAGCAGCGGTAATGTCGACCGCGAGCGGGCGCTGAAAACGCTGCGTGAACATGTACTGCGCTATCGCAACGGTAATGATGATGAGCGCCGCGACAGCAGCTGGTGGATCACGCCCGCCGCGCAGCCGGGCACCGGTAATTTCTATATGATGACACCAGTGTACGTTGCCAACAAACTGGAAGCGCTGCTGGGTATTGAGCAAAACATTCGCCTGGAAGAGTTTATGGCACCGGGCAGCCTGCCGATGACCACCACGCTGGTCAACGAAGAGAACCGGCCGCTGATTACCTCGCAGCGTGGCAATCCGGGGTTTAATTTCAGCGAACTGCCGGACGATAAAATCTGGTTCGGCTATCTCAACAGCTACAAGCAGCTGGCGCTGAAAAAAGCGCTGGCGCCTTCCAGCCTGAGCATTGTTTACTCGGTGCCGACCGCGGTGCTGATGGATCGCATGAAAATCATGCTGATTAATGCGCTGCTGCTGAACATCCTCAGCGCGCTGGTGCTGTTTACGCTCGCCTGGCTGTTTGAGCGGCGCATGTTTTTACCGGCGGAAGAGAACGCACACCGGCTGGAAGAGCATGAGCAATTCAACCGCAAAATCGTCGCCTCGGCGCCGGTGGGCATCTGTATTCTGCGCACCAGCGACGGCACCAACATTCTCAGCAACGAACTGGCGCACAATTATCTGACGCTGCTAACCCAGGAAGATCGGCAGCGGCTAACCGAGATCATCTGCGGTCAGCAGGTGAACTTTGTCGATGTGCTGACCGGCACCAACACCAACCTGCAAATCAGCTTTGTTCACTCACGCTACCGCAACGAAAACGTGGCGATCTGCGTGCTGGTGGATGTCAGCACCCGCGTGAAGATGGAACAGTCGTTGCAGGAGATGGCGCAGGCGGCCGAGCAGGCCAGCCAGTCGAAATCGATGTTCCTCGCCACCGTCAGCCATGAACTGCGTACGCCGTTGTACGGCATTATCGGCAACCTCGATCTGCTGCAAACGCGTCAGCTACCGAAAGGCGTTGATTCGCTGGTAACGGCGATGACCAACTCATCCAGCCTGCTGCTGAAAATCATCAGCGACATTCTCGACTTCTCAAAAATCGAGTCGGAACAGCTAAAGATTGAGCCACGTGAGTTCTCGCCGCGTGAAGTGATTACCCATATCACCTCTAACTATCTGTCGCTGGTGGTGAAAAAGCGGCTGGCGCTGTACTGCTTTATTGAAAACGATGTGCCGCTGGCGCTGGATGGCGATCCGCTGCGCCTGCAACAGGTCATCTCCAACCTGCTGAACAACGCCATTAAGTTTACCCATACCGGCTGCATCATCCTGCACGCCTATGTTAAAGATGGCTATCTTGCTTTCCGCGTTCGTGATACCGGCGTCGGCATTCCGGCCAAAGAGATCACCCGACTGTTTGATCCTTTCTTCCAGGTCGGCACCGGCGTCCAGCGCAATTTCCAGGGCACCGGCCTCGGCCTCGCCATCTGCGAGAAATTGATCAACATGATGGATGGCGATATCGAAGTGGAGTCGGAACCGGGCATGGGCAGCCAGTTCATCGTGCGCATTCCAATGTATAACAGCCAGGGCGTGACGCCGCCGCTGCTCGACGGGCTACAGGACAAACCGATTTGGCTGGAGATGCACAACGATTATCTGGCCAGCTTCCTGTGCGATCTGCTGCGCGGTCAGGGCCTGACGGTGAACCGCCTGGAGAAAGCGCGCTGTCAGCCGGACGATGTGGTACTGACCGATTACGCCTTCGAACCGGAAGATCCGGTGCGCGCCGTGGTGCTCTTCTGTCCGCGACATATTGATATGCCACGCGAAACCACGCCGGGACGCTGGATCTGCAGCACCACGACGTTGCATGAGCTGCCCGCGCTGCTAGGACGCATCTATCGCGTGCCGGTTGAGCTGGCAGCGGGCACCAGCCTGCCGCTGCCGGAGGCGATGAGCCAGAACAACGACGACATCATGATTCTGGTGGTGGACGATCATCCGATCAACCGCATGCTGCTGTCAGAGCAGCTCGGCTCACTCGGTTATCAGGTCAAGACCGCACAGGATGGCATCGATGCGCTGAACGTGATTGGTCGCAGCGAGATTGATATCGTACTCAGCGATGTCAACATGCCTAACATGGACGGCTATCGCTTGACCGAGCGCCTGCGTGAACTGGGCCATCGTTTTCCGGTAGTTGGCGTCACCGCCAATGCACTGGCCGAAGAGAAGCAGCGCTGTATGGAAGCGGGCATGGATGATTGCCTGTCAAAACCGGTCACGCTCGACGTGCTGAAAAAGACGCTGGGTTATTACGCCGAGCGGGTGAGGAAAAGTCGCGCGGAATAAGCGAGACGGAGGCAATAAAAAAGGCGACATCACTGTCGCCTTTTGTTTGCCACTAAGGGCAGGTTACTCTTTGTCTGCGGCTGGCGTGGTGCTGACCGACGACAGGTAGTTGAGCAGGGCGATATCGTTATCAACGCCCAGCTTCATCATGGCCGATTTCTTCTGGCTGCTGATGGTCTTGATACTGCGGTTCAGCTTTTTGGCAATTTCCGTTACCAGGAAACCTTCGGCAAACAGGCGCAGCACTTCGCTCTCTTTTGGCGAGAGACGCTTGTCGCCGTAGCCACCTGCGCTGATCCTTTCCAGCAGTTTCGCCACGCTGTCCGGCGTGTACTTCTTGCCTTTCTGCAGGGCGGCCAGGGCTTTAGGCAGGTCGGTTGGTGCGCCCTGTTTCAGCACGATGCCTTCGATATCGAGATCCAGCACGGCGCTAAGAATTGCCGGGTTGTTGTTCATGGTCAGAACAATAATGCTGAGGTCGGGATAGTGGCGCTTGATATATTTAATCAGCGTAATGCCATCACCGTATTTTTCGCCTGGCATCGACAAATCGGTGATCAGTACATTGGCGTTAAGCTTGGACAAACTGTTAATCAGTGCTGTTGAGTCTTCAAACTCACCTACAACGTTGACCCATTCAATCTGTTCCAGTGATTTACGAATGCCAAACAGAACGATTGGATGGTCATCGGCAATAATTACATTCAAATTATTCATCTTATTGGTTACCTTGCTGCAGCAGTTGATTGACATAGGCGTCAATATTACTGGTGGTATTTTTAATGTTTGAATCGTCACACTTTTTAATGTGTTCTTCTAACGTTTCACATAGCTGCTTGCCTGGGACCAGATTGAGCATGGCAAACACGCCTTTCAGGCGATGCGCTGTCTGAGCAAGCGAACTGTAGTCATTGTCCGCTGACTCAGTATACAATCTCTTGACATCAACCGGTACTGTCTCGACAAATAGCTGGTAGTAACCACCGCCAAGCAGCGGCGTTAACTCTTCTTGCTCCGGCTCCTCTTCAACCTCGCCCTGTGACAGTTGCTGTTCAATCAGCGTTAACAGTGCATCCTGCAAGGCGCCACTGAGGTTGAAGTTCACCCGGTACTGATTATCAGACAGGCGCTGATAACCCTGTTCATAGCCATCAAGCAACAGCGACCATGGCACCAGCTTTGTCGGATCGTCAGTGATTAACACGTCGTGATCCTGACCGGAAAACCGTTCATCGGGCGTAATACAGTTGGCACCCCAGTTTTCCAGCTGATGACACACAATCTTGCGCACATCATCGACGGCAATTTCAATCAGCGCATTCACGCCTTCGAGCAGTTTCTCTTCCTGCTGCTGCTGGTGTTCCAGCGGCAGGTTGAAATGCATGGTGTAGCGGCTGCCAATCTCCTCTTTTGCCACGATCTCCAGATGACCGCCCAGCTGTTTACTGAGCTGCTTACAGAGAAAGAAGGCGAGCCCGGACGCCTGGCCAAAGCGGTCCTGCGCGGTTTCACCGAGGAAAGGAAAATCAGCGTTACCCAGTTCATCTTTGCTCAGTCCGGCACCGGTATCCACCAGCGTCATGGTTAAGCGATCGGGACGCGCCTCGGGAGACTCAACATTGAGCGTGATTTTGCCCCAGTTAGTGGTGGTCAGCGAATAGTGCATCAGCGTGGCCAGCACTTTGCGGATCGAACGGCGATCGCCGAAGCGCACTTCATCGCTGTTGAGATGGTTGTTCACCAGCAGCGTTAAGCCTTTACGGCGAACCTGCGGCAGCAATTCAAGGGTAATCTCGTCCAGCAGCGCCTGCAAATTGAATGAGGTAGCATCCGGCAACCAGTCATGGGTTTCCAAACGATTCAGCAGCACGATATCGTCCACTAAACGGGCCAGCGCCTGATTTTCCTCAACCACTTCCTGCAGCGCATTGTCCTGACGGGTCTGGTTCAGCTCTTCCAGTTTGCTGGCTACCCGCTCCAGCGGCTGATTCAGCGCGTGGCCCAGGTTAAGCAGCAGCTGCTGACGCATCTGATGATTGCGATCCAGCACCACCTGCGCCTTCTGCAGCTTCTTATTCACCAGCAACTCGCGATCCTGATCGCGCATCAGGAAAAGCTGCGTATTGGGCGAATAGACGCTGCGCGCATGGCGAATCTCATACACTTCATTATTCACTGTGGCCTGCAACACGCCCTGATGCTGATCGGACATATTGATAATCTTTTGCAGATTAAGGTGCGGCAGCAAATGCTCAGCGATTTTATTGCTGATAATGGTGCGATTGCTGGCAAAGTCATAAACCAGCAGGCCCACCGGCAGGCTGGCGACGATCTCTTCGTTCAGCACGCGCAGGGAATCGAGTTCGGCGGTTTGATTCTCGCTGGGACGCAGCGACTGCTGGCGCAGCAGAAACAGGCCCGCCAGCGACAGCAGCATTAGCAAGAAGCTGGCCAGCAGTGGCCAAAGCAAATTATGCAGCGTATCCAGCACCAGGCTGGTCAGCGGAATGCGGTACACCAGCTGCAGCGGCGTGGTGGAGAGCGAGGCGGAAATTTCCAGATTCGGGTTCACCAGCGCAATCTGAGTATTTTGCACATCGCCATCGGAATCGGCGTCGGTGTTTGAACTGGTAGCGCTATCCTGGCGCAGCTGGAAGTTCTCCAGCGGCATGTTGCGCGGCACCAGATCGTTCATCGGCAGATCGAAGGCCACCACGGTGGCGAGATGTCCCGGCTGATTAAAGGTGGTGCGCACGGTGAAGTAGTTGTCATTTTGCCAGGCGAAGCGGCGCAGCGGGGAGAAGCTTTCGCGCTCGTCCAGCGCGTTGGCCTGTTGCAGCATTTCGGCACGTCGGGCGTCGACCAGCGTGGTCACCGCGCTCTCTTTAAAGCGCGTCGCCATATCTTTCAGCGGCAGGGTAGAGACCATGATCAGGCTGTTGTCCTGGCCATTAAGAAAGTACATCGACCAGGTGCCGTTCTCAGCGCCCCACAGCGTATCAAGATAGTTCGACATACGCAGCGTCATATCCAGCGTGCTGCTGTCATGGGAGCCAAAAATCAGCGCTTCGGTTTTACGCCGATTCTTCTCAAGATAGTAAACGTCAGGACGCAGACGCGTCTCCTGCAAGCTTTCTGGCGGCGTGCCCGCAGCGCTGGTGGCAAGATTTTCATAGATTTGCCAGGTGGCAAAACGGTAGGTGTCGATGCGCTTCTGCACCGCATGGGTGATATCAAGCATGGCGTAACGTTTCGCCGTCAGCCATGCGCCCACCGAGTTATGCACCATAAAGCCGATAGTCAGCAACAACAGCAGATTGAAGATCACAAAGAAGCGCGTGATGTTGCCCGACGTGAGCGGAAACTTATATGGCACCATAGCAGTAAGTGACACCTGAAATTAACGTGTAACCAGCCTGGCGCTGGCAGCCACAACCAGCAGCAATAGCGCAATCAGGCTAAATGCAATGCTCAAACTGAGCCACTGGGATATATACCCGATCAAAGCGGGACCTGTGAGAATACCTGTATAGCCGATGGTTGTCATGGCCGAAATCGCCAGGTTTGCTGGCATCGTTTTCTGCGCCCCTACCGCGGTAAACAGCATCGGCACCGTATTGGCCAGGCCAAAGCCCACCAGTAAAAACGCCAGCAGGGCGATTTGCGGCTGTGGCAGCCAGACGGCCAGCGCAATGCCCAGCGCCGCCAGACAGCATCCACTGACCATAACGCTGTAGCGACTGAAGCGTTTTACCACGCGATCGCCGGTCAGGCGGCCAATGGTCATCGCCACAGAAAAGATGGCGTAGCCAAGCCCGGCCTGCGCCACGGGCAGGTCACGCGTCTGGATGAGCAGCAGTGCGCCCCAGTCCAGCACCGCGCCCTCCGCCAGAAAAAGGATAAAGCAGAGCAGGCCGAGAAACGCCACCCAGCCGCGCGGAATCACAAACAGCGGCGTGTCAGATTGATGAATGCGCTCATTAAGCAGATGCGGCAGGCTAAACACCATCAGCAACAGCAGCATAACAATGATTACGCCAATCGCGGCAACCGGCGTCAGGCCGACCCACAGCAGCAGGCTCACCGCTCCGGCACCAATAATGCCGCCCAGGCTGTAAAACGCATGGAAACCGGACATCATCGGCCGGTCGGCCTGCTTTTCTACCTCAACTGCCTGAAAATTCATGGCGACATCCAGCGTCCCCAGACCGGCGCCAAACAAGGCCAGCGCCAGCGCCAGCATCCACGGCGTCGGCAGAATGGCCAGCAAAGGCAGCATCATCATGATCAGCAGGCTGGAACAGAGCATGGTGTTTTTACAACCGAAGCGGGCCACCAGCCAGCCGGTCAGCGGCATGGCAATCAGCGAGCCGGCACCCAGAAACAGCAGCAGCGAACCCAGCGAAGCATCGCTGACGCCCAGCCGTTCGCGCGCGAAAGGCACCAGCGGCGCCCATGCCGACATGCTGATCCCCGCGACCAGAAAAACCGCACGTGTCGCACGCTGGGTCGCCAGAGTGTGGGTATTATTCCGTTTTGCATCCATCAACATTCTGTTATCTCTGACATCAGGGCCATCTGGCGCGCTTTTATACCATAATGGCGCTACTTTTTGAACGATACGTCGCCTGCGAAAGCACTGAAATGCAGCGGTGACGGGCGAATAAGAGTTTAAAAAGCACGTTTTACTGCGCATCAACCTTAAGGTCGCTGTTTTTGCGCCTTTACCAGATGAAGAGCGCGCTTTGACTTAAGTCAAATGGCATTAATGCTTTTTACTCAACAGGTTATTACGCTATGAGACGGCAATATTATGGACGCCTGATGATAAAAAGCCTGCGCTTATGTGCAGGCAGTCACGAATTCAGGTGAAATATTTTCATTGCTCACCGCACGTCACTACTTCTTCCGCACGCCGTTTCGGCCGTTTATTCCCACAGCAAACTACGCCGCTAAGTCAAATTCTTTGCGATAAATCAACCAATTAGCGAACTAAATAAGCAATTAATTTAATGGTTTTAATTAATAAAGATCACCATTATTTAACAATTTGATTTGTATGTTTTATCCAATCGATAAATATTGTTTGCAATAAAGGCGCGTTTTTTCCTTAATATCTTGAAACAAGTGCAGCGATAAAAACAACTATCTCACCATTTTATAAAGAATTTTCTTCATGGCTTGCAGGCCGGATGCCTTTTCTGACACCAGGTTAATCGACTTAACGACATCAGTCATTCGCAGGTTGCTTCTTATGAAAGCGACAGATTGGTTTATGTATTAAGAAAAAATTGATTGCCACCACAGGTGTTTAGACAAGGGGTTGTAAAAATGGCAGAGCTGAATGAAGGCCTGGTTGACATTCTTTCGCGTGACAGTGGCGAACTCATTTCTCAGTCAAACGGTGGGCTGTCACGCAGCGTACTGCTGAGCGAACCCAGCGTGGTGCGCGTCAACGGCACGCGGGCGATGGTGACGGAGTTTGAGCGGCAGGGTAACGACCTGATTCTGCATATGCGTGATGGCAGCGTGGTGCGCTATCAACAATTCTTCTTCGATAACGCGGAGGGCGAACACAGCGAACTGGTGTTCGACGATGGCGTCAATCCGCAGGATCACGCACTGTTTCCGGTGACCAATGAAGCGGTTGATGCCACCACCGCCATGACGTTAACCCCTGGTTATGAATCCCTTGCCAGCGTTGAACCGCTGCTGCTGGCCAGTGCTGATTACTCCACCGGTGTGATTACCGCCAGTGGTATCGGTGCGCTGGGCCTGATTGGCGCCGCGGTGGGTGTAGGCGGAGGCGGCGGAGGCGGTGGCGGGGACGACGATAATCCGGCTCCGGCTCCGGCGCAGCCCACTATCGCGCTTAACGCCTTTGCCGGTGATAACGTGCTCGATAATGCGGAAAAGCTGAGCGATCAGGCGATCTCCGGCACCACCAGCAACGTCGCCGCCGGACAGATTGTCACCGTTACCCTTAACGGCCAGAATTATCAGGCCGTCGTTGCGGCTGACGGCAGCTGGAGCGTCACTGTGCCCCCGGCCGCGCTGCAGGCCATTGCCAGCGGCAGCGCCACCATCGGCGTGTCGGTCAGCAACGGCGCCGCTACGGCAACCCTTGATGTCAGCGTGATCGCACCGGTCGCCGGACAGCCGACCATTGGTATCAATGCTTTTGCCGGTGATGACCTGCTGGACAACGGTGAGAAGCAGAGTGCGCAAACCCTGAACGGCACCACCAGCAATATCGAAGCAGGGCAGACGGTCACCGTCACGCTCAACGGCCAGAGTTTTAGCGGCACGGTCGGCGCAGACGGTAACTGGAGCATTACGATACCGGCAGGCACGCTGGCCGCACTTAATGCAGGCACCGCCACCTTTACCGCCACGGTCAGCAATCTGGCGGGCACCGTTTCATCGTCTAACCACAGCTTTACCGTGGCGGAAACCCCGACGCCAGGCCAGCCGGTTATCGCTATTGATACCTTTGCCGGTGATAACGTGCTGGATAACGGCGAAAAGCAGAGTGCGCAAACCCTTAGCGGCACCACCAGCAATGTGGAAGCGGGACAAACGGTCACCGTGAGCATTAACGGCCAGACCTTCAGCGGCACCGTGGGCACCGATGGCAGCTGGGGCATCTCCGTGCCTGCTGCCACGCTGAGCGCGCTGGCTGCGGGCAACGCCACGTTTTCCGCCAGCGTAGCAAACGCAGCAGGTACGGCGGCTAACGCCACGCTGACGGTTGATGTCGCCGCACCAACCGTCAACAACGATGCCATCACCATTACCGAGCCGCTCAGCGGTGACGGCTATCTTAACGCCAGCGAAGCGAGTGCTGGCTTAACGGTCAGCGGCATCACCAGCGGTGACATCGCACCGGGCAGCACCGTCTCGCTGTTATTCAATAATCAGCTTTACAGCGGCACGGTTAACCCGGATGGCAGCTGGAGCGTGCAGCTTCCGCCTTCGGCCTTTACCAATGCCGCCGATGGCCCACAAACGCTCACCGTCAGCGTCACCGATGCCAGCGGCGCCGTCATTTCCAGCCAGGCATCGCTGAACCTGGCGATTGACAGCCAGCCCCGCGTGGTGCTGAGCGATTCCGTGTTTGCCGATAGCACGCTGACCGCCGTCGAAGCCGCCAGCGATCAGCAGTTGCAGGGCCAGGTCGGCCCAGGCCAGCGCGTAGTGGTACGCGTGGCAGGTCAGGATTATACGGCTACCGTTGCAGGTGACGGCAGCTGGAGCCTGAGTATTCCGTCGGCGGTGTTGCAGGGATTACCAGCGGGTGCGAATGCTATTCAGATCACCGTCAGCGATGTCGCCGGTAATCCGCCATTTATTGAGACGCTGAATTTCAACGTTCCGCCAGCAACGCTGCCGCCGCTGCTGATTCAGCAACCGGTGGCGGGCGATGGTGTGATCAACGCCGCTGAGCAGGGCGTGCCGCTGGAGATTAACGGCAATGTGCCAGCAGGCAGTACGGTCACGGTCGTGCTGAACGGGCAGACAATCAATGCCGTGGTCGATGACGCGGGTAACTGGACGGCCACCATACCGGTCAGCACGCTGGGCACGCTGACCAACGGCAGCAGCTACGATCTGGTGACCACCGTCACCGACAGCACCGGCAACACGACCAGCCAGACGGTGCCGCTGAGCGTGAATACCACGCCGCCCGAAGCGGTGACGGTAGCCACGTTCGCCGGAGACGGCACGCTGAACCAGAGCGAGTTAGCGCAACCGTTAATCCTCAACGGCCGCGGTACGCCGGGTGATGATGTCAGTGTCACCCTCAATAACGTCCCTTATCGCACCACAGTTAATGACGACGGCAGCTGGTCTGTAGAGATTCCGGTAGCGGATTTAGCCGCGCTAAGCGCAGCCAGCTATGACATCGTGGTGGTAACCAGCAATGCCGCGGGTAACAGCAGCAGTCAAACCCTTCCGCTCACGATCGACACCGCGCAGCCGACGCTAACGCTGGATACCATTGCGCAGGATGGTACGGTCAATGCCAGCGAACAGACCCAGCCGTTGCTGGTTAACGGCACCGGCAATCGCGGCGATACCATCGCCGTTACGCTGAATAATCAAACCTATAACACGGTGGTCAGCAACGACGGCAGCTGGAGCCTCTCCATTCCTGCCTCCGATCTGGCTCAGGTGCCCGCGGGCAGTCAGCTGCTGACGGTGATCGCCACCGATGCCGCAGGCAATACCAACGTCGACGATACCTCGCTGCTTTTTGACCGCACGCCGCCGGTGGCCTCGGTTAATCCACCGGGAGATAACGGCTATTTTGGCGTTGATGATGAAGATGCGCCGCTGGTCTTCACCGGCACCGGTTCCGCAGGTGATACCGTCACCGTGGTGCTGAATGGCAAGAGCTATACCGACACCGTAGCGGACGGCGGTGCATGGACGGTGACGGTGCCCGCTAACGATGTGGCACAGTTGCCGCAGGGGGTTAATCCAGCCACCGTAACGGTAACCAATCCTGCCGGTAACAGCATCACCAGCAATACGCAGATCACGGTGGAAACCGCGCCTGCGCTGCTGCCGACGCTGACCATCGATCCCTTTACCGGCGATGATAAGATCAACGGTGCCGAGAAGGGCGTCGATCAGCAGATCACTGGCTCCACCACCAATGTGCAGCCGGGCCAGACCATTACTGTCACGCTGAATGAAATCGATTACACCACTACCGTTCAAACGGGCGGGCTGTGGAGCGTGCTGGTTCCCGCTGCCAATATGGCCAACATTGCCAGTGACGGTACGCTCAGCGCGAGCGTGGTGAATCTGGCAGGCAATGTTGCCAACGCCAGCGCGGACTACACGCTGGATACCAATACCACCACGCTGTCGATCAACACCATCGCCGGTGATAACGCCATCAACATTGCCGAGGGCCAGGCACCGATCGCCATCAGCGGCAGCAGCGCCGGACTGGATGCCGGTAGCGCGCTGACCGTTAACCTCGGCGGCGTGAACTATGACACCACGCTCAATGCCGATCTCAGCTGGACGGTGAATGTACCGGCAGCGAATATCGCCGCGCTGGCTCAGGGCGCGCAAACGGTAACCGTGACCGCAGGCAATGTGACCAACACGGCGGTGGTGAACATCGCCACCGCGCCGCTTGATCCCGCGGCGATTACTACGCCGTTGGGCGGCGATGGCGTGCTGAACAGCAGCGATCTCACGGAAACGCAGGCGCTCAGCGGCACCACCGGGCTGAATGGCGCCGGACAGGCGGTCACCGTCACGCTAAACGGCACCGATTATCAGGCCGTGGTCACGCCAAACGGTGAATGGAGCCTGCAGCTGCCGCCATCGGCGCTGCAAGACCTGCCGTCAGGCAGCATCCCGCTGACGGTGACCCTGACCGATGCGGCGGGCAACAGCAGCACGCTAAATGACAGCGTCACACTGGATACCAGTACGCCGCTGCTGACTATTAATACCATCAGCGGCGACGATCTCATCAGTGCCGCCGAAAGTGGCAGTGCGCTGTTGCTCAGCGGTAACGCCACGCCGGGCAGCACGCTAAATCTGCTGATCAACGACGAAAACTACCAGCCGCTGGTGGCCGCCAACGGCAGCTGGAGCCTGAACCTGCCTGCGGATACGCTGGCTGGTCTCGCGGACGGCAGATACGATGTCACCCTGACCGCCATCGGTGCCAACGGCAACAGCAGCAGCCTCAGCCGACCTTTCACTCTCGACACCACGCCGCCAGCCGTGAGCCTCAATCCGCTGGCTGGCGACGACGTGCTTTCTGCCAGTGAACAGGCACAGCCGCTGACTCTCAGCGGCACTGGCACCGCGGGCAGCAGCGTCAGCGCTACGCTCAACGGCACAACCTATACCGGGGTAATCGACAATACGGGTCAGTGGCAACTGACGGTGCCGGTCAGCGATCTGGCAGCGCTGAACAACGGCAACTATCCGGTTGCGGTGACGGTCAGCGATGCGGCTGGCAACAGCAGCAGCGAAACCCGTAATCTGGTGGTGAATACCACGCCGCCGCCGCTGAGCGTCGATCCGGCGGGCGGTGACGGCGTCCTGAACCGCAGCGACATCAGCCAGCCGTTGCAGCTGTCAGGCAGCGGACAAAACGGTGATGACGTTACCGTCGCCCTGAACAATAAATTTTACTTTGCCCGCGTCGGCAGCAATGGCCGCTGGTCGCTGCAAATCCCGGCCAGCGATCTGGCCGTTTTGCCGGACGGTAATAATCCGCTCACCGTGACCATGACCGACGCAGCCGGTAATCAAACCGTTCAAACCAGTAATTTGCTGGTGGACGCGGCCGCAGATAATCAACCGACCCTGACGATGAATATTACCGACTTTGCGGGTAATGGCGTGGTTGACGCCGCCGAGCAGCAGCAGCCGCAAACGCTGACCGGTACCACCACCAACGTCGAAGCGGGGCAAACCGTTACCCTCAGCCTGAACGGTGAAATTTACAGCGGCGTGGTCGCCGCCGACGGTAGCTGGAGCCTGGTGGTGCCCGCAGCGGCACTCAGCGGACTGGGCAACGGCAGTCAGGCGCTGACGGTCAGCGTCAGCGACAGTGCCGGTAACCGCGCCGACAGCAGTGCCACCTTCACCGTCAACACCACCGCCAGCGGTATCGCGCTGGCGCCGATCGCCGGTGATAACTATATCAACGCCGCCGAGCTGAACCAGCCGCTGATCGTTGGCGGCAGCACCAGCAACGTGGCGCCGGGTACGGTGGTAACGGTCGCATTCAACGGCCAGAGCTTCAGCGCCACTGTCAATGCGGATGGCAGCTGGAGCACCACCATTCCAGCTGCTGCGCTCGGCGGCCTGGCCGATGGTCCGCTCTCGTTCACCAGCAGCGTGGTCGATAACAACAACGTCACGCTGACCAACAGCAGCACGGTTAATCTGCTGACCGGCGGGCCTTCGGCTGCCGATCTCAACCCCGCCTTTGGCGACGGCGCGCTTAACGCGGCGGATATTGCTGGCGCCGGTATTATCAGCGGCAGCACCGGCGTGGCGGGCATTGGCCAGAGCGTTAGCCTGGTGCTTGGCGGCGTCACCTACAGCGGCAACGTCGACGCCGCGGGCAACTGGCAGGTTAGCGTGCCTGCGGCCGATCTCGCCGCGCTGCCGCAGGGCACTCAGCCTTACAGCGTGACGGTCAGCGATATCGCTGGCAACACGGATACCAACACCGGCGGCAGCGTGCTGGTGGATACCGTCGCGCCGGTGCTGGTAGTGGCAACGCCGGGCGGTGATGGCGTGCTCAATGCGGCCGATCTCGGCCAGCCGCTGCTGTTGAACGGCACCAGCGAACCTAACAGCAACGTGGTTGCCGTGGTTAACGGTACGCCATACAGCGTAACGGCCAGCGGCGACGGCAGCTGGTCGCTGTCGGTGCCGGCGGGTGCGCTGAACGGCCTCGCCGACGGCAGCTACACCATTCCGGTCACCGCCACCGATCTGGCGGGCAACGTCACCACGCAAACCAGCAGCATCACGCTGAAAGCCACGCCGCCCACCGTGACCCTTAATCCGTTTACCGGCGACACCGTTGTTGATGGCGCAGAGCTGCAAAGCAATCAGCTGCTCAGCGGTACCACCAGCAACGTTGAGCAGGGCCAGACGGTCACCGTAACCCTGAACAGCGGTCTCTACAGCGCGGTGGTGCAGGCCAGCGGCAGCTGGAGCGTACTGATCCCCGCCGCCGAACTGCAGGCGATCACCGGTAACAGCGCCACCATCAGCGCTGCGGTCAGCGACAGCGCAGGCAATACCGCCAGCGCCAGTCAGTCGATCACGGTTGACACCTCGGTCGCGGGCCTGTCGTTTGATGCGATCGCCGGTGATAATTACCTCAACGCCAGCGAAGCCGGTCAGGCACTCCTTCTCAGCGGCCGTGTGGAGAATCTGCCCAACGACGCCACGCTGTCACTGAGCTTTAACAATCAAACTTTCCCCATCACCTTTAACAACGGCAGCTGGAGCACGCTGATTCCGGCCAGCAGCGTCGCTGGTCTTGCCGACGGTCCGGCTACCTTGATCCTCACCGCCAGCGATGCGCAGAACAATGTGCTGGTGAGCAGCAGCAGCGTGCTGAACGTGCTGGCTACCGCACTGCCGACGCTGGCTATCGACAGCGCCTTTGGCGACGGACAGCTTAACGGCAGCGAGCTCACCAGCGCGCAGACGCTGAGCGGCACCACCGGCGTCAGCGGCGACGGCCAGAGCGTCACCCTGACGCTGGACGGCGCGCTTTACACCGGCACGGTGGATGGCAACGGCAACTGGCAGGTCAGCGTACCGGCCACGGCGCTGGCGGCGTTAGGCGACGGTAGCACTGACTACAGCGTGACGGTGAGCGACGCCGCGGGCAACAGCAGCAGCGATACCGGCGCCCTGGTGCTGGATCGCGTGCCGCCGACGCTGACGATCGATCCTATCGGCGGTGACAATGCGATCAACGCCAGTGAAGCCGCGGCGGCCATTACGCTGAGCGGCCGCTCTGATGCGGAAAGCGGACAGCCGGTAACGTTAACGCTGAATGGACAAACCTACAGCACCACCGTCAATAACGATGGCAGCTGGTCACTGGATCTGCCCGCAGGTGCGCTGGCGGGCATTACGTCCGGCAGCTACCCGCTGGCCGTCAGCGTCGCCGATGCGGCGGGCAACGTCACCAGCGTCGGACGGGATATCACCGTGGCCGTGGATGCGCTGGCGCCCTCTATCGATCGACCGTTCAGCGATGGCTATCTGAACATCAGTGAGGCGGCCGTCGAGCAAACGCTGAGCGGTAACACCGGCATTCGTGGGCCGGGGCAAACGGCGGTGATCGAGCTGAACGGTACAAGCTCGCCGGTAACGGTCAACAGCGACGGCAGCTGGTCGCTCACCCTTGGCAGCGACGTGTTGAGTAACCTGCCGGAGGGGGCGAATAGCGTTACTGTCACCACTACCGACAGCGTGGGCAACACCGGCACCGCCAGCAACAGCTTTACCGTTGATCGCACCGCGCCGACGTTGACGATCGACCCGATCGGCGGCGACAACCGGCTGAACGTGCTGGAAGCCACGCAGGACGTGGTGATCAGCGGCACTGCCTCGCTGGCGGATGCGGGCCAGCCGGTAAACGTCACGCTTAACGGGCGCAGTTTCACCGCGCAGGTACTGGATGATGGCAGCTGGAGTGTGATCGTACCGGCGGGCGTGATGCAGGGCGCGGCGGATGGTGCCTACACCGTAACCGCCACGCTGGCGGACGTTGCGCTTAACAGCACCACGCAAACCGCCACGCTGACGCGTCAGGCCGATCCGGCAAATCTGCCTACGCTGACCCTCGATGCGCTCAGCGCCGACGGCTATATCAATGCCGTTGAGGCGGGCAGCGATCTGACTATTCGCGGTGGCGGTGCGCAGATCGCCGGGCGCGAGGTCAGCGTCACCTTTGGTGGCCAAACCTATCTCACCACCGCGGATGCCAGTGGCAACTGGCAGGCGACCGTACCGGCCGCCGATCTGGCTCTGTTGCCGGATGGCGCGCTAACCGCTGTCGCTACCGTAACCGATGCGGCAGGCAATCCGGCCAGCAGCACCGCCAACGTTACGTTACTGGCCAGCGCCGCCTCGCAGCCGTTGCTGCTGCTCGATGCGATCGCCACCGACGACATCATTAACCTGCAGGAGTCGACTAGCCCGCTGACGATTAGCGGTGACAGCGTGCAGCTGGCGCAGGGCACGACGGTGACCGTCACCCTGAACGGCGCCGATTATTCGGCGATTATTGATGCCAATGGAAACTGGAGTGCGACGGTGCCGGCATCGGCGCTGGCAGCGCTGCCGCAGGGGGCGTTAGTGGTCAGCGCGACCGCAACGGGTACAGGCGGCAACGTCGCCACCGTTGACCGCGACATCAGCGTTAATACCACGCCGCCGCCGATTGACGCCACCGCGCCTGGCTTCGACGGCACGCTAAACCTGGCGGATGCGCTGGCCGGGCTGACGCTGACGGGCAGCAGCGATGCCGATCAGCCAATCAGCGTGCAGCTCAATGGCAAAGTGTATGACACCCTTGCCGACGCCAGCGGCAGCTGGACGCTCACCGTACCGGGTGCCGATCTGCTGTTGCTCGCCGATGGCGCCCAGCAGCTAACCATCAGCGCCATTGACGCGGCGGGCAATACCAACACGCAAACTGTTGATTTCACAACGGCTCTCACGTTACCGACGCTGAGCATCGATCAGCCGTTCGGCGATGGGTTGTTGAATCGCAATGAAGTCGAAACGTCACAAACGCTCAGCGGCGTGGCAACCGGGCTGGCGTCAGGTACGCCGGTCACCGTCGCGGTGGGCGAACTTAATTTCAGCGGCGTGGTGGACAATGAAAACCGCTGGAGCGTGACGCTGCCCGCCAATGCGCTCAGCGCGCTGGCCGACGGCGTGGTGTCGATCGCGGTCAGCGCTAACGATGCTGCGGGCAATCCGGCAACCAGCAGCATCAGCAGCGAGCTGCTGACCCGCAGCGTGCCAACGGTTACCATCAACCCGGTGTTTGGCGACAATGCGCTGAATGCCGGGGAAGCGCAGGTGCCGCAAACCATCAGCGGCTCCACCGGCGTCAGCGGGGCGGGCCAGAGCGTTACCGTTACCTTTAACGGCGCAACGCTGCCGGATGCCACGGTGGACGAGAGCGGCAACTGGAGCGTGACGGTTTCGCCAACGCTGCTACAGGAAGCAGGCGACGGCACGGTTAATGTGCAGGTCACGGCGCAGGATCGCGCAGGAAACAGCGGTCAAAACAGCGCACTGGTAACCGCCATCACCGAAGCCACGCCGATCGCCTCGATAGCACAGCCCGCGGGCGACGGCTATCTGAATGCGGCTGAGGCGACGGCAGGCATTGAGCTACGCGGCAGCACCGGCCTTACCGATCTCGATCCCAGCCGATTGCCCGCGGTGGTGGTTAGCCTTAACGGCGTCGACTACACGGCGGTGGTTAACGCGCAAACCGGCGACTGGAGCGTAGCGCTGGACGCCGCCACGCTGCAGGCGTTGCCGGACGGCACGCTGCCGGTAACGGTCACCGTCAGCGATATCACCGGCAACGTTTCTGTAGAGAGTGATGCGCTGCAGGTGCTGCAAACAGGCCCGGATGCCACCATCAGCTTACCGTTTGGCGATGGCGCGCTGAACGCCACGGAAGCGCAAATTACGCAAACTCTTGTTGGCTCTACCGGCTCGGTGGGCGCAGGGCAACAGGTGCTGGTGACCATTTCCGGCTTTAACAATGGCGTAGCGCTGCCCGCCAGCGTTGACGACAACGGTAACTGGAGCCTGGCGCTGACGCCAGCGCAGCTGAGCACGCTCAGTAACGGTGAGCACACCATTACCGCCACCGCAACCGACGTTGCCGGCAACAGCGATGTTGCCACGCAGGCGATCATCACCGGCGTAACCGTCTCGCCGCCAACCGTCACCGGTAACGCGCTGTTTACCGACGACGTCATGAATATCGCTGAGGCGGCAAACGGCACCACGCTGACCGGCAGCACCGGCAGCAGCGGCGCCAATCAGGCGGTGCGCCTGACCATCGACGTCAACGGCACTAATTATCCTGGCACCGTCGATGCCAACGGCCAGTGGAGCGTGATCATTCCGCCTGGCGCGCTGAGCGGGCTGAGCAACGGCCCGCATACGCTAAACGTCATTGCCACCGATGCGGCGGGCAACACCGTCACGCAGCCGTTTACCTTTACCGCGGCGCTGAGCGCACCGGTGCCGGTAGTTGATCCGGTTTCGGACAACGGTTACCTCAATGCTGCCGATCTGGCGGAGGGTTTGGTACTCAGCGGCACTACCGGCAGCAGCGGGGCTGGCCAGTCGGTGAGCGTGAACTTTAACGATCAGACCTACACCAACGCGACGGTAGATGCTGACGGCAACTGGCGTCTGGCCCTGACGCCAGAGCAGTTAACCGGTATCGATGATGGCACGTACAACTTTACGGTGCAGGCCACTGATGGCGCGGGCAACACCGCCAGCGTGGGCGGTCAGGCGCTGATCAATGTCTCGGTGCCGGTGGTCAATATTGATGCCTTCACCGGTGATAACGCACTGAACTATGGCGAAAGCATCGTCTCGCAAACCCTGACCGGCAGTGCAACCGGCACGGAGCCGGGTTCGACGGTGGCGATCACCCTGAACGGCGAGACGCTAACCACCCAGCTGGCGGCTAACGGTCAATGGAGCCTGACACTGACGCCACAGCAGATGCAGACGCTGCCGTCGTTGACGACGGTACAGGCGGTGGTCACCGATCCGGCGGGCAATGTCAGTGAACCCGCGTCGATAAACGTCAGCGTTGATCTTACCCCGCCAGCCGGGCCGCTAATTACGCTGGCTCCGGTCACCGGCGACAACATTATCAACGCCGGTGAGAGCGGTGATATCACGCTGAACGGTACGTACAGCAACCTGACCACGGGCAGCGACATCAGCGTAGCGGTAGGCGGTACGAACTATATCGCCACCCTTGATAATAACGGCGGCTGGACGGTAACGGTGCCCAACAGCGCCTTTGCCGCCGACGGCAGCGTGCCTGTGGTGGTGACGACGCCGGGCCTTGATGGCGGCACGGTTACCACCACGCAAGCGGTGCTGGTGGATCGCACGCCTTCTGTGCTGACCATCAACCCGGTTACCAGCGATAACGTGGTCAGCGGCAGTGAAGCGAACTCCGCTGAAATCAGTGGCACCGCATCGGTGAGTGAAGCGGGCCGGGCGGTGGCGATTACCCTGAACGGCGTGAATTACAACGCCTTTGTGCAGGCGGATGGTCGCTGGTCAGTGGCCTTACCGGCCGCTGACGTGCGGGCGCTGGCGGACGGCACTCAAACCATAACCGCCCAGATCGGTGATGCAGCGGGCAACGTCACTAACGCCACGCGGGATTTCTCCGTCGACCAGAACGCACCGCTGATCCTGGTGAACGCCTTCCTCGGCGATAATCTGATCAACGCGGTGGATACCACCGTTGATCAACTGCTGACCGGCAGCGCACGCGGTGCGGAAGGGCAGACCATCAGGTTGTATGCGGGCGATGGCAACCCGATTGCAGAGGCGCTGGTGCAGGGCGATGGCAACTTTACGATTACCTTAACGCCGCAGGTATTGAGCGGTCTGAACGACGGCGCGCTGGTGTTCGGCCTGCGCGTGGCTGACCTCGCGGGTAACGCCACCGAGGCGACGCTGAACGTCAATAAAGTGGTCAATGCGGCGCTGGATCTTACCGTGGATCGGCTGTTTGGCGACGGTGCCCTGAATGCTGTTGATGCAACGCTGGCGCAGGTGATCACCGGGACGGTCGCCTCGGCGGGCATTGGCGCCACGGTCAGCACCACCCTTGCCGGGCAGACGCTTAGCGCCGCGGTGGGTCAGGATGGCCGCTTCTCAATTGCTATCCCACAAGGATTGCTTACCACGGTGCCGGACGGTTCGCTGGCGGTGAACGTCACCGTCAGCGACGCTGTTGGTAACACCGCGACGGCAGGCGCCACCGCGCAGGCGATCGTTAACGCCGTGCCGGTGATCGGCAGCCTGAACGGCCTGCTCACCGGCGATAATCTGCTGAGCGTGGCCGAAGCCGCCGCCGGACAAACCATCGGCGGCGTGGTACAGGCGGCGCAGGGTTCACAGCTAACCGTGACGCTCGGCACGCGCACCTACAACACTACGGTTAACGCCGGTGGCGTCTGGAGCCTGGCTCTGCCCGGTGCCGATCTTACTTCACTGCTCAACGGCCCGCTGACATTGGGCGTGCGCGTGGTGGATCCGGTCGGTAACGTGGCGCAATCCTCGGTCGATGTCGGCATTTTTGCCCAGCAGCCCACCATCAACATCAGTTCGGTGTTTGGTGATGGCGTGCTTAACCTGGCGGATATCGCCACCGGCCAGATCATCAGCGGCGTGGTCAATAACGTCGCGGCGGGCAGCGTGGTCACGCTAAATGTCGGTAACAGTCAGCTCACTACGACGGTTGGTCAGAACGGCGCCTTTAACCTGACGGTGAATCCTGAAGTGCTGAGCACGCTGGCACAGGGCAATTTAATCGTCAGCGCCAGCGTCACCGATGCGGCTGGCAATACTGCCACCTCGCCACAGGTCGGTTTCCGCGTCGATACGCTGCTGCCGACGGTCTCCATTGACCGGCTGTTTGGCGATGGCCTGCTTAACGTCGCCGATGCGCTGATTAATCAGACCATCAGCGGCGTGGTAGGCAACGTCGAGCCGGGTGCACGGGTGGTGGTGTCGATTGCCGGTCAGCAGCTGGTGACCACCGCCGCGCAGAACGGCAGCTACAGCGTTGTGCTGACGCCGGCCATTTTGCAGGGCATCGCGGACGGCAATCTGACGGTGGGCGTTAGCGTGACCGACAGCGCAGGCAACACCAACAGCGCCACCGCCGGTGCGTTGGTCGGCATTCACAATCCGCCAGCGATTACCCTGGCGCCGCTGTTCGGCGACGGGGTGCTAAACCTGGTGGAATCGCTGGTTACGCAAACCGTCAGCGGCACCATCGCCAACGTGCTGCCCAATACCGAAGTGCGGATCAACATTGGCGATACGGTGATTCGGGCGGTCACCGATGCCAACGGCGCCTTCAGCGCGCAGGTGGCGCCGTCGGTGCTCTCAACCCTGCTGAATGGCAATATTACCGTGGGCGTTTCCGTTACCGACGCGGTTGGCAATACCAGCAGCAGCAATGTCGGCGTACAGGTTGGCATCGCCAATCAGCCAACCCTGACGCTGAACACGGTGTTTGGCGATGGCGTGCTCAGCGCGGGCGATCTGGCAAATAACCAGACCATCAGCGGCGCCAGCACCAATCTCAACGCCGGGGCCAGCGTGAGCGTCACCCTCAACAACAAGGTTTATACCACGCAGGTCACCAGCGGCGGCGGCTGGACGTTAAGCGTGCCGAAGGCCGACCTGGCGGCGCTGGCCAACGGCAACCAGGCGGTGAGCGTCCGCGCCACCGATGCCTATGGCAACGTCGCCAGCGGCAGCAGCAGCGTCAGCGTAATCAGCAACACACCGCCAGCGGTGGCCATCACTTCACTGTTCGGCGATAACGCACTCAGCGTGGCGGATGTGAAAACCAGCCAGACCATCAGCGGCACCGCCAGCAACGCCGAAGGCTCAACGGTAACGGTGCGCATCGGCGCCACCAACTACACCAGCACGGTCAACGCCGCAGGCAACTGGAGCATCACCGTGCCCGCCGCCTCGCTGGCAGCCATCGCTGACGGCAGCTATAACGTCACCGCCAGCGTGACTAACTTCGTCGGCAACAGCGGCAGCAGCAGCGCCGCGCTTAACGTGGTCAGCCATTCAACGCCAACGGTGGGCCTGAATACTTTCTTTGGCGGTGACGGCTATCTGAATATTGCCGAAGCCAACACGGTGGAAACCATCAGCGGTACCTCAACCAACGCCATTGGCGGCCGGGTGGCGGTTAATGTCGGCGGCACCACTTATACCGGCAGTATTGGCAGCAACGGTACCTGGAACGTCAGTCTGCCTTCCTCGGCGCTTAAGGCGATCAACGACGGCAGCCAGACGCTGTCGGTCACGGTCACCGATGCCGGCGGCAATACCGCCTCGGCCAGCCGCGGCTTTACCGCGCTGTCGCACAACACGCCGCTGGTTGGCGTGGATCCGGTGTTGAGCGTGGTGACCTCGCTGCTGACCGGGCTGTCGGTCACCGGCGGCACCGCTAACGCCGCGCAGGGATCGACCGTACGACTGACCTTGCTGCTGCCGAACGGCAATCCGGGGCCAACCGTTGTTACCACTACCGATGCGCTGGGTCGCTTCGGCGCGGTCTTCACACCGCAGCTACTCTCGCTGCCGGGATTGGGGCTCTCGCTGACCACGCTGGTGCGCGCGCAGGTGATCGATGTGGCGGGCAACACCAGTACCAGCACGGCAACGTTGCTGTTGGGTTCGCTGCTGGCGCTGAACGGCACCGGCACCAGCACGCTGGCGGCATTTGCAGCAGACGATGGGCTGGTAGCAGCGGCCTCCACCGAGGGCAACAACACGCAAAACGGCGAGGCGCACACCTTTGCCGCGCTGTCGACCAAAGCTGCGGTGGCCTCAACGCTGGTGGCTACCACGGATGAACAGAGCCACAGCAGCGTTACCGCCGACTCGGGCACGGCAGCCGCTGCTCCTGCGGCGCTGGCTGAAGATCAGGGCTATACCATCGGTGGCCTGGTGCTCACGCTGGCGGATGGAACGCAGCAGGAGGGGCCATCGGTAATTGGCAGCAGCGGCAACGACCAGGTGCTGCTCAACGATCTGAATTTTGATCATATCGATGGCGGCGCGGGTACCGATACGCTGGTGCTGAACGGCGACCACATGACGCTGGATCTCACCGCGCTGGGGCTGAAAGTTGAGCATATCGAAGTGCTGGATCTCGGCAAAGCGGGCACCAACGGCGTGAAGCTCAATTTACAGGAGGCGCTGAGCATCACCGACAAGCCCGCTGACGATCTGCTGATCAAAGGCGATAACGGCGGTCAGGTAACGCTGGCCAACGGCGACGGCGTGTGGGGCACCGCGGGCCAGCGTACGATTGATGGTCATCTCTATGACATCTACCATAACTCGGCGCTGACCAGTGATAACACGCTGGGCGATGTGCTGGTGCAGCATAACCTGCAGGTTCACGTGGTATAAGCAACAGAGCGGGGCAAAAGCCCCGCTTTTTATAAGGAATATTTATTAGTTTACCTTATCTGCTATCTCTCTGACTCTCCTTCCTTTTTTCCTGCTCCTTCGAGATATCCCCGTCTCAAAATCGTTACAGCCATTTTTTAGGAATAATGACACTGGTCTTGCCCACGGTGCAGCGGTAGCTTACGGCACCAGTCAGGCCTGTGAGCGCAAGCATCAGACGCCTGGAAGTGAAAATAATCACTCTGGTAATGATTGGCACTAAAAGTGCTGACTGACGATTTGACGCGCCTTTCCGCGTTACGATTTGTAACTCTTGAACACCAGGAAATCTCAGCGATCCCGTTCGCTGAATGGCTCGCTCACGTCTAAAACTTAACTGCTGTTTATGTTTTTCAGAGCGAAACTTCTCTTTGGTTTTCACGAGGTACTTTATGTCTACAGTTAAAACATCACGCCAGCACCGCCAGGTCCGCGATGCGGCAACCCTTAACGCTGCCGATACGCTGCTGCCGGAAACGCACAACGTGCAGCCCGTCGTGGTTGAACCGCTGAATCTTTCGTTTTCTACCGCTACCGCCGATACGCTGTCGCTGAGCAGCCTGTATGCCGCCGGGCAGACCGCGGATACCGCGCTGCCCACCGCGACGCTTTATTCCGCCAGCGGGCTGGTCAGCCCGGTTGGCATCGCCGCAGAGAGCACGCTCAGCAGCGCTCCAGCGGTAAGTCATACCGCTGTGGCGGCCACCGACGCCAGCCATGGCGTGGTACACGCAGCAACGGTGAACACGGCTGCCAGCCTGACCATGGATGCGGTTTCTGGCGATAACGCGGTGAGCTATCAGGAAGGCATTTATGGCCTGGTGTTTACCGGCCATGCCAGCGGGCTGGCGGCGGATACGCCACTTAGCGTGACGCTGGGCGGTAAGCACTTCGACAGTTTCGTCAACGCTGACGGCAGCTGGCACGTCTCTCTCAACGATCAGCAACTGGCAACGCTCAGCGACGGCGTTTATTCTGCGGTGGTCACGGCGACCAGCGCCAGCGGCCAACTGGTCAGCGCCAGCAGCAACGTCACGCTGATCACCCATCTTGCCAGCATCCCCAACGTCACCTTCGATAATGTCACCAGCGATAACGTGATCAACATTGCTGAATCGCAGCAGGGTCTGGTGCTCACCGGCCACCTCTCCACGCACAGCGCGCCGGGCCAGAGTTTGACCATCGCCTCGGCGGGCGGGCTGGACAGCATGAAAGAGTATGCCGCCACCATTCACAGCGACGGTAGCTGGAGCGTGGCGATTCCGGCGGCGGATATGGCGAACTTCATCGATGGCGACGAACACCGTCTGGTGGCGACAACCAGCGACGCGGCGGGTAACCACAATCAGGTCAGCTTTGAATTCAGCACCCAGTTGCAGCTGCCTGAAGTCTATTACGAGCTGGATATTGGCGGCGATCTGACCCTGAGCCATCAGGAAGCGCAGCACGATCTGAGTTTCTACATCGACGGCGTGCAGAGCATCGATATCAACGGCAAGAGCTACACGCCCACCGATGGCATGGTCACTGTGCCTTCTGCTGATTTGCTGGCGCTGCCGGATGGCCCGGTTAACGCCACCGTTCATCAGGCGGATAGCTACGGCAACAGCGCTACGCAAACATTGAGCAACTTTTTTACCGCTGCTACTCACGGCACGCAGGCTGCACACACTCTGAGCGCTGCCGACCTCGGTTTGCAGCACACGGACAGCAGCCACGCTGCGCTAATGGGCGATGCTCAGCACAGTGGTGACACAAGTTATTATCAGCCCGTCTCCTCGACGCTGGCGGATCTGCTGACCGAACAGCATATTCAGGCCACGCTGATTTAACGCGACTGACGGCGACACCCTCGCCGTCAGGGTTAAGTAAAACTGTATGTTTTTTGACAATGACTCGCGCGTTATGCGCCGGTTAATTCCGTAAAGTGTCATGCGTGAACACAGATAAAGCGCTATAACATCGCGTTACCGATTTTTTATTAACACTTTCCGATCGTCTGCGGTTGCGCTGATTCATGCTGAAGTATTAATGTAGGTAATGCGTTTAACAGGATACTAACATGCCCGGTTGGCCTGACAGGCGGTCAGGTTTCGAATCGGGTGAGCATGTTCAGAAAGGCCGTTGCCTTTCTGGCAGCCAGGTAAAAAAACCAACAAAAATAACATCGCGGGATGTGATACCACATGATCAACAGACTGTTTGCCTGCTGCTGCCTGGGCGCGCTGATCTGCGCGTCGGCTCAACCGTTACTGGCCGCAACAGAACCTAAAGCAGAGTTCAACTGGCGCGCCGCGCCGAGCGAGGAGCAAATAGCCTCGCTGACGCTGCGCCAGGCTATCCTCAGGGCCTTTGCCCGTAATCCCAAAATTGCCGAAGCGGCGGCGCAGATCCATGTCAATGAAGGCGATCTGGATGCGGCGAAAAGCGCCTGGTATCCGCAGATTTCGTTGCAGGGTTCTGGCGGTCGTTCTCATCAAACGGACTCGTCCGGCAGCCTGAATAACAGCGGCTCCGCGGGCGTCACGCTCAGCCAGCTGCTGTACGATTTTGGTCGTACCGGCGGCGCCATCGATGAACAGTACGCGCTCTCTGACGCCTACCGGTTCGCGCTTTACGACACCATGACCACCGTCGGCCAGGATACCTTACAGGCCTATCTGCAGGTGAAGCGCTATCAGGCGCTGGTCACCGCATCGCAGAGCAATGTGAAATCGCTGGAGCACGTGCGCGATATCGCCAAACTGCGCGCCGATGCCGGCCTCAGCTCGCAGTCAGACGTACTGCAGGCGGAAACGCGCATCGCCGGTATGCACGCCACGCTGGAGCAGTACCGCGCCCAGCAACGCTCGGCGCTGGCGCAGCTCACCGTGTTAACCGGCGTGGTGCCGGTCACGCTGCCGGAACTGCCCGAGGCGCTACTTAAACAGCAGATTACGCTGGATAAAATTGGCTATCAGGACAGCGCGGCGGTACGCAGCGCGCAGGCGAAACAGATGGCAGCGCAGCAGCGTATCAAGCAGGCCAGCTCTAATCACTGGCCGACCATCAAAGTGCAGGCGGGCCGCACCCGATATGAGAACGACAGCCGTTCATACTGGGACGATGAGCTGCAGCTGCAGGTGGAAGCGCCGCTCTATCAGGGCGGCCTGGTCAATGCCAAAACGCGTTCGGCAGAAGGCGAACGCGAAGCGGCACAGGCGGCCATCCAGCAAGCCAAACTCGATATTAATCAACACGCCTCTACCGCCTATGCCGACATGATCGGCGCCCAACAGCGTCAGCAGGCGGGCGAAGCTCAGCTGGCCAGCGCAGAACATACCCGCAACGTCTACGCCGATGAGTACAAGCTCAGCAAGCGCAGCCTGAACGATCTGCTCAGCGTAGAGCAGGATGTTTTTCAGGCGGACAGCATGCGCACCAGCGCGCTGTATGACGGCTGGGATGCCACGGTTCGTTACGCGGCGGCGGTCGATAATCTGCTCGATATCATGGGCATCGATCGTGAAAAGAGCAGCGGCACCACTTTACCTTCGCTGAACTAAGCGGCGAACGGCACACAGAGGCAGTATTAATGACAACACAACGTGCAACCACCGAGAACTGGATCGCCGCCATGCTGCGCGTCGCGGCGCGCTTCGGTAAGCCAGCCGATGGTGACACCCTGCGCCAGCAGATGCGCTGGTTTGAGCAATTAACTGATGCGCAACAGCTGGAGCGCCTGGCAGGGCTGCTGGGCCTGCACCTCACCATGACGCCGCGCGACAAACTGCGCTGGCATCAGGAAATTACGCCGGTGGTGCTGGCGCTGGAAAACGGCGGCGTGGCGGTGATTGAAGCCATTGATGGCGCAGGTAACGCGCGCTACTGGCTTAGCGACGGCGGCGACGTGGTGCGGGAAACCGAACTGGCCAGCCTGCTGGCGCGCGCGGAGCCGCTGGTCGGCGTGGTCGGCGTGGCCGCCCGCGGTCGTGACGCACGCATCGATGAATTTGTGCAGCCCTATCAGCCGCACTGGTTCTGGCGCAATTTTCGCGGTATGGGGCGGCGCATTGCCGAGATCTCGCTCGCCTCGGTGGTCGGCAACGTGCTGGCGCTGGCGGGCATTCTGTTTTCGATGCAGGTCTATGACCGCGTGATCCCGGCGCAGTCGCAGCCAACATTATGGGTGCTGTTTACCGGCGTGCTGATTGCCGCCGCGGTGGAATACCTGATTCGCCTGATGCGCACGCAGGTGTCTGACATGATGGGCAAGCGCATCGATCTGAAAGTCTCTTCCATGCTGTTTGCCCGGGCAATGAGCATCCGTAACGAGGCGCGGCCTAAATCCACCGGCTCTTTTATTTCTCAGCTGCGTGAAATCGATCAGGTGCGTGAACTGCTGACCTCCACCACCGTCGGCGCGGCGGCAGATATGCCGTTTGTGATTCTGTTTCTGTTTATCATGGGCTTTATCGGCGGCCCGCTGGTGATCATCCCGCTGCTGGCGATTCCGCTGATTGTGATTCCCGGTCTGCTGGTGCAGATCCCGATGGCGAAACTGGCGAAAGAGGGGCTGCGCGAAGGTGCACTGCGCAACGCGGTGCTGGTGGAAACCATTGAGGGCGTTGAGGATATCAAGGCGCTACAGGCGGAACCTTACTTCCAGCGGCAGTGGGAACAGACGCACGAGGTTAGCGCCACGATCGGCATGCAGCAGCGACTGTGGGGCGCGCGGCTCACCGGCTGGGCTTCAACCGTGCAGCAGCTGACCTACGCCGGCATGCTGGTGTTTGGCGTTTATCTGGTGCTGGCGGGGGATATCACCACCGGTACGCTGGTGGCCAGCAGCCTGCTCTCCTCGCGCACCATTGCGCCGCTGATGCAGCTGACCATGGTGTTTTCGCGCTGGCAGCATGCCAAAAGCGCGATGAACGGGCTGGATGAACTGCTGAAAAAGCCGCTGGATCAACAGCCGGAAGGCGAAGCGGCACACTGCCCAACGCTGACCGGCCATTACGACCTGCGCAACGTCAGCTACAGCTACGATGAAGAGAAAGTTAAAAATGTGCTCACCGTCGGCCAGTTGCAGATTAAGCCGGGCGAACGTATTGCGCTGCTGGGCAAGGTGGGCGCAGGCAAATCGACGCTGCTGAAGCTGTTGGCCGGACAGGCGCTGGCGACTCAGGGCAAGGTGCTGGTAGATGGCGTCGACATTGCGCGCATCGATCCGGTGGATCTGCGTCGTCAGCTTGGCTGGCTGTCGCAGGATTCGCGGCTCTTCTTCGGCACGCTGCGGCAGAATCTGATGCTGGGTAATCCGCACGCCAGCGAGCAGGAGATGCTACAGGCGCTGCGCATCAGCGGCGCGCTGAGCCTGGTGCAGCAGGATGCCGCCAGCCTCGATCGGGTGATCAACGAAGGTGGCCGCGGACTCTCCGGCGGCCAGCGGCAAATGGTGATGCTCAGTCGCATGATCCTGCGCCAGCCACAGGTGGTATTGCTTGATGAGCCGACCGCATCGATGGATGAGCAGTTGGAAGAGCATGTGATCAAACAGATGGATGAATGGCTGCGTGGCCGCACGCTGGTGTTGGTGACGCACAGACCGGCGCTGCTAAAAATGGTAGATCGTATTGTGGTGATGGAAGGAGGCAGAATTATTGCTGACGGCGCCCGCGATGAGATCCTGCGCCGTGCCACGCCGCAACCCGCACGGGGAGAAAACGCATGAGCCTGGTGTTAATGGATCGCAAATTCAAACAGAACGAACGGCGGACGTCAGCCATTATCTGGCTGTGCAGCGCGGCGCTGGCGCTGTTTCTGGTGTGGGCGCATTTTGCCGTGCTGGATGAGGTGACGGTCGGCACCGGTAAGGTGACGCCGCCGAGCCGTGCGCAGGTGATCGAGAGCCTCGACGGCGGCATCGTCAATGAGCTAAACGTCCATGAAGGCGATATTGTGGAAAAATCGCAGGTGCTGGCACGGCTCGATCCCACCCGTTTTCAGTCCAACTTTGGCGAAGCGCAGGCCAAAGCGCGTACCCTGCGCGCCTCGGCAGAACGGCTGCGTGCCGAGCTGACCGGTGCGCCGTTGCAGTTCAGCGCAGAAACGCTGAAGGCGCCGGAACTGGTGGCGCGCGAAAGCCAGCTGTTTGAATCGCGGCGGCGCAATCTCACTGAAACGGTCAGCAATTTACAGCAGTCGATGAAACTGGTGCAGGATGAGCTGCGTATGACTGAACCGCTGGTGGCGAAAGGCGCAGCGGGGCAGGTTGAGGTGATTCGCCTGCGCCGTCAGATCAGCGATCTGCGCGGCAAAATCGATGAGGCAAAAAACGACTACGCGGTACGCGCCAGGGAGGAGCAGGTGAAAAATAACGCCGATCTGGATGCCCAGTTGCAGGTGCTGGCCGGTAAAGAAGATCAACTGACGCGCGCCACGCTCTATTCACCGGTGCGCGGGATCGTCAAGGATATTCAGGTCACCACCGTTGGCGGCGTGCTGCAACCCGGCGGTAAGCTGATGGAGATTGTGCCGCTGGAAGATCAGCTGCTGATCGAAGCGCGCATCAATCCCCGTGATATCGCCTATATTCGCCCTGGCCTGGCGGCGGTGGTGAAAGTCACCGCGTATGATTCGTCGATTTACGGCGATCTGCATGGTGAAGTGGAAACCGTCTCGCCCGACACGCTGCAGGATGAGGTGAAGCGCGATCAATATTATTATCGCGTTTGGGTGCGCACGCAGAAAGCGGAGCTGACCAATAAAGCGGGGCGTAAATTTCCTATTGTGCCGGGCATGGTTGCCAACGTGGAAATTAAAACCGGGCAAAAAACGGTCATGGATTACCTGTTGAAACCGCTGAACAAAGTGAAAGAGGCGATGCGCGAACGCTGATATTTTGTCAGATGATTCCGAATGGCTGAATTGTCAGACAAGGAAGCCTGGCGATGCATTTATTTCCGCGGTTGATCATATTCGGCCTGCCAGTTCCGCCATATTGCAGACAAAAAAATGCCGGGCAATAAGCCCGGCGGGAAATAAGGGTAAAACAGATCATTCGGGGTGAATGAAGGTAATAATGAAATAAAATGATGATAGCGGGATCTATTATATAACCCGATGACCGACTCTTTTTATCATTCAGTGCTCAGATTTCAGCGTAAATTAATGTTATGAAATAGAAGGTTTTTTATATTTTTGTGCATTTTGTGCGATAATTTTAAACGATGTGTGCTGTTTAAAAGTTCCGCTTTATTTACATTTAGAAACACTGCTTCGCATCGATGAAACATCTTCGGAAATTTAGTAGCATTTTCTTTATAGATTATTACCCTCATCGAATGAACAATGGCCCATCGGCTGAATTTTTAGGCATTCAGCACGCAGTGGCAAATAAAGGCACATAATTAGAGGGTAATAAAAATGAAACTTCGCGTTCTCTCCCTGATGGTCCCCGCGATGCTGATCGCTGGTTCAGCAGGCGCAGCTGAGATTTACAACAAAGATGGAAATAAGTTGGATCTCTTCGGCAAAGTAGACGGTTTGCACTATTTTTCCGATAACGACGGTTCTGACGGTGACCAATCTTATGTGCGCTTTGGCTTTAAAGGCGAAACGCAAATCTCTAACGAACTGACTGGCTACGGTCAGTGGGAATATCAGGCGGCGCTGAATAATTCTGAAGCCCAGGGCACCGCAGACAGCTTTACGCGTGTTGGCTTTGCCGGCCTGAAGTTCGGTGATGCGGGCTCGCTGGATTATGGCCGTAACTACGGCGTGATTTACGATCTGGGCGCGTGGACCGACGTGCTGCCTGAGTTCGGCGGCGACACCTACGGCGCGGATAACTTTATGTACCAGCGCACCAACGGCGTGGCGACCTACCGCAATAACAACTTCTTCGGCCTGGTTGATGGCTGGAACTTTGCGGTGCAGTATCAGGGTAAAAACGACAACGCGACCGAAGCGGCTGGCGGACGTGATGTACTGGCACAGAACGGTGATGGCTGGGGTCTGAGCACCACTTACGATCTCGGCTCTGGTTTCGGTATCGGCGCGGCGATGTTCCAGTCTGATCGTACCAACAATCAAAATGGCCTGGGCAACAACAACACCGATATTCGTGGCCGTGGCGACAAAGCGGAAGTCTATGCGGGCGGCCTGAAATATGACGCCAACAACGTCTACCTGGCAGCGACCTACAGCAAATCCTATAACGCTACCCGTTTCGGCGACAGCAACGACAGCGATGTTTACGGTTATGCAGACAAAGCGGAAAACTGGGAGCTGGTGGCACAGTATCAGTTCGATTTCGGCCTGCGTCCTTCTCTGGCCTACGTCTCCTCACGCGGTACCGACATTCAGGGTTACGGCAAGCAGAACCTGAAAAAGTATATCGATGTAGGCGCGACTTACTACTTCAACAAAAACATGTCGACCTATGTTGATTATCAAATCAACATGCTGGACGACAACCAGTTCACCGACGATGCCGGTATCAATACCGACGACGTGGTGGGTGTCGGCCTGGTTTACCAGTTCTGATCAAATAAAAACGGAGCCTGTTCAGGCTCCGTTTTTTTATGCATCTGCTCGCTCACCGCTTAGCTTCCTCCTGTGACACGCGCGTGTCGCCACCTTGCTCCGGCTTTGTTGCCGCATTCAGCATCTGCTCACTGAAGCCGCTAAAGGCCAGGCCGCTTAACGTCAGGCCGGAAAACTTCATTAGGTGAAGCATCACTACGGAAGGGGTGTTGATCATGGTCAGCTCCTGAGTCGGCAGGCGTAACATACGCAATCTAACCTAAGCAGGAGTCGTGCCAAATCTGTAAAGCAGGAATAACGCGGGTTCAGGCGCAGCCTTTAAGGCGAGCTGCACAGCGCCGGTGCAAAAACGGCCCCATAAGGAGGCCGTGATGCCTTATCGACGTGCGCGATAAGCGGTCAGCGATTTTTTGCTGGTCTGTTTTTTCATGCGCCAGGTTGCATAGAACATGGCCGCCAAAGAAAGCAGCAGCAGGGCATAATAGATCATTTCGGTCTCCTGTTTAGCGAGTAATATGTCCGCCACAATTGCGACGCGATCTATGAATCACTATTTTCGTTAGCCTGAAGACATTATTCAACGTTCAATTGTCCCAATTTGCCGCAAGTTATGCTGAAAATTTCATTATCCGTAAAAGAAGGGAAGGATATGCGCTTTTTGATCGCCGTCTGTTGTGCGGCGCTGCTGTTAACCGGTTGCGATAAGCCACAGGAATCCACGCTGGTATTGCAGGGCAAGACCATGGGCACCGTCTGGCGCGTGAGCCTCGCGGGCGTTGAAGCATCGCAGCAGGCGGAACTGCAGCAGGCGATACAGCAGCAGCTGGATCATGACGACCGCGAGCTATCCACCTGGAAAAGTGATTCGGTGCTGTCGCACTTTAATCAGTATCACGGCCTTGAACCCCAGCCGATCGGCGCCAACATGGCGGATATTATTGTCATGGCACTGCGCATTGGCGCCAAAACCCAGGGCGCGATGGACATTACCGTTGGGCCGCTGGTGAACCTGTGGGGCTTTGGGCCTGACGCGCAGCCGCACCATCTGCCGACGGCGGCGCAAATTGCCACGGCAAAAGCGCAAACCGGTTTACAGCATCTGCGGGTGACTGAGGGCGTAAACGGCGCGTCGCTGCAGAAAGATCTGCCCGATCTGTATGTCGATCTCTCTACCATGGGCGAAGGCTTTGCCACCGATCATCTGGCACGCCTGATGGAACAGAGGGGCATCAATAATTATCTGGTGTCGGTGGGCGGTGCGGTATTGACGCGTGGCCTGAACAGCGGCGGCAACGCCTGGCGCGTGGCGGTGCAAAAACCCACCGATCGTGAGAATGCCGTCGAGGCGATTGTCGATTTACAGGGGCACGGCATCAGCACCTCCGGCAGCTATCGCAACTATTATGAACTGGATGGCAAACGCATTTCGCACGTCATCGATCCGGCGACCGGTGCGCCGATTGAGCATAAGCTGGTCTCCGCCACCGTGATCGCCACCACCGCGCTGGAAGCGGATGGCTGGGACACAGGCCTGATGGTGCTGGGCACGGAAAAAGCGCGGGCGCTGGCGATCAAAGAGAAGCTGGCGGTCTATCTGGTCACCAAACAGGGTGACGGTTTCACCCACTGGATGTCACCGCAGTTTCGCGCCTTTCTCCGCGACGAGCAGGGCAAAACTGCACCTTAATAGTGTTGGAGGCGATGATGCTCGATCTGTTTAGCGATGAAGCACCCTGGACTGAGCCACTGGCACCCGGCGCGGTGATCCTGCGGCGGCTGGCACGCGATGAGGCGGGCGACCTGCTGCGCACCGTGATGGAGATTGCCGCCGTGAATCCGTTTCAGCATCGCATCACGCCCGGCGGCTATCGCATGTCGGTGGCGATGACCAACTGCGGCAATTTAGGCTGGTACAGCGATCGTCGTGGCTATCGCTACAGCGAGCAGGATGCGGAAAGCAACCGCCCCTGGCCGCCGATGCCCGCGTCGTTTCTGGCGCTGGCGCAGCGCGCCGCTGGTCTGGCGGGATTTAAGGACTTTGCGCCTGATGCCTGTCTGATCAATCGCTATGCGCCCGGTGCCAAAATGTCGCTGCATCAGGACAAAGATGAAAAGGATCTGAGTCAGCCGATCGTCTCCGTTTCGCTCGGCCTGCCAGCGGTGTTTCAGTTTGGTGGCTTTGAACGCAGCGACGCGGTGCAGCGCGTGCTGCTGGAACAGGGAGATGTAGTGGTGTGGGGTGGCCCGTCGCGGCTGCGCTTTCACGGCATTCAGCCGCTGAAGCCGGGCGTGCATCCCGACGCGGGCGCGTTCCGCTACAACCTGACGTTTCGTCGCGCTGGGATGGCGCATTTTTAAGCTTAATGAGAATTATTATTGCTATCAACGATCATCTGATTACACTGCTGGCAGCTCTCGTCTGACCTGGAATGTATCATGGAGTTACTGCACGTCGTTTATAAGCAATACCGCTGGCCGTTTATCGCGGTGATTGTACTGAGCCTGCTGAGCGCAGCGCTGGGCATCGGCCTGATCGCCTTCATCAATCGCGAACTGATCGTCAACATCAACGCGTCGTTGACCGTGCTGCCGGAGTTCCTGCTGCTGCTGGTGATTCTGATGGCGGTGACGCTGGCTTCGCAGCTGGCGTTGACGCAGCTTGGCCACCATTTCGTTTATCGTCTGCGCGGCGAATTTATCAAGCGTATTCTCGATACGCGCGTGGAACGCATCGAGCAAATCGGCAACGCGCAGTTGCTGGCGGGACTGACCAGCGACGTGCGCGCCATCACCATCGCCTTTGTGCGCCTGCCGGAACTGATTCAGGGAGTGATCCTGACCCTCGGCTCTGCTGCCTGGCTCGCCTGGCTGTCACCAAAAATGCTCCTGATCACCTCGCTGTGGGTGGCGATTACCATTGTCGGCGGCTGGCTGCTGGTGGCGCGAGTTTACCGCCATATGGCAAAGCTGCGCGACATTGAAGATCGGCTTTATGGCGATTTTCAGACGGTGACCGAAGGGCGTAAAGAGCTACAGCTTAACCGCCAACGCGCGCAGCTGATTTATGACACCGTCTATCAGGAAAACGCCAGCGCTTATCGCGATCACATCGTCAGGGCGGATACCTACCACCTCAGCGCGGTGAACTGGTCAAACATCATGATGCTGGGCGCTATCGGCATTGTGTTCTGGATGGCCAACAGCCTCGGCTGGGCCAATACCGCAGTGGCGGCAACCTACTCATTGACGCTGCTGTTTCTACGCACGCCGTTGCTCTCTGCCGTGGGCGCGTTACCAACCTTACTCAGCGCACAGGTGGCTTTCAATAAGCTGCGCACCTTCGATCTGGCCGAGCACCGGCCGGGCTTTGCCACGCCGGTGGTTCATCCGCAGTGGCAAACGCTTGAGCTGCGCGATGTCAGCTTTCACTATGGCGAAAAAGGCTTTGGTGTCGGGCCGGTTAACCTGACGCTGAAGCGCGGCGAACTGCTGTTTCTGATCGGCGGTAACGGCAGCGGAAAATCGACGCTGGCGATGCTGCTCACCGGCTTGTATCAGCCCACTGGCGGCACCATTTTACTCGATGGCGTGGCGCTGGAGGAGAACCAGCGCGAGGGCTATCGTCAGCTATTTTCCGCCGTGTTCACCGATCCCCATCTGTTTGATCGGCTGATCGGGCCGGGCGGTGAACCCGCCAACCCGACGCTGGTGCAGCACTGGCTGGCTCGCCTGAAGATGCAGGACAAAATCAAGCTGGAAGGTAACCGCGTGCTCAACCTCAAGCTCTCCAAAGGGCAGAGTAAGCGGCTGGCGCTGCTGCTGGCGATTGCCGAAGAGCGGGATATTTTACTGCTGGATGAGTGGGCGGCCGATCAGGATCCCCATTTCCGACGGGTTTTTTACCGGGAAATCCTGCCCTGGCTGCAGGAGATGGGCAAAACGGTATTTGCTATCAGCCACGACGATCACTACTTCGTGCATGCGGATCGCCTGCTGGAGATGCGCGAAGGCCAGCTTAGCGAACTGACCGGCGATGAGCGGCAACAGGCGACGCTGGATGCGGTCACGCGCACCGATACCTCCGCTTAATTACACCGGTGCGGCAACCAGCGTGGTAATTTCCGCTTCCTGAATCTGAAAGGCGGCTATAAAGGTCCTGCCGCCGACAAACGGCGTCAGGCTTTCGCACAGCCGCAGACGCGCCACGCCGCGGCGGCTGTCAAGCTCAATCACCTCCGCCTGATGAAAATCCATCAGCTGCTGGCAGCGCGGCCAGACCGCCTTATACAGGCTCTCTTTCAGCGAAAACGTCAGGGTCAGCGCACTGGCAAAGTCGAGCCGACAGTAGCGCAACAACGACAGTTCGCTGGCGGAAACCAGCGTATCGGCGACCTCTTCGGCCGTGGAAAGCGACATCTTTTGTTCGACATCGATGCCCAGCAGCCGCGGCTCTTCGCTATATACCACCAGCGCCCGTCCTTCGGTATGCGACAGCGACGCGCTGATCCCCGTGGGCCAGCGCGGTGATCGATCCGCATGGTTACCCAGCACAACATCATCAATACCGCAGGTTGCCATCGCATGCCGCACCGCATAGCGGCTGGCGAGCCAGTGCGCGCGCCGCTTACTGACCGAACGGTTAAGGTGTGACGGCGCGGGCAGCTGACTCAGGGCAAACAGATCGTCGCTGAAATGCGCGCTATTAAAACGCAGCTCGCAGAAACGTACCTGCGGCAATACGCACCAGTGAGAAACACTCATGCTGCTGAAAAAAGGCTGATCGGGCACGGCAACAGGCTGTTGGGCACAAAACATAGGCGCAAAGGGTAGGGGATTCAGACAGGAATTAAAGCAGGTCGCGTGCCAGGCAGCAAGCGACAGGGCATCCTTTCCCACAATGATCACTCGTTAGACGGAATTGACATCCCCTTGATGGAAACGACAAAGTGTCGCTCAGATTTGGATATTTTAGCCCCGCGTTCACACCAGCGGCTGGCCAGGCGGAAAAAATCGTCGCTGCCGATGTCATAGGCCAGCTCGACTTTGTTGATGCCAGAATGCAGCATCTCCTCCGCATCCTTCAGGTTTTTAGCTTTGATAATCATCAGGTCTTCCTGCCTTCAAATTCGAGCAGACAGAATAAATTGGCGATGTGACATTTTTGTTTCAATCAGCATTTTTCAGACTTATACCATAAAAAAATGACAGTCAGACGACAGATCTCTGTGCTGATTACGCTTTACCCGCCCGGTCATTCTCCCCTATAAATGAGCTTATAACCTGAAGGAGAAATCATGGAAACGCCACCGCTCTCTACCGCTCGTCTGGAACTCAGGCCGTTAAGCCTCAGCGATGTGCCGCACATTCAGCGGGTCTTTCCGCGCTGGGAAATCGTGCAATATTTGCATAACGCGGTGCCCTGGCCGTTTCCCGAAGATGGTGCGCTGCGTTACGTGCAGGGCGTGGCGTTGCCGGCAATGGCAGAAGGCACGGCATGGCACTGGAGCCTGCGCCATCATTCGCAGCCGGAGACGCTGATTGGCCTGATCTCACTGCGCGAAGGGGAAGACGATAACCGTGGTTTTTGGCTGGTGCCGGAATGGCAGCGCCAGGGGTTGATGAGCGAGGCGTGTGAGTGCGTGACCGACTTCTGGTTTAACGTATTGAACAAGCCGCTGCTGCGAGCGCCAAAGGCGCGAGAGAATATCGGCTCACGGCGCATCTCATTGCAAAGCGGCATGCGGCTGGTGGATACCCGGCTCGCCGATTATGTGTCTGGCGAGCTGGAATCAGAGATCTGGGAGATCACCCGCGAAGAGTGGGCGGCAAGGCGCTAATGCCGGTTTACTCGCCGGATTGGCGAATAAAATCGGCGTATTTTTCTGGATGCTGCACCAGATGCGCCGGGAAACTGTCGTGAGTCAGCGGAATCAGCCGCAGCGATCGATCGCGCTTCCAGATATCTTTTCCCTCACGCACCGCCTGCTCGATATGCTGCGCGTTATTCAGCTCAGGCAGGTCGTACTCGGTGTGTGAGATGCTGGACATCTTCTCTGCGATGCGCTCAGGCGTCATCAGCCAGGAAAAATGCCATCCCGCATCGTTAACGATGGTGGTGCGCCATTTCAGGTAATTCCAGCGCCACCAGCTGCGTTTAATGGCGCTGCGTTTTACGTTACGCAGATCTTCCGGCTTGCTGGCAAAAAAGTCCCGCAGGGTGCCGAAACGCGTCATTTTCACCAGCGTGCATTTCCGCGGCGAGCCGTTGTCGTTAAACACCTGCAGGTTGAACTGATAGTTATAAAAATTGAGGTGAAAGGTGTTACACAGCGCTCGTGGGTTGGCCCGTGCCAGCTGCTGTGGATCGATGATTTCATCGACATCGGAAATCAGAATAAGGTCATCATCCTGCGCCTGTTTCAGGCCCGCCATAATATGATTGCGCGTGCGGCGCTCATTTTCCCAGGCATCGCTGTGCGGCGGCTCATCAAACACCACGTAGATAATGCGATCGGCGAATGCCGCAAAGCGGGTGATATCAAAATGCAGCGCTTTTTTCTTGCCGGTAAAGGTATGCGTCGATTCAACAATGACAAATTTATCAACGTGCTGGTGCAGGGTGTGCAAACGAAGCTCCAGCAGCATCGCTTCATCATAATAGAGAAAACAGTCGTAAATCATGGCAACGCATCCGGACAGCGGCAGTAAAAACAGGATGCAAATGATGGCATTGCCAGCGCGCGGTCACAAGATTTTATTCAGCGCAGGAGAGGGCTACAACGGCCAGAGTGCGGTAAAGCCAGCAGGCTGGTGCCTTCGGCAAAGGACAATCAGGGCGTTGAAGGGCACCGATCGGCATTTGACCGCCGAGGATGCGGCAAAAAGGCGTGCGTTGCAGGGCTGATATGAAGCGAAGGCCGTGCCAGGATGAGCAATAAAAAAGGGATTATCCCGCAGGATAATCCCTTTTTCAGACTGCAAATTTTTGGTCGGCACGAGAGGATTTGAACCTCCGACCCCTGACACCCCATGACAGTGCGCTACCAGGCTGCGCTACGTGCCGACACGTGGACGCTTATACTACCGCTTATCATTGGTAATGCAAGCCGCAAAAAAGCTAACTGACTAATAAATAATCAGTTAGCGATAAAGCGTTTCTCTTCGGTCAGCACCTGTAACAGTAAGGCCAGCTCCGGTTTATGGTCTTTCAACTGCTCGCCGCGACTGTTGTACGCTTTATAGCTGCCGTTATTATCCAGCACCAGCGTGGTATCCGGCGTGGTAATCACCAGTCGTTTGTCATCCATGCTGGCAACCCAGTTATGACGTCGCTCGGCGGCAAACAGATCTTCGCCCTGCGAATAGTCCGCCGGGCTGGTGCTGACGTGCAGCAGGCGCTGCATCAGGGTGGTCATAATATCCTGATGATCGGTAAGCTTTTGCACGCTCTGCGCTGGCGTATTTGGCCAGTGCACCACCAGCGGCACCTGCAGCGCCGCACGATCGCCTGCATGCTCTTCGTTATCGAGCACTACGCCATGCTGCGCGGTAATCACCACCACCGTTTTATCCAGCAGCCCTTTGTCGCGCAGGGTAGCCAGCACAGACTGAATCTGCTGGTCGACGCTGGCAGCGGTCTGTTTGTAACGACGGCTGGAGACCACGCCTTTATCATCAGCACGATCAAGGCCATTCCATGCGATCCATGAGAACCAGGGCGCGCCTTCCGGTTTCTGTTTGCTTAACCAGTTTTGCCACTGGGCGGTGGTTTGCGCATTCGACTGCGCAGCCGCCGCAGGCAAGGAGTAATCGGCCAACAGCGCCTGACGCAACAGCGGTGAACGGAAACCATCGGAAGCAAACAGACCAAACTGGTAGCCCTGGCTACTCAACGCGTTGATCAGCGTGGAAGGCATGCGCGCCGCCAGCACACCATCCATATAGGTCGGTGAAATACCGTAAAACAAGCCAAAGAGGCCGCTGTCGGCATCATCGCCCGCGCTGTAATGCTGGGTGAAATTCACATTTTCCTGCGCGAACTGGCTAAGGGCGGGCAGCGTTTTGCTGCTGCTGGCCTGATTGACGCCATCAAGCGTAATCAGCAGCAGGTTCTGGCGCGTGCCAGCATCGCGGAAGCTGATATCGCTCAGTGGATAGGCGACGGTCAGCGCTTCCGGATTTCCCTGCTGTACCAGCCGACGCTGATATTCCTGCGCATCAAGCAGACCATGCTTCTCCAGAAAACGTCGGGCGGTCATCGGATAGGAGAGCGGCAGGTTAGCGCGCTGCATGGTGATAGGGCGATAGAAATTGGCATCGGCCCAGATATACATCAGATGGCTGGCAAAAAAGGCGGTAATCAGCACCATGGCTACCGGTTTGCCAAACGAGCGACGATTGAGGCTGCGCAGCTTTTGCCAGCTCCAGGTGGCGTACAGCATCTCCACAAGGAAAATAGCGGGCACGCTGATAAACATCAGCTGCCAGTCGCGCGCCATTTCGCTTTGGTCGGGGTTGATCACCAGTTCCCATACCACCGGATTGAGGTGCAAATGGAAACGGCTGAACACCGCGCTGTCGACCAACACCAGCGTTAATCCCGCGGTGGCGAAAATGGCCGATAAAAAGCGCATCAACCGTTGTGACATCACCACAAAGGTCAGCGGAAAAATCACCAGCAGATAGGCGGCAAAGACGATAAAGCTGAAGTGGCCTACCCAACTGGTATAGGCATAGATACGGCCCGCCAGTGAGGCAGGCCAGTCAGCAACCAGCAAATAGCGGCTGCCGAGAATGAAAGCGAAGATAATATTAAACAGCGCAAACCAGTGCCCCCAGCTGATCATCTGGGAGACTTTTTCGCGGTAGCGCTGCCGGTTGGTTACCATAATTAACGTCGAATTTTCACATTAATGGGCTTTGTCTTCGCGCACGGATGACTGTAACGCATCGGCGAAAGAACGGGCCATCGCGCGGCGTTGAGCGGGCGCAATGCTGGTATTGAGCAAATTGGTGACCATGTTCCCTAACACCATCAGGGAAAGATCGGTTGGCGCATGGTCTTTTTCCAGAACCTGCACCAGTTCTGCGAGGAGTTTCTCCACGCGGTCGTCGCTGTAACGGGATGATTGTGGCATAGCGTTGAATTATCAGGTAGCAAAGGGCGCTATCTTAACGTAACAGCGCGCCATTTTCTGCACTTTTATGGAGGCAAATGTGTTCGAGGGGGTGTTGCGCCAGTTAATGTTTACTCCCATCAGGCATGCGCAATAAACGAAGCGAGAAAAAGCCCGGCCGAAGCCGGGCTGAGCAGTGGCTTAGCCCGTATATCCGCGTGCTTTCTTGTATCGGCTGTGGCCATTTTTAACCAGCTCAATAACATTAACCGATTCGATGTATTTGTAGAGATATTTCGAAATCCATAATGAAAGCGTTATGCTCACTAATGCAACCGGCCATTCATATTTAGGCGCCAAATGCAGCTGATATATTATGGTTGCCAGTACCGAGTGAAAAAGATAAAGCGAGTAAGAATACTGGCCTGTCGCATGAATACGATCAAAAATTCTTCCGGTAAGCCGGGCTGATGTGGAAAGTGCTGCTACAAAAATCCAGCATGGAATACATGAGAAAAGCAAATCAATTATTTGATTGTTACTAATATTAGTTAGCGGGCTTACTTTATCCAAAAGAATTATTGATAGCGGAATTAAAAGCAGCGCCCAGGGACGCTTATGCTCAACATGCTTGTTTTCTGACATAAGCTGCCAGCTCATACCGGCGATAAATGAAATATTACACAGGTTAGAGGTGATTGCATGCCAACTCAGCGTTGTCCAGCCCAGCTTTCCGTCATTTCCCAGGAAGAAATTACTTAACGCCATAATAGTGACTATCGCTATGCTGGAAAAATAAAATACAAAGTTACGATTATTCCTGATGCTTTTTCCCAGCGTAAAAATAGCATAAAAGTAATATTCAAACATCAACGTCCAGGCGACTGGGTTGGCTATAGGTGAGTGAATGTTAAAGCTATTTTTCTCTCTGCTCCATTCAAGCCACGGTAGCAACAGGACGGTGTGAAGCATGTATTGGACAGATGTTGTCTTCACCAGTGCAGCAAGAATCAGCGGCAAAGATATGATCAAATAAGCAGGATGAATTCGCAGGAATCTTTTCTTTAAAAATGTAACGGGATGCTCACTCGCTTTAAAGGAATATAGCATGATATATCCGCTTAAAAAGAAGAACATCGATACGCCAACTTGTCCGGGAATATATTCAGCAATTGCGGGTGGCAGTAAATGTCCGGCCACAACGATAAGCGCTGCAATTCCTCTTACGATCTGTAAGTTATAGATTTCTTTTTTCATTGACTGAGGCTGCCTTTGTCGGATGCACAAGGCGTAGTCTATTCTTCATTTTTTCTGGTTAACACCTAATGTCAGCAATTTGTAAGGAATTCAGACTAAGCTTAAGTTTTATTTTTTTAATTAAGCCATTTTTTACTTTATCAAACATTATTATTTTAGATTTTATTAATGGCTGTCTAAAAACAAGGTGTTTTCTTATAGACATTTCCCAGTGGTTTAATCGGTAAAACAAAAAATCAGTCCTGCAGTCTGCGTAATGTGAGAGTTCATCTGCTTTTCTGTTCTCTCTTTTTTTGGCAAATGATGTGTTCATACAGATAAGGCGGGATCTAAAAAATGGCGCAGCGACTACTCTGGATCGTGCTGTAAAGTTTGCCTTAGCCAGCGAATGCAAGTTGAAAGCGTGCCGTTACGATGATTGAATACGCGCCTTAGCCAAGAGGAGAGCCTGCTATGAGTCTGGATATCGACCAGATCGCCCTGCATCAGTTAGTGAAGCGTGATGAACAAACGCTTGAGCTGATTCTGCGTGATTCCCTGCTGCCAACCAATGCCACCGTCAGCGCCATGGTTGAAGAACTACATCGGGTTTACAGCGCAAAGAGCAAGGCTTATGGCCTGTTCGATGAAGGCAGTGAACTGGCGGATGCCCTGCGTAACTGCCGCAAAGGCGAAGATGATTTTCTGGCCTTCAGCCGGGCGGCAACCGGTCGGTTACGCGACGAGCTGGCAAAATATCCTTTTGCAGAAGGCGGGGTAGTGCTGTTTTGCCATTACCGTTATCTGGCGGTTGAGTATCTGCTGGTTGCCGTGTTGAACAGCCAGAGCAGCATGCGTGTCAATGAAGAGCTGGATATCAGTTCGACGCACTATCTCGACATCAATCATGCCGATATTGTCGCGCGCATCGATCTCACCGAATGGGAAACGAACCCGGAATCCACGCGTTATCTCACCTTTCTGCGCGGACGCGTTGGCCGTAAAGTCGCTGACTTCTTTATGGATTTCCTCGGTGCCAGCGTTGGGCTGGACACCAAAGCGCAGAACCGCGGCTTGTTGCAGGCGGTAGATGACTTCTGTGCGGAATCGCAGCTCGATAAAAATGAGCGGCAGAACTATCGCCAGCAGGTTTACAGCTACTGCAATGAACAACTGCAGGCAGGCGAAGAGATCGCGCTGGAAGAACTGTCTAATGAACTGCCGCCGCTGGGTGAGAAAACCTTTCAGGCCTTCACCGCCGAACAGGGTTATGAACTGGAAGAGCATTTTCCAGCCGATCGTGGCACGCTGCGTCAGCTGACAAAATTTGCTGGCAGCGGCGGTGGTGTGACGATCAACTTTGATGCGCTGCTGTTGGGGGAACGCATTTTCTGGGATGCGGCCACCGATACGCTGACCATTAAAGGCACGCCGCCTAATCTGCGCGATCAGTTACAGCGCCGCACCAGCGCGAAATAGCCTTGCCGCAGACGAAAAAAAACGCCGCATAATGCGGCGTTTTCTTAGCAACTCGTTGGCGACAATTACGCGCGAACGAAGTCGATGTGCTGCAGTTTAGGCTTGAACGGGTGACGCTGAACAGCCTGCACTTTAACTTTAACTTCTTTGCCAGCAACAGCCAGGGTCAGCACGTCGGTGTAGAACTCAGGCTTAACCTGCATGTTCATAACCTGGTCATGATCCAGTTCGATGGCAACAGCTGCTTCTTCGCCGCCATAAATGATGGCTGGGAATTTGTTAGCTGTACGCAGGCGGCGGCTCGCACCCTTACCCTGCTCTTTACGTTCTTCTGCTTCAATAGTGAACATTGTTGATTCTCTTCAATAAATGTTCCTGCTACAGGCGACCCAGCAACAGGTTGGAGTGTTCAGCTTCTGCACAAGCAAAAGCGGGCGGCATTATAGCTATCTTTGCCTGCGCGGGCAAGGCGTTAACGCAGCTCGTTGGCGCGACGATAGCGGCCCTGATAGTCAAACAGTTTCTCTCGCACCTGCCAGAAATGGCCACGCGCACGCGCCACGACGAAGTCAGGATGGCGCAGCAGCGGCTGCAGGGCGATCACGTCAGCGGCGGTTTGCCAGCCTAGTGCCACGCCGGGCGCACGCTGATGTGGCCGCATAAAAAGCTGTTCAAAGGCGGTGCGCTGCGCCGGTGTCTGTAAGCGAAAGCGTTCGCTGACGCTGGTGGCATCCTCATCAAAGTAGGTGACGTTCAGCCATTCACCCTTGACGTCAGCGCCGCGTTCCAGCGTCATCCCACCGCAGCGCAGCACCAGCGCATCTTTTAACTTCAGCGCGGCCTTCAGCATATCGTCAGGATCCACCAGCACCTTGTCGCATTCATGGCAGCGACGGGCGGCAATATCGTTCTCGGCGTTACAGTACGGGCACTGTTTAAAGCGAAAGCGATAATCACACTGCTCGCGATGGCCCTCATCATCTTCCAGCACGCCCTGGCAACGGCGACCAAAGTGTTCAATCACCATGCCGTCGGCGGTGGTTTTTCCCCAGAATGTATTGGCAAAGCCACAGGAAGGGCAGAATACCTGTACCGGTTGATTATCGCTGGCGCCCTTGGGGCTGCCCACTTCCGGGGTAAACAGATCGTGAGGATTGCCGGCGTAATCCAGAATCAGGCAATCTTGCTTGCCCGGATGCAGGCGCAGCCCGCGGCCAACGATCTGTTGATAAAGGCTGACGGATTCGGTGGGGCGCAGAATGGCAATCAGATCGACGTGCGGCGCATCGAAGCCGGTGGTCAGCACCGCAACGTTGACCAGATATTTAATCTGCTGCTGCTTGAAGGCGGTAATAATGGCGTCGCGCTCCGCTGCCGGCGTACCGGCACTCACCAGCGCTTTGCCCTCCGGCAGTAAACCCAGCACCTCGTGCGCATGTTCGACCGTGGCGGCAAAAATCATCACTCCGTGGCGTTGTTCCGCAAACTCAACGATCTGGCTGATAATATGCGGCGTGATACGCGCCTGCTTTTTCAGCTCCTGATTCACTTCGGCGTCGCTGAACAGGCCGTTTGCCTGAGCGGTAAGGCGGCTGAAATCATACTGCACCACGGGCATGTCGAGGCGCTCGGGCGGCACCAGAAAGCCGTGTTTGATCATATAACGCAGTGGCAGCTCATAGATGCAGTCGCGGAACAGGCTTTTTTCATCGCCGCGCACCATGCCGTGATAGTGAAAATGATAAATCCAGCCTTTGCCGAGACGAAACGGAGTTGCGGTCAGGCCAAGCAGTCGTACCTGCGCATTGGCGGCGCGCAGGTGCGTTAAAATTTGCTGATACTGGCTTTTTTCATCGTCACCAATGCGGTGACACTCATCGACAATCAGCAGCGAAAAGGCGCTGTCAAATTTATCCAGATTGCGCGCGACCGACTGTACGCTGCCAAACACCACTTTGTTCTGACTTTCGCGGCGCTGCAGGCCAGCGGCAAAAATATCCGCCTGTTCTCCGAGCGCCAGAAACTTGGCGTGATTCTGCGCTACCAGCTCTTTAACGTGGGCGAGCACCAGCACGCGACCGCGCGCCAGCCGCGCCAGTTCGGCGATAACCAGACTTTTGCCGGCGCCGGTAGGCAGCACAATGACAGCAGGATCGGTGGTGCGACGAAAATGATTGAGCGTGGCATCAACCGCTTGCTGTTGATAAGGACGCAGGGTAAAGGACATGTTAAACGCGGAAATGTGGAAACAGTGCCACATTATGGCATGAAAATGCGCTAAGCGGGCGATCGCCTCTGTCTACGCTGAAGAACACAGGATATACTTGCCATCGTTTTTCCAATGGCTTTACCCGCAGGTAAGCAGTGCGGTTCCGGTTCCCATCGGCGCTCGACTCTTTCCTCTCTTGCCAGCACGAGGCATCTCCCGTTATCCGGGAAGTAAACGCCGTTTCATCTTTTCACTTTCAGTAATTAACAGGCAAAGCAGACGTCATGCGACTCGATAAATTCTTATCTCAACAACTGGAAATCAGCCGTGCCATTGCCACGCGTGAAATACGGGCAAAACGCGTCACGGTGGATGGCGAGGTCGTGCGCGACACGTCGTTTAAACTCCAGCCGGAGCATCAGGTCGAATATGACGGCAATCCTCTGCAACAGCAGTTTGGTCCGCGTTATTTCATGCTCAACAAGCCCGCGGGTTACGTCTGTTCCACCGACGATCCCGATCATCCTACCGTGCTCTATTTTCTGGAAGAGCCGATGGCGTACAAGCTGCATGCAGCGGGCCGCCTGGATATCGATACTACCGGCCTGGTGCTGATGACTGACGACGGCCAGTGGTCGCATCGCATCACGTCACCGCGCCATCTGTGCGAAAAAACTTATCTGGTCACGCTGGAGAATCCGCTGGCCGATGATACCGCCGAGCAGTTTACTGCGGGCGTACAGCTGCATAATGAGAAAAGCCTGACCTTGCCAGCGACGCTGGAGCAGCTCAGTGAGAATCAGGTGCGCCTGACCATCAGCGAGGGGCGCTATCATCAGGTTAAACGCATGTTCGCCGCGGTAGGGAATCACGTGGTTGCGCTGCATCGTGAACGCATCGGCGGTATTACGCTGGATGATGCGCTGGAAGAGGGCGAATACCGGCCTCTGACCGCGGAAGAGATTGCCACGGTGGCAAACGTGCCTCAGCCAAAAAAATAAGGGTTTTCGTGCCGGGAGGACAGGGTGGTTAAGCAACAGAATTCGGCAACGGGTTTAGTGGTTGTGCTGGGATTGCTGGCGATGTTAATGCCGCTGTCGATCGATATGTATCTGCCTGCCATGCCGCAGATTGCTAGCGAGTTTGGCGTTTCCGCAGGCAGCGTGCAGATGACGCTCAGCATCTATATCTTTGGCTTCGCGCTGGGTCAGCTGATTTATGGCCCGCTGGCAGATAGCTTTGGCCGTAAACCGGTTATTGCTCTCGGCACCCTGACGTTTGCACTGGCGGCGGCGGCCTGTGCGCTGGCGCAGACTATCGATCAGCTCATTGTGATGCGCTTTTTGCACGGTCTCTCGGCCGCGGCCGCGAGCGTAGTGATCAATGCGCTGATGCGCGACAGTTACTCGAAAGAGGAGTTTTCGCGCATGATGTCCTTCGTCATGCTGATCACCACCATTGCGCCGCTACTGGCGCCGATTATCGGCGGCTGGCTGTTAGTGCTGTGGAACTGGCATGCGATTTTCTGGACGCTGTCGGTTGCCGCGCTGTTAACCACCGTGCTGGTGGTCACGCGCATCAAAGAGACGCTGCCCAAAGAGAAGCGCCAGCGGTTTCATCTGCGTACCACGCTGGGTAACTTTCTTTCGCTGTTTCGCCACAAGCGAGCCTTCAGCTATATGCTGGCCAGCGGTTTCTCCTTTGCCGGACTCTTCTCCTTCCTTAACGCCGGGCCTTTTGTCTACATTGAGGTTAACCATATTTCACCGCAAAACTTTGGCTACTACTTTGCGCTGAACATAGTTTTCCTGTTCCTTATGACGCTGTTTAACAGTCGTTTTGTACGACGTTTTGGCCCGCTGGCGATGTTCCGTCTGGGCCTTTATATTCAGTTTGCTATGGGCATCTGGCTGCTGATTGTCAGCGCGCTTGACCTCGGCTTTCTGCCGTTGGTGTTTGGCGTAGCGATGTTTATCGGCTGCGTGGCGATGGTCTCCTCCAACGCAATGGCGGTGATTCTTGATGAGTTTCCGCACATGGCCGGTACCGCCTCTTCACTGGCCGGTACGCTGCGTTTTGGCGTCGGTGCCATGGTCGGCGTTGTGCTGTCACAGGCGACGTTTACCACTGCCTGGCCGATGGTCTGGTCAATCGCGCTGTGCGCCACGTTATCGGTGCTGCTCTATCTTTATGCCAGCCGTCCATCCCGCTCTGCTGCGGTAAAATAAGCGCCTGATCATCATCACTGATTAATGTTTCTTATTTGTAAAATTAATGGGTCAATCAGGTAAAATAATTGCAGCAATAATGGTTGTTATCCGTTGCTAATCGCGGTACATATAGTTTCAAAATGAGAGCTTCCTCTCAAAAAACAGGCGCATTGTTACCGCGATGCCAACCGGGCGATGCTCTGTTCGGCGCTTTTGGAAAGATAACTCCAGCGCAGAGCCGTTGCCGTGCCGATAATGTTACCTCGGGGATAGAATATTGAGCGGGCTACAACTTTCGATTGTTCATCGTTTACCACACAGCTATCGCTGGTGCGCAGAAGGTCCGGGCGGCAAAATTGAGCCGCAGGATAACAATCTGCTGGCCAATGAGCAGGATCTGATCGGTCTCCGGTTGCTGAGCCACGACGGTAAATCGGCGTGGGAAGTGATGCAGCAAATGAAGATGATGCTGGCGGAGATCGAGGTTAACGGCAGCGTAGTGGAATGCGAAGGAGAACCCTGTTTGTTTGTGCGCCGCTGCGATGAATCGGCTACCACCTGCCGCCTGAAAAATCAGGGCGTCGCCATTGCCGAAACCTTTGCTGCCTGGCAGCGCGCTTAGCGCTGCATCTGCCGCCACATACCTTCCGTTAAACTCGTCGTTTTCCCTTTCGCCTTCATGCACCAACTCATGTAAAACGCCGCGACCTCAGCTAACCATCAGGTTACAGCCTCAGGAACCGTTTCTGTTGCCGATGATTACGCAATTTAGCGATGAGTAAGCGCAGCTGAAGCAGGCAGAAACCAACCAACGCTAATTTTCTTCCACTGCTTTAAGAACTCTCAGATCTTTCTGCTGCTGATGCCAGGCGATCAACTGCGTCACTGTCAGAGGCCGGCTAAACAGATAGCCCTGCAGATGGGTGACGCCACGCGCCATTAGCCAGGCGGCCTGTTCAGCGGTTTCCACGCCTTCAGCCACCGTGTTCAGATTGAGTCTCTTCGCCAGCATGATCACCGCATCCAGCACCGGCGAGGTGACGGTTTGCCGGCCAATGCTTTGTACAAACCCGCGATCGATTTTCAGATAGTCGAAACGGTATTTTTCCAGATAGATCAGCGCGCTGTGTCCGGTGCCAAAATCGTCAATGGCGATTTTAAACTGATTGTCATGCATCCAGCTGAATATCTCGCTGGCATGATCGTTCGCCACCATGGCGCGCTCTGTAATTTCAAACACATAGGCGAAGTGGTTCGGTGGCATTGCCGCTACCCAGTGAGTAATATCCTGCCGGAACTGCGGCGAGCTGAGATGGCTGGGAGAGAGATTAAGGCCAAGCTGCAGTCCACACGGCAGCGCCTTTTTGAGTTCAGCGGCGTCGCGTGCCACCAGTTCAAACAGGTGGCGGGTAAGCGGAACAATCAAATTTTGTACTTCTGCATACTGAATGAACGCCTCGGCGGGCACCCGACCGGCTACTGGGTGCGTCCAGCGTAGCAAGGCCTCAAGGCCGTACATATGGCCAGTGTCGCTGTTGATCAGCGGCTGATATTCCACATGAAACTCACCACGTTTGATGCCCAACAGAATCTCTTTGCCGGGGCGCATATTCAGGATCAGCAAGGTATAGCTAATGGCGCTGACCAGCAACGCCAGCAGGATACCGGCCAGCACGATGAATTCCACATCGCGCGGCGCCAGCGTAGAGCCATAGAGATAAAAGGTAATCGGATAGTGGGGCAGGCTGAACTGCCGCAGCGGCGTGGTCGGCAGTAGCGATGCGGGCAAGATGTTCTTACTCCACGTCGTCAGCGCCCGATCTTTTGCCACCATCGCCATGCCGGTAATCTCCTGCTGGCGTGACGCGAGCAGCAGGTAAGGCGTCAGATTGATATCAATGGTGGTCAAAATGCCGCTGCGTGGCTGATGCGGGTTCTGCAACCACAGCACCAGCGCTGGCTTTCCTGGTACCCTGGGCGTGCCAGCCAGCAAGTTCATATCGATGGGCTGATCGAGATGCGTAGTGGGTGAAAACGTCTGCACCGCCAGGGAAAACGCACCGGTGGCAGAAGAGCAGTAGGCAATGGCATCCTTTACCAGCAGAATTGCGCGAATGTTTGAGCCAAATGCCGCACGGGCGGTCAGGTCGGCATTGCTGGCATGGCAATCAGGAAAGGGGGGAGTCAGTAACGGTTGCAAAGAGTGATGTAATTCGGTGAACACCTGGCTCATGTAATCGCGCGTATAGTGCGTGAGTCGGTCGTGGCTTGCGCTGCGCTTATACCAGGTGATGCTAAAAACAATACTGATAAACAGAATAAAGAACAGCACGCCGACGAGGAGGCTGTTTACAGCAATGCGTCGGGGATGCATAACGTGACGCGACACTATCCTGGAAAGTGGCATAAGGTGTGATCTCCCGATCAAGCCCGTCTCTATAAGTGAACCGCATATCAACATGAGCCAGGGAGAATATAACGCTCTCGGTAAGATGTCGCGTTATTAAGAGCATTAACAATCATTTAATCTGTTAACAAAGGGTATGGCGTTTATTTTTGGCATAAAAAAACGCTGCCTAAGCAGCGTTATTAATCTCAGTTTTCGCGAACTTCAGGAAACCGGTCAACTTTGCGAGCGGCTCAATACCCGACGTGCTTCGGTATAACGACGCTTCCAGTAACTGTCATTCAGGCTGGAGATCATCACACCGCTGCTGGTGGACGCGTGCACAAAGTTATCGTTGCCCAAATAGATGCCCACATGGCGGCCCGTTGAGCCTGCGCGGAACATCACTAAATCACCTGGGCGCAACTTGGTGCGGGTAATTTCTTTGCCGGTATCTTTCTGTTCCCAGGTCGAGCGAGGGAGATCGAGACCGAACTGATCGCGGAAAGTACGTTGCACAAAGGCAGAACAGTCAATACCACCTTTAGTTGTGCCACCCATACGGTAACGCACGCCTTTCCAGTCATCGTATTGTTCCATGATACGGGATTTGATATCCACGTTCTGGACCATCTGTTCAAATTCGTCCTGAGACGCCTGAAGTAAAAAACCATTGTGGTTGTTAACTTCATGATTCTCGTTTTGCGCGGTATTTCCATGATTACTGCTGGTACAGGCTGATAACATCGTCGCTAATGCGACCGCGGGTAAAACCCGCCAGATATATCTCAGAAACGGTTGAGACTTGACCATTATGTTTGTGATCCCTTGAAGTCCTTAACGACAGAAGTCGTCAAATAATTGCGAAAACGGCTTGAGATTAATTAGCGCGTGAACCTAAGACAATTCCTGAATCTTCAAAATGTGTGATTACGCACATTTTAATTGTAAAAAAGGTGGAATTTTCTGCTGCTTCAGACTAATCGAAACTGAGGTTAACCCATTCGAGACCCCGTGGCGAGGGGTTTTATGCAATTATTTATAGGTTTTTTTGATGTGAAATCATACTGTAACGCTTTGGTTACATTTTAAGCGTTTGTTCGGACGCTATGGCGAGAATTAGACCCTTTTCAGCTGCTAATTTGCGCGATGAGGGAGAAAATAAGAAATATCCGGCTGGACATCCTGTGAGCGCCCATCAATAACGGCGTCAGCGATAATAATTTCTTCTGAAGGTATTTTGTTAGCGTGCTAATTAATTAATGAAAGGTGAGTTTTAAATTTAACTGGTATTAAGGCATTAATACCAGTCAGAAGAAATAAAGATTACGACGTAGCTTTATATTTTCCCGGCAGGCTGCGATCGAGCCAGCTGATCAACGTGTCGTTTGCAGGCGTCAATAGCCACCAGCTCAATCCTACCAGCACTACCGACATGGAACCGACCATGATATCGGTGAACCAGTGCGCACCCGCCATGACGCGCGGCAGTGAGAACACGATCACAATACTCAGCGCCAGAACAAACGCGCGCGGCGTAAAGTAGCGCCACATAAAGCAGGCGAAGATGATGAGCATCATGCCGTGATCGCCCGGGAAGCTGTCTTTTGAAGCATCTTTTGCCGGAATGCCGGTAAGCTCGCTGACGCGATGCACATTTTCAAAGTAAAGCGTTGGGCTGGAATGCTTAACCGGCAGCAGATGCCCCAGCTGATTAAGCAGCACGGCAGTGAGCAGCATGCTGATGCCAATCAGCAGTAAACGCCGCCGTCCAACCGGCGTTTCACCGCGCCAGAAGCTGTAATAGAGCGCGCCCATCGCCAACAGCGAAACCGCATCAAAACCGCGAAAATTGGTGATCGCCACCAGTAGGGCAAACGCCGGATGATCGACCATTTGATCGTTAAAGCCAAAAAAGATCGTTTTATCCAGCGCAAACCAGAAGCCATGATCGGGCGGTAAATACCACGAGAGAAACAGCACAATGCCCAGTGCATTGAGCAGTAAAATGGTGATTAAACGGGTAGCGTGCATAGTCAAAGTACTCAAAGAAAAAAACAGAGCGAAGAGTAGGCTGGCTAACTTAAACGAAGCTTCAACAAGCTTTGCTGAAGCAGGTTCCAGTCAGCCTCGCTATCGTGTATGAGCTCGATACGGCTGTCAGGCGGCATCGTCTGCCGCGTCTCAATATGAAAATCGCTATCTTGGCGATTGATGCTAACCAACCCTTCTTTTATACGCATCACGCCTTTAACCCGCTTCACTGGCGCGAGCCGGGCCCATTCCAGTATGCCAACCGTATCAAAGGTGGTATCAGCGTCAAATACCCAACCGCAGCCAGCATAACCCTGACCCTGATTAACCGCACGACGCCAGCGCGCGCTGCCTTCCAGATGTAATGCAGACAGTAAAGAAGGCGCCGCGCGGTGGGCATGATGATGATGCGCATCAGGTAGCGCACGCTGATTCAGCCGCGGGCGATCCAGCAGCGTAGGATCGATATGACCGAACTGCGTAGTCACCAGCGTGCGATCCGCCAGCGCCTGTTCCTGCCACTGCTGCAGGCGTGCAATGTCATCGGCCTGCCAGCGATCTTCTTTATTCGCGACGATAATATCGGCTGCGGCCAGTTGATCGCGGAAGTTTTCATTTTCCCGCACGCGATCGTCAGCCAGCTGGCGCGGATCCAGCAGGGTCAGCGTGGCGCGCAGATCCAGCCACGGCTGATAAACCTCAGCGGTCAGCATGGTTAGGATCTGTTTGGGATGGCCGAGGCCGGTGGGTTCGATTAGCAGGCGATCGGGCTTCTGCTGCTTCAGCAGCATATTCAGACCCACCTGCATTGGCAGGCCGTTGACGCAGCACATGCAGCCGCCCGGAATCTCTTTCAGTACGGCGCCGCTTTCCGCCAGCAGCGCACCATCAATGCCAATCTCACCGAATTCGTTGACCAGCACGGCCCAGTTTTCATTCGCTGGCTTGTGCGCTAACAAGTGAAGCAGGGTGGTGGTTTTACCACTGCCTAAAAATCCGGTAATCAAATTGACCCGCGTCACGGCATCCTCCTTTATATAACGATGACCGGTAAAAAGATTTAGTCGGCACGTCCCATATAGCGACGTTCCGGAATATGAATGCGCACTTTATCGCCGTTGCTCAGGTATTCCGGTACCTGAATGGTCAGGCCGGTGATCATTGACGCAGGTTTGGTGCGCGCGCTGGCTGAAGCACCTTTGATGCCAGGCGAAGTGTCGACAATTTCCATATCCACGGTTTGTGGCAATTCCAGCGCCAGTACCTGGCCATCCATGGTTAATACATGCAGGCCGGGAATGCCGCTTTCCGGTATAAACAGCAGCTCTTCCTCAATCTGTTCGCGCTTGAAATTGTATGGCGTGTAATCTTCATCATCCATAAAGACATATTCGTCGCCGTCGATATAGGAGAAAGCCACGCTGCGGCGACTCAGGGAAATAGCATCCAGAATGTCATCGCCTTTAAAGCGCTCTTCTACTTTTAGTCCGGTGCGAATATCGGTAAAACGCATTTTATACAGCGTGCTGGCACCGCGTGCGCTGGGGCTTTGCACATCGATATCTTTTACCAACAACAGCTTGCCGTTAAAAGTTACCGCCATACCGCGTTTGATTTCATTGGCTCTTGGCATTGTGATCCTCATTTGATCGCCGAAATTTGTCGCGTCACGTTACTCGCGGCCCGTCAGCGAGGCAAGCGCTGAGCGGGGCGAAAACCACTTTTTGCGTAACGTCTCGCAAGGTGGTGGAAAATGTTGCGGGCCGCTGCTATCTTCATTGCCCCTTTTCAGGAGTCGCCTATGAATTGCCGTAGCGGATGTGCTGCCTGCTGCACAGCGCCTTCTATCTCATCACCCATTCCAGGCATGCCCAACGGCAAACCCGCTAACGTGCCCTGTGTGCAACTCGACGAGCAGCTGCGCTGCAAAATTTTCCATTCGCCGCTGCGGCCGAAAGTCTGTGCTGGCCTGCAACCTGCCGCCGATATGTGCGGTTCCACGCGCGAGCAGGCGATGATCTGGCTGCTTGATCTGGAAACGGCCACTGCACCTTCATTGTAATCGGTTTTGCTGAACATCGGCTGACCGTTGCCGTTGCGTTTACTGTGCTTTCAGCTATGTCGTCAGCCAGCCGATCGGTTCAGGTCAAATCAAAAGTACCGAAATGTGCGTAAGCTCAAAAAACGGTGATACCGATTGGGCAAAAGCTTGCCACATCTGCCTATTCTGGCTCACTATCATTGAAACGTTTCAGCGTTGTCGTTGCTGGCTAAGCCTTATTCGATAGCGCCTTTTTTCCCGATATAGCTGAAACGATTCAACATCAGCAGGAGAGGAGAATTATGTTCCAGCTTGAACCGCAAGCCATTCATGTCGGCGCATCAGCCGCAAATAAAGAAGACGCTATTCGTCAGGTTGCTGCCGCGCTGGCCCAGGCCGGAAACGTCGGCGACGCCTACGTTGAGGGCATGTTGGCGCGTGAAAAACAGACCTCAACCTACCTTGGCAACGGCATCGCCATTCCTCACGGCACCACCGACACGCGCGATCTGGTGTTGAATACTGGCGTACAGGTGTTTCAGTTTCCTCAGGGCATTACCTGGGGCGACGATCAGCTGGCGTATGTGGTTATCGGTATCGCCGCGAAATCGGATGAGCACCTCACGCTGTTGCGTCAGCTGACGCACGTGCTAAGCGATGATGACGTTGCAGAACAGCTTAAAACCACCACCTCGGCGGAAGAGCTGCGCAGCCTGCTGATGGGTGAAAAACAGGGCAACGGCCTGAAGTTTGATACCTCTCTTATCGTGCTGGACGTCGCCGCCAGCGACCTGATGACGCTGCAGGCATTGAATGCCGGTCGGCTGCAACAGGCGGGCGCGGTCGACAGCAGCTTTGTCAGCCAGGTGATCGGCGCGCAGCCACTGAATCTGGGACAAGGCATCTGGCTGAACGACAGCATGCAGGGCAACCTGAGCAGCGCCGTGGCCGTTTCACGCACCCAGGCGCCTTTTGATGTTAACGGTGAAAAAGCCGTGATGTTGATCAGCGTGGCTGCGGTAGATGACCAGCCTTTGCAGGTGCTGAATTACCTCAGCGCGCTGTTGATCAACAACAAGGCCGATCGTCTGCTGAATGCTGACGCCGCAGGCGTCCTGGCACTGTTGACCAGCGAAGTGGATGAGCAAGCCGAAGTGCTGACGGCGGAGTTCACTATCCGTAATGAGCACGGCCTGCATGCGCGTCCGGGCACCGCGCTGGTGAGCGTCATCAAGCAGTTCAACAGCGATATCACCATTACCAATCTTGATGGCAGTGGCAAACCCGCTAACGGCCGCAGCCTGATGAAGGTTGTCGCGCTGGGCGTCAAGAAAGGCCACCGTCTGCGCTTTACCGCCAGCGGCGAAGATGCGCCTCAGGCGCTGGAAGCGATTGAACAAGCCATTACCTCAGGGCTGGGCGAGGGGGCATCATGACCCGTCGCGTAGCAACCATCACGCTTAACCCGGCATACGATCTGGTGGGTTACTGTGCCGAAATCGAACGTGGCGAAGTCAACCTGGTGAAAACCACCGGTTTGCACGCCGCGGGTAAAGGCATCAACGTAGCGAAAGTGCTCAAAGACCTGGGCATCGACGTGACCGTTGGCGGCTTCCTCGGCAAGGATAATCAGGATGGCTTTCAGCTGCTGTTCAGCGAGCTGGGCATTGCCAACCGTTTTCAGGTCGTACCGGGCCGCACGCGTATCAACGTCAAGCTCACCGAAAAAGAGGGCGAGGTCACCGACCTTAACTTCTCAGGTTTTGACGTCAGCGCGCAGGACTGGGAGCGCTTCAGCACCGATTCTCTGAGTTGGCTGGGTCAGTTTGACATGGTCTGCGTCAGCGGCAGTTTACCGGCTGGCGTCGATCCCGATGACTTTACGCGCTGGATGAGCGAACTGCGCACCCACTGCCCGTGCATTATTTTCGACAGCAGCCGTGAGGCGCTGGTAGCCGGTCTTAAAGCCGCGCCGTGGTTGGTTAAACCCAATCGCCGCGAGCTGGAAATCTGGGCCGGTAAAAAGCTGCCAACGCTCCAGGATGTGATTGCCGCTGCGCACCAGCTGCGCGAGCAGGGCATCGCTCACGTGGTGATTTCTCTGGGGGCCGAAGGGGCGCTCTGGGTGAACGCCTCGGGTGAATGGATTGCCAAACCACCGGTTTGCGAAGTGGTCAGTACCGTGGGTGCAGGTGACTCAATGGTAGGTGGCTTGATTTATGGTTTGCTGATGCGTGAATCCAGCGAACACACGCTGCGTCTTGCTACTGCGGTGGCAGCTTTGGCCGTAAGTCAGAGCAACGTGGGCATTACCGATCGTACTCAGTTGGCCGCCATGATGGCGCGTGTCGAACTGAAACCCGTTAACTAACAGCAGGAGAGGTATAATGAAAACGCTGCTGATTCTCGATCCGTCGCTGGGACAAGCATCCCGCTATATGGTGAAACAGTTAGGTGCCGCTGCTGCGCAAAAAGCAGGTCTGAGCTTAACCGACAGCCCGGCTGAAGCCGAGCTGGTTGCGGTGGCAGGTCATGCCATACCGCAGGACACCGCGCTAAACGGTAAGAAAGTCTATTTGGGTCGCCTGGACGAAGCGCTGCGCGAACCGGAAAACTTCTTTAATAAGGCAAAGGCCGAAGCGAAAAGCTTCCAGGCTGAAGCGGCACCAGCCACGGTGGCGGCTGCTCCTGCGGCCAACGCACAAAAACGCATTGTCGCGGTGACCGCCTGCCCAACCGGCGTGGCGCACACCTTTATGGCCGCCGAAGCTATCCAGAGCGAAGCAACGAAACGCGGCTGGTGGGTGAAGGTTGAAACACGCGGCTCCGTAGGCGCAGGTAATGCCATTACGCCAGAAGAAGTGGCTGCGGCCGATCTGGTGATCGTGGCGGCGGATATTGAAGTGGACCTGGCGAAATTTGCCGGCAAGCCGATGTACCGCACCTCAACCGGTCTGGCGCTGAAGAAAACCGCACAGGAACTGGATAAAGCGGTCGCGGAAGCGAAGCCTTATCAGCCGCAGGGTGGTCAGTCATCCGCCAGCCAGAGCGATGAGAAAAAAGGCGGCGCAGGGGCTTATCGTCATCTGCTGACCGGCGTTTCTTATATGCTGCCGATGGTGGTGGCGGGCGGTCTCTGTATCGCACTTTCCTTTGCTTTTGGTATTACCGCGTTTAAAGAGCCGGGCACGCTGGCGGCTGCGCTGATGCAAATCGGTGGTGGCAGCGCCTTTGCGTTGATGGTGCCAGTGCTGGCGGGCTTTATCGCCTTCTCGATTGCCGATCGTCCGGGCTTAACGCCGGGCCTGATTGGCGGCATGATCGCTACCAGCATTAATGCCGGCTTCCTTGGCGGTATCATTGCCGGTTTCATAGCGGGTTATGCGGCGAAGTTGATCAGCACCAAGCTCAAGCTGCCGCAAAGTATGGAGGCGCTGAAGCCGATTCTGGTGATTCCGCTGGTCGCCAGCTTGATTACCGGCCTGCTGATGATTTATGTGGTCGGCAAACCGGTTGCGGGCATCATGACCGGCCTGACTGGCTGGCTGGCGAACATGGGCACTGCGAACGCCGTGCTGCTGGGTGCCATTCTCGGTGGCATGATGTGTACCGACATGGGTGGTCCGGTGAACAAAGTGGCTTACGCGTTTGGCGTCGGGTTGCTCAGTTCGCAAACCTATGCGCCGATGGCCGCTATTATGGCCGCGGGCATGGTGCCGCCGCTGGCGATGGGTATCGCTACGCTGGTGGCACGCAGGAAGTTTAACAAAGGGCAGCAGGAAGGGGGCAAGGCGGCGCTGGTACTGGGTCTCTGCTTCATCTCTGAAGGTGCCATCCCGTTTGCCGCTCGTGACCCGATGCGCGTGATTCCATGCTGTATCGTCGGCGGCGCGGTAACCGGTGCGGTTTCCATGGCAATCGGCGCTAAGCTAATGGCACCACATGGCGGTCTGTTTGTGCTGCTGATTCCAGGTGCGATTACGCCGGTAGTCGGCTATCTGGTGGCGATTATCGCCGGTACGCTGATTGCAGGTCTCAGCTATGCCGTGCTGAAACGTCCGGAAGCGGAACTGGCGAAAGCCTGATACTTCTGCGCGAAAGAAAAGGCGGCTCCAGGAGCCGCCTTTTTTATTACGCGCTTTTCTGCTGCGACTTCAGCCAGGCAATTTCATCCTGCCAAATCGCTGGCTGGATGGTTTCCAGAATCAACGGAATGCCATCAAAGCGAGCATCCTTCATCAGCCAACTGAACACCGTTTTACCGATATTGCCTTCACCCAGGCTGTGATGACGATCGACACGGCTGGCAAACGCGCTCTTGGCGTCATTAAGGTGCATACCGCGTAGATAGTTGAAGCCGACGATGCGTTCGAACTCGGCAAAAGTGGCCACACAATCCTCTTCGGTACGTAGATCATAGCCACCGGCAAAGGCGTGACAGGTATCAATACAGACGCCAACCCGCGATTTATCTTCCACGCCATCAATAATCGCCGCCAGCTGCTCAAAGCGAAAGCCCAGGTTGGTGCCCTGGCCTGCAGTATTCTCAATCACCGCGGTCACACCCTGGGTTTTATCCAGCGCGATATTGATCGACTCGGCGATGCGTTGCAGGCACTGCGCTTCATCGAGCTGATTCAGATGGCTGCCCGGATGAAAGTTCAGCAGGGTCAATCCGAGCTGCTCACAGCGTTGCAGTTCATCGATAAAGGCCGCACGTGATTTCTCCAGCGCCTCGGCTTCAGGATGACCGAGGTTAATCAGAAAGCTGTCGTGCGGCAGAATCTGCTCCGGCTGATAGTTAAAACGTTCGCAGGCACTGCGAAACGCGGAAATTACCTCCGTGCTCAGCGGCGCGGCACGCCACTGCCGTTGATTCTTGGTAAACAGCGCGAAAGCCGTGGCCTCCAGCTCATGCGCGCGGATGACCGCCTGATCCACGCCACCGGCGGCGCTGACGTGGGCACCGATATATTTCATGCCGGTTCTCCTGTGGGTTATTGGCAAGTGAGGGGCGCCATCATAACCGAAGCGTTCAGGCCATCAAATGGTGCACCAGCAGATTGATGGCACCGCCGCCCAGCACCAGCCAGCAAAACAGCAGCAGACCCAGCGCCAGAGGACGCAGGCCGGCGCGTTTCAGATCGCGCAGCCGCGTCGTTAAGCCCAGCGCCGCCATCGCCATTGCCAGCAGCAGATTATCGAGCTGGGTAAGGGCGTGGATCAGTGACGCGGGCAACAGCTGCAGCGAGTTAAACAGCGCCACGCCGATAAACAGCAGCGCGAACCACGGGAACGCGATGGGCGTCGGCGTCGCACTGGCCGCAGCAGAACGGCGGATCCACGCGCCCAACAACAGCAGGAAAGGAGCCAGCATCATAACGCGCAGCATTTTGGCGATCACCGCCGCGTTTTCCGCTTCCGGGCCGATCGCATGACCCGCCGCCACTACCTGCGCCACTTCGTGCAGGGTTGAACCGGTAAACAGGCCATAGTCGGTGGCCGACACGGCGGGCCAGAGATGCTGCACCAGCGGCCACAGCGCCGGATAAAGAAAGATGGCCAGCGTGCCGAAAATTACCACGGTGGCGATCGCGACCGCTACTTTGGCTCCGTCTGCTTTGACGACCGGCTCGGTGGCCAGCACCGCCGCTGCACCGCAGATGCTGCTGCCTGCGCCAATCAGCCAGCTGGTTTGTCGATCCAGCTTCAGCAGTCGGCAGCCAAGCCAGCAGGCGAGCAAAAAGGTTGAGCTCAGCGTCAGCAGATCAATCAGCACACCGCTGAGGCCAACATCGGCAATTTGCTGCAGCGTCAGGCGAAAGCCATAGAGAATAATGCCCAGCCGCAGCAGCGTCTGTTTGGCGCGCAGCACGCCGGGCGAACAGTGGGTTTCCAGCGCGGGATAAGCCGTGTTGCCCAGCAGCATACCCGAGACGATCGCTAAGGTAAGCGCGCCCAATCCCAGCGCGGCGACCGCGGGCTGTTGGCTCAGCCACTGGCTGAACAGGGCGATAACAGCGGCCAGCGCCAGGCCTGGCAGCAGCCGCGTAGCGTGATGAGAAATTAGCGGTAAAGTGTGTGTTGTCATCATAACCTCCCGTTGGTAAGGAGAATGATGAGGGCATCTGGTATAAAAGAGAAATTGATTATATATTTAAAATTAACCTGAAAAAGTGATAAGGCAAATGGGATGATGGTGAGACGTCTGCGGCGCTGGGCCAGTTTCCTCAAGCGCGATATGTTTTTACTCTGGTATGCCTGCCGCGATCCGCGCACGCCGTGGTGGCAAAAAGCGGCCGCCGTGGCGCTGGCCTGTTACGGCATCAGCCCGATCGATCTGGTACCCGATGTGATTCCGTTGTTGGGTCTGATGGATGACGCGGTGATTTTGCCGACCGGTATGATGCTGCTGCTGCGTCTGTTGCCCGCTGACGTGAAGCTGGCGGGGCAACAGCGGCTGGCGGCCCAGCGTGCCAGCGGGAAAAAACTCGGCGGCGGCTGTTTGCTGCTGGTGATCATCTGGCTGGCGGCAACCGTCTGGCTGCTGCAACGATAGCGGAGCACACATGCACATTACCTTGCGACAAATCGAAGTATTCAGCGAAGTGCTGAAGAGCGGCTCGACGACGCAGGCCTCACAGGTGCTGGCGCTGTCGCAGTCGGCGGTCAGCGCTGCGCTGGCCGACCTGGAAGGGCAGCTGGGCGTTCAGCTGTTTGATCGCGTGGGCAAACGGCTGGTGGTCAACGAACATGGCCGACTGCTCTATCCGCGCGCCGTGGGGCTGCTGGAACAGGCCACCGAAATCCAACAGCTGTTTCAGGAAGACAACGGGGCGATCCGTATTTCCGCCAGCAGCACCATCGGCAACTATCTGTTACCTGCGATGATGGCGCGTTATCGGCGCGATTTTCCACGTTTGCCGCTGGAGCTGAGCGTTGGCAACAGCCAGGATGTGATTCACGCCGTGGCCGATTTTCGCGTTGACGTCGGGCTGATTGAAGGGCCCTGTCACGTCAGCGAACTGGTCAGCGAGCCGTGGCTGGAAGATGAGCTGGTGGTATTTGCCGCGCCGGATGCGCCGATTCTGTCAGGCCCGATCACCGCAGAGAGCCTGGGGAGTGCGCCGTGGATCCTGCGCGAACGCGGTTCCGGCACGCGGGAAATCGTCGATTATCTGCTGTTGTCCCATCTGCCGCAGTTCGAGCTGGCGATGGAGCTGGGCAACTCCGAAGCGATCAAGCATGCGGTTCGCCACGGCATGGGCATTAGCTGTTTATCGCGCCGGGTCATTGCCGACCAGCTGGAAGCGGGCACGCTGGTTGAGCTGACGCTGCCGTTTCCCCGGCTGTCGCGCACGCTGTATCGCATCCATCATCGGCAGAAACATATCTCTAAAGCGCTGAGTCGCTTTCTCTCTTATTGTACCGAAGCGTAAGGCGGCCGGACGGCCGCTAATAATTTCTGCGTCATCATGAACGTAACTTATAACCTCGCGTTATCGCTATACAGAGCGGGATGAGTTGCTACAATCTCGCCTCATTTTTTCTTATAGCAGCGTTTGCACATGCCTGAAGACAAAAAAACAACACAACAACCTGCGCTTCGACGCGAATTAAAAGCGCGTCATTTAACCATGATTGCCATTGGTGGCTCGATTGGCACCGGCCTGTTTGTCGCCTCGGGCGCCACCATTTCCCAGGCTGGCCCCGGCGGCGCGCTGCTCTCTTACGCGCTGATTGGCCTGATGGTCTATTTTCTGATGACCAGCCTTGGCGAACTCGCCGCCTTTATGCCGGTAGCCGGTTCGTTTTCCACCTACGGCTCAAAGTATGTGGAAGAGGGCTTCGGCTTCGCACTGGGATGGAACTACTGGTACAACTGGGCCGTGACCATTGCGGTAGAGCTGGTCGCCTCACAATTGCTGATGGCCTACTGGTTCCCCGATACCCCCGGCTGGATCTGGAGCGCGCTGTTTCTTTGTCTGATGTTCCTGCTTAACTACATTTCGGTAAAAGGCTTTGGCGAGGCGGAATACTGGTTCTCGCTGATCAAGGTTGCCACCGTGGTGATTTTTATCGTCATTGGCGTCGCCATGATCCTCGGCATTCTGCGCGGTGGCGAACAGGCGGGCTGGCACAACTGGCAGATTGGCGATGCGCCTTTTGCTGGCGGCTTCTCGGCGATGATTGGCGTGGCGATGATCGCCGGCTTTTCATTCCAGGGCACCGAACTAATTGGTATTGCCGCGGGCGAATCGGAAGAGCCGGAAAAAAATATTCCCCGTGCGGTGCGTCAGGTGTTCTGGCGTATCCTGCTGTTTTATATCCTCGCCATTCTGATCATTAGCCTGATTCTGCCTTATACCGATCCTAAATTACTGCGCAACGACATCAAAGATATCAGCGTCAGCCCGTTTACCCTGGTATTTCAGCATGCTGGCCTGCTTTCTGCTGCGGCGATCATGAACGCGGTGATCCTGACCGCGGTGCTGTCAGCCGGTAACTCCGGCATGTACGCCTCAACGCGTATGCTGTTTACGCTGGCGCGAGAAGGCAAAGCGCCACGCGTGTTCGCCAAACTTTCCAAAGGCGGCGTGCCGCGTAACGCGCTGTATGCCACCACGGTAGTCGCCGGACTCTGCTTCCTGACCTCCAAATTTGGCAATCAGGATGTCTATTTGTGGCTGCTGAATACGTCAGGCATGACCGGCTTTATCGCCTGGTTGGGCATCGCCATCAGCCACTATCGCTTCCGTCGCGGCTTTGTAAAACAGGGCCACGATCTGGCCAGCCTGCCATACCGTTCGACGCTGTTTCCACTGGGGCCAATTTTCGCCTTCGTGCTTTGCCTGTTGATTACCCTTGGGCAGAATTACCAGGCTTTCCTGGCGGATCGCATTGACTGGTATGGCGTAACCGCGACCTATATTGGCATCCCGGTCTTCCTGATTATCTGGTTTGGCTACAAGCTGGTGCGTAAAACGCGCTTTGTGAAATATAACCAGATGGAGTTTCCTGGCCTCGATCGCTAAGCGATAGCCGTCAGATAAAAGAAAGCACGCCACGGCGTGCTTTTTTTTATCACGGGAGAAAAGGAAAAGAGGACGGGGCAGTCGGATGCTGCCCCGCAGACTCAGCCAAACAGATGGCTGGCGTGGAAACGCAGATGATCTTCAATCACGCTGGCGATGAAGTAATAGCTGTGGTCATAACCGGGCTGAATGCGCACGGTCAGTGGATAGCCCATTTCTTCAGCCACCTGTTGCAGGCGTTCAGGATGCAGCTGGTCAGCCAGAAACTGATCGCTGTCGCCCTGATCGATCAGCATCGGCACCTGCTGTTGCGCCTGACGCATCAACCAGCAGCTGTCATATTGCAGCCATTGTGAACGATCGTCGCCAAGATAGTGGCTAAAGGCTTTGATTCCCCAGGGCACATCGCACGGATTCACAATTGGTGCCAGCGCGGAAGCGGAGGTAAAACGCTCCGGGTTACGCAGCGCCAGCATCAGCGCGCCGTGGCCGCCCATCGAGTGTCCGGCAATCGCCGCCCGCTTGCCGACGTTAAAATTGTCGGCAATCAGCGCAGGCAGCTCTTCGCTGATGTAATCATACATCCGGTAATGACGATCCCAGGGTGCCTGAGTGGCATTGAGGTAAAACCCGGCGCCTTTGCCAAGGTCGTAGCCGTCGTCGTCCGCCACGTCATCACCGCGCGGGCTGGTATCGGCCATCACCAGCACAATGCCCAGCTCTGCCGCCACGCGCTGCGCGCCCGCTTTGGTGGTGAAATTCTCATCATTGCAAGTCAGCCCGGAGAGGACATAGAGCACCGGCGGTGGCGCGTCACTCTTCGGCTCCGGCAGAAAGATGCTGAAGGTCATGGTGCAGTTCAGCACCGGCGAAGCGTGCTGATAGCGCTGCTGCCAGCCGCCAAACAGACGATGCTCTTCCAGTAATTCCAGCGTCGATGGCATGCTCTCTTCCTTATGATTTGGTGAAATGCACCACGGAACGGATTGACTTGCCATCGTGCATCAGGTCAAAGGCGTCGTTGATCTCTTCCAGCGGCATGTTGTGGGTAATAAAGTCGTTGAGCTGGAATTTACCGTCGAGGTAATCCTGGACGATGCCCGGCAGCTGCGAACGGCCTTTCACGCCGCCAAATGCGGATCCGCGCCAGACGCGACCGGTCACCAGCTGGAAAGGACGCGTCGAAATCTCTTCGCCTGAACCCGCTACGCCGATGATTACCGATTCGCCCCAGCCCTTGTGGCAGCACTCCAGCGCCGAACGCATCACGTTCACGTTGCCGATACACTCAAAAGAGAAATCCACGCCGCCGTCGGTCATCTCAATTATCACTTCCTGAATCGGCTTGTCGTAATCCTTTGGATTGACCAGGTCGGTCGCGCCCAGCTTGCGTGCCAAATCGAACTTGCTGGTGTTGATATCGATAGCGATGATACGGCCCGCTTTGGCCATTTTCGCGCCGATAACCGCGGAGAGACCGATGCCGCCGAGACCAAAAATGGCCACGGTATCGCCTTCTTTCACTTTGGCCGTGTTCATCACCGCGCCCATGCCGGTGGTCACGCCACAGCCGAGCAGGCACACTTCTTCCAGCGGCGCCTCTTTGCTGATTTTCGCCAGCGAGATTTCCGGAATTACGGTGTATTCAGAGAAAGTAGAGGTGCCCATATAGTGGAAAATCGGTTTACCATCTTTATAAAAGCGTGTGGTGCCGTCGGGCATCAATCCTTTGCCCTGCGTGGTGCGAATCGCCTGGCACAGGTTGGTTTTGCCAGACAAACAATACTTACACTTGCCGCATTCCGGGGTATAAAGCGGAATCACATGATCGCCAACCTCAACGCTGGTAACGCCTTCGCCAACGGCTTCCACAATACCACCGCCTTCGTGGCCGAGAATGGCCGGAAATACGCCTTCCGGATCTTTACCAGACAGCGTGTAGGCATCGGTATGGCAGACGCCGGTGGCGACGATGCGCACCAGCACTTCGCCTTTTTGCGGTGGCATCAGATCAACTTCTTCAATTTTCAGCGGCTCACCAGCGGCCCAGGCAACAGCGGCACGGGTTTTAATCATTTCCATTTTATAATCCTCTTTATGGCGTGATGCAGATGAGTGCTCACCTGCCCAGTTTTGGGTTACTCGTGTGTCGGTAACGGATGCATTAATTCGTCGTTTTCAGGCTTGTCATCAAACTGCTCAATAATCAGGTATTTCAGTGCTTCCACGTTGGCGGTGAACGCGTCGCGGCGCCAGATCAGCCAGGTGCTGGATTGATCCAACGGCGGTGGCAGGGGATGCACACGTAGACGATCGCGATCCGGCATCAGCGCCAGCACCGAGCTGGTCATCATGGCCAGCCCGCCACCGGCCGCCACGCAGGCCATCATGGCGTGATAAGACTGAATTTCAGTAACGCCCGCGGGCTGTACGCCAGCGTCACGAAACCACGCCTCCAGCCGCTGGCGATAAGAGCAGCTACTGCCAAAGGCAAACAGCATGTCGTGCCGTGCATCCTGTGGACTCAGCACCGGCGCATGATCGGCGCTGGTCACCAGAACCATCTGCTCGTGATAAGAGATGCAGCCATTCAGCTCATCGTAGCGCACCGGACCATCGACCAGCGCCGCCGCCAGCGTGCCTTCGCGCACTTTGGCGATAATCTCGCCGGAGGTGCCGGTGACCAGCGAGAGCGTCACCGTGGGATAGCGCTGATGAAACGATGCCAGCAGACCCGGCAAACGGGTGGCGGCGGTGCTTTCCATGGCGCCAAGATGAAACGGCCCGCCGGGCTCACCGGCGCGCGCCATATTCAGCGCCTCGTCGCTCAGTGCCAGGATACGCTGTGCATAGTTCAGGAAGTTATGTCCCATGGGAGAAAGGCGCAGCCGCTGCTTCTCACGAATAAACAGATCGGTGCCAATCTCCTCTTCCAACTGGCGCAGGCGCGTGGTGAGATTAGACGGCACGCGATGCAGCAATTCTGCGGAGCGCGCCAGCGAGCCGGTTTCCGCTACGGAACAGAACATGCGCAACTGTACAAAATCCATCTATTCTCTCCGCGTGAGCAAGTTGGTCTTAATTATTCACTTTAAGAGATTTTAACCGCCATGCATGATGCTGGCAATGATTAATCTTAGCGGGTCATCACCAGACGGCGCGCAGGCAGGAGCAGAGGATGACAATAAAAGTGGCGTTGAGCGCTTTTTTATCGTTGATGGTGGCGATGGGAATAGGGCGCTTTGCCTATACGCCGCAGGTGCCATTGATGATCGCCGAACATCAGCTGACGCTGACCAGCGCCAGCGTGGTGGCGGCCATCAACTATCTCGGTTACCTGTGTGGTTCCTGGGATGCCATGCGCGCGAAAACGCGGGTCGAGTGGCGATTGCACGTCGGCATCTGGGCCGCGGTGCTGCTGACATTACTTTCAGCCGTGGCGCAACACGCGTGGCTGCATGGCCTGCTGCGGTTTTTACTCGGCTGCGCCAGCGGTTGGGTGATGGTCTTGATCGCCGCCTGGAGCAATGAACAGCTGCTGTCGCAAGGACGTGTTCGTCTGGCGGTAGCGGTGTTTGCCGGGCCGGGCATTGGTATCTTTGTCAGCGGCATGCTGGCGGTGCTATTACACGCCTGGGGCGTTAGCGCCGCCGTTGCCTGGCTGGCGTATGGCGTCATGGCGCTGCTGCTGATGGCAGGCATCGTGCGCTTCCTGCCACGCCGCGGCGAGCTACACCGGCCCGAGCAGCAACCTGCGCCGCTACAACTGAACGGGAATCTGAAAAAGCTGGTGCTGAGCTACAGCCTGGCGGGATTTGGTTATATTTTGCCCGCAACTTTTCTGTCGCAGATGGCCGCCAGCCGCTTTCCCGGTAGCAACGTCGCGCAGTTCGTCTGGCCGCTGTTTGGCGGCGCCGCGGCAGTGGGTATTCTGCTCGGCATTCTTACCCGCCATCGTGGGCTGACGCATCGTCGACTGGCGGTAACCCTGTGGCTGCAGGCGTTGGGCGTTTTCGCCGCCGATCTGCTGCCGGGTTTTGCCGGTCTGCTCACCGGCGCGCTGCTGGTGGGCGGCGGCTTTCTCAACGTGGTACCGCTGGCGTTGCAGTGCGGCCGCGAACTGGCACCGGCGCATAGCCGCTATCTCGCCGGGCTGTTAACCACCGGTTACGCCATCGGCCAGCTGGGTGGTCCGCTGGTCTCCTCGATCTCCACGCTGCTCACTCACCGGCTGGAACCGGCACTCTATGTTGCCGGGGCAGGGCTGTTGCTGGCTGGCGCGCTGGTGTGGCGGCGTACGGCATGAAAAGGTTTCATCGCCGATTGGATCGATTGCTGGATAATGCCGGTCGACTGCTTCACAATATGGCCGACAATTTTGGCCCGTCGGTGTACCCGGCGGGAGCATTACCTGCCGGAGAAGACATCAATGACAATCTTAAGCCGTGAAGCTGCCCTGGTTCATGAGACGCTGCTGGCTCGCGGCCTCGAGACCCCGTTGCGCGCGCCTGCCCGTGATATGCATGACGAAACCCGCAAGCAGCTGATTGCCGGGCATATGACGGAAATCATGCAGCTGCTCAATCTCGATCTGGAAGATGACAGCCTAATGGAAACCCCGCATCGCATCGCAAAAATGTATGTTGATGAAGTGTTTTCAGGCCTCGATTACGCTAACTTTCCTAAAATCACCCTGATTGAAAACAAAATGAAAGTGGATGAGATGGTGACGGTGCGTGATATCACGCTGACCAGCACCTGCGAACACCATTTTGTGATCATTGATGGCAAAGCGACCGTGGCTTACATTCCAAAAGACAAGGTGATCGGCCTGTCGAAAATCAACCGTATCGTGCAGTTCTTTGCCCAGCGCCCACAGGTGCAGGAGCGGCTGACGCAGCAGGTCCTGATCGCGCTGCAAACGTTGCTGGGCACCAATAACGTTGCGGTGTCGATTGATGCGGTGCATTACTGCGTGAAAGCGCGCGGCGTAAAAGATGCCACCAGCGCCACCACCACCACGTCGCTTGGCGGCCTGTTTAAATCGAGCCAGAACACGCGTCAGGAATTTTTACGCGCCGTACGCCATAGTTAAGCAACGGCGTAAAACGGAGGCCGCGCATGGTTCGCTATCATCAGCTGGATTTTATTCGCGGCCTCGCTATCCTGGGCATTCTGCTGCTCAATATCAATGCGTTTGGCCTGCCCGATGCGGCCTATATCAATCCCGGCTGGAACGGCACGCCTTCACTGCGCGACAGCTGGACCTGGGCGATCCTTGACTGGCTGGCACAGCTTAAATTCCTCACCTTATTTGCCCTGTTGTTTGGCGCCGGCTTGCAACTTCAGCTGTCGCGCGGCTCCGGCTGGCTACAGGCGCGATTGAGCTGGCTGCTACTGTTTGGCTTCGCGCATGGCGTATTGCTGTGGACCGGCGATATCCTGCTTGATTACGCGCTGGTGGGACTGGTGGTCTGGCGTATTATTCGCGACGTTCCATCTTCGCGCACTTTGCTCAATACCGGCATTCTGCTCTATCTGGTAGGCGTCGGCGTGCTGCTGGTGTTTGGTTCAATTTCGCAGCATGAGCCGGGAACATCCTGGCTGCCGGGTGCGGCAAATATTCAGTATGAAACCCAGTGGAAACTCTCCGGCGGCTGGCTGGCGGTCGAAAATCGCCTGGATCATCTCTCGTCCGGCCTGATGGCGCTGGCGTCACAGTATGGCTGGCAGCTGGCTGGCACCATGATGATTGGCGCCGCGCTGATGCGCAATGGCTGGCTACAGGGCCAGTTCAGCGTACAGCATTATCGCCGCGCTGCGCTGTGGTTGACCGCGGCAGGCTGGCTGATTGAGTTGCCGGCGGTGGCGTTGCAATGGCATCTGCAGTGGGAATTTCGCTGGACGGCGTTTTATCTGCAGGCACCGCGCGATCTCGCCAGCCCGTTACAGAGCCTGGGCTATGCCGCGCTATGCTACGGCTTCTGGCCGCAGATCTCCCACTGGCAGTTGAGCCAGGCAATCGGCAAAGTCGGCCGCATGGCGCTGAGTAATTACCTGCTACAGACGCTGATCTGTACCACCTTATTCTACCGTTTTGGCCTGTTCATGCAGTTTGACCGCCTGGAGCTGCTGGCTATCGTGCCGGTTATCTGGCTGATTAATATCCTCTTCTCACTGCTCTGGCTGCGCTTTTTTGCCCAGGGACCGGTGGAATGGCTGTGGCGACAGCTTACCCAACTTTCCGCCCGTAAACGCCAGCTCTCTCCCCGCAACTGATAATGACCGGCATCACAAAGGTTACAGAATTGTATGTAACCGCTTTCAGTGATGTGACCTGATTCACGCTGCGCGGCGGCGGAGCCTGTCAGAATAGGGTAAAGCCTACTTTCTGGTGTCCTATGCATATGCCTTTTTCCTTCAGTGGTGATCAATCATGATCACAATTCGTGATGTAGCACGTCAGGCCGGCGTATCAGTGGCAACGGTGTCGCGCGTTCTCAACCACAGCAGCGCGGTGACGCCGGAGACGCGGGAATCGGTACAACAGGCGGTGGCTCAGCTCGGCTATCGCCCTAACGCCAACGCCCAGGCGCTGGCCACTCAGGTCAGCGACACCATCGGCGTGGTGGTGATGGATGTCTCCGATCCCTTCTTCGGCGCGCTGGTTAAGGCAGTGGACAACGTTGCGCAGCAGGTCTCCAAGCACACGCTCATTACTAATTCCTGGCACCAGGAAGAGAAGGAGCGTCATGCTATTGAAGTGTTGATTCGGCAGCGCTGCAACGCGCTTATTGTGCATGCGAAAACGCTTTCAGACGCCGAGCTGGCTGAGTTCATGGATCAGGTGCCCGGCATGGTGCTGATTAACCGTGTGGTGCCCGGCTATGCGCATCGCTGCGTCTGTCTGGATAACATCAGTGGCGCGCTGAGCGCTACGCGCATGCTGTTACAGCAGGGCCATCAGCGCATCGGTTTCCTCGGCTCCAGCCATATCATTGAAGATAACGCGCAGCGCCGTGAAGGCTGGCGTCAGGCGATGCACGAGCATCAGTTGACGCCGCCAGAGGCCTGGGTGGCGCACGGCGAGCCTGATATGCAGGGCGGAGAAGCGGCGATGGTTGAGCTACTGGGACGTAATCTGCATCTCACGGCGATTTTTGCTTACAACGACAGCATGGCAGCTGGCGCACTTACCGCGCTGAAAGATAACGGTATTCAGGTGCCACAGCACTGCTCGGTGATTGGCTTCGATGACATTCCTATTTCTCGTTACACCGATCCACAGCTTACCACCGTGCGCTATCCCATTGTTTCTATGGCAAAACTGGCGACGGAGCTGGCGCTGAAAGGGGCGGCTGGTGAGCTTGATCCTAACGCTCAGCACTGCTTTATGCCGACGCTGGTGCGCCGTCATTCAGTGGCGGCACGGCAAAATGTGGAGCCGGTCACTAATCCGAGCGAATCATCCATGTAACCGTTTTCAATCTGTGAACAGATTCACAGTTAATTAACATGCTGCTCACTATGATGACAGCGTCTTATCGAACTGAAACATAATGTAACGCAGCAAATCCCCCCCTTGCTGCTGTTTTGGTCTCGCTATAACAGGGTTCACTTCTTACAGGACGCGTCATCGAACACGGAAGTCACGATTTTTGACTTGGCAATATGGCGGCGTTGCCTAACACGCAAACGTTAACATTGTTTTTAACCGATAGCCCGAGCGAGATGGCCACAGAGCGATGCGCTGGGCCACGTAATACCCTGCATAAACCCGGAGATACCATGAATAAGAAGGTTTTCACCCTCACAGCACTGGTTGCCAGCATGATGTTTGGTGCCACCGCACACGCAGCAGATACCCGTATCGGCGTTACCATCTACAAATACGATGATAACTTCATGTCGATGGTACGTAAGGACATTGAAAAAGAAGCGAAAACCCTGGGTGGCATTCAGCTGCTGATGAATGACTCACAAAACGATCAGTCCAAACAGAACGACCAGATCGATGTGCTGATGGCAAAAGGCGTGAAGGCGCTGGCAATTAACCTGGTGGATCCGGCGGCAGCGGCGGTAGTGGTTGATAAAGCGCGCAGCAACGACGTGCCAATCGTGTTCTTCAACAAAGAGCCGAACGCGAAAGTGCTGGCCAGCTATGACAAAGCTTACTACGTGGGTACCGATTCTAAAGAGTCCGGCATTATCCAGGGCCAGCTGATCGAGAAACACTGGAAATCAACTCCAGCGTGGGATCTGAACAAAGATGGCACCATCCAGTTCGTGCTGCTGAAAGGCGAGCCGGGTCATCCGGATGCTGAAGCGCGTACCAAATATGTTATCGATACGCTGAACAAAGATGGCCTGAAAACCCAGCAGCTGGCGATGGATACCGCAATGTGGGATACCGCGCAGGCTAAAGACAAAATGGACGCCTGGCTCTCTGGTCCAAACGCTAACAAAATCGAAGTGGTTATCGCTAACAACGATGCGATGGCAATGGGTGCGGTAGAAGCGCTGAAATCACACAACAAAACCTCTATTCCGGTGTTTGGTGTGGATGCCCTGCCAGAAGCGCTGGCGTTAGTGAAATCAGGTGCGCTGGCCGGTACCGTGCTGAACGATGCGGCTAACCAGGCAAAAGCGACGCTGGATATGGCGAAAAACCTGGCGGATGGCAAAGAAGCCACTGCGGGAACCAACTTTAAAGTTGAGAATAAAATCGTCCGCGTTCCTTACGTGCCGGTTGATAAAGAAAACCTTTCTCAGTTCACTAAATAAAAGCTGTGGGCGCGGCACTGGCCGCGCTCTTTATTGTGACCTTATGAATTTTTAGCCAGGTAAAATATGGCCAGTGATAATCAGACCGCGCAGCGTGAATTTTTGCTGGAGATGACCGATGTTAATAAGTCATTCCCCGGCGTAAAGGCGTTAGACAACGTCAATTTAAAAGTCAGGCCACACTCTATTCACGCCTTAATGGGTGAAAACGGTGCTGGCAAATCAACGCTTTTGAAATGCCTGTTTGGCATTTATAAGAAAGATTCGGGGAGCATCCTGTTTCAGGGTGAGGAAATCGATTTTACCAGTTCCAAAGAGGCGCTGGAAAACGGCGTGTCGATGGTGCATCAGGAATTAAACCTGGTCTTACAGCGCACGGTGATGGATAACATGTGGCTGGGACGCTATCCGCAAAAAGGATTATTCGTCGACCAGGATAAAATGTATCGCGATACCAAGGCGATATTTGACGAGCTCGATATTGATATCGATCCACGCGATAAAGTGGGCGTGCTGTCGGTCTCGCAAATGCAGATGATTGAAATCGCTAAGGCGTTTTCTTATAACGCCAAAATCGTGATCATGGATGAGCCAACCTCATCGCTGACGGAAAAAGAGGTCAATCATCTCTTTACCATCATCCGGAAATTAAAAGAGCGTGGCTGTGGCATCGTCTATATCTCGCACAAAATGGAAGAGATCTTCCAGCTGTGTGACGAAATTACGATCCTGCGCGACGGTCAGTGGATTGCCACCCAGCCGCTGGAAGGGCTGGACATGGATAAGATCATCTCCATGATGGTCGGCCGTTCACTGAACCAGCGCTTTCCGGACAAAAGCAACGTGCCGGGCGAAACCATTCTGGAAGTGCGTAATCTTACCTCACTGCGTCAGCCGTCGATTCGTGATGTCTCCTTTGACCTGCGCAAAGGTGAGATCCTCGGGATTGCCGGGCTGGTGGGTGCGAAGCGTACCGACATCGTGGAAACGCTGTTTGGTATCCGTGAGAAGGCGGGCGGTACCATCCGTCTGCACGGCAAGCAGATCAATAACCACAGCGCCAACGAAGCGATCAACCACGGTTTTGCGCTGGTCACCGAAGAACGCCGCTCTACCGGTATTTACGCCTATCTCGATATTGGATTTAACTCGCTTATCTCCAACATCAAGAAATACAAAAACAGTATTGGCCTGCTGGATAACAGCCGTATGAAAAGCGATACCCAATGGGTTATCGATGCCATGCGCGTAAAAACACCGGGACACCATACGTCAATTGGTTCGCTGTCGGGCGGTAACCAGCAGAAAGTTATTATTGGCCGTTGGTTACTGACGCAGCCAGAAATATTGATGCTGGATGAACCTACGCGCGGAATCGACGTCGGCGCCAAGTTTGAAATTTATCAGCTGATTTCTGAACTGGCGAAAAAAGAGAAGGGCATCATCATTATCTCATCCGAAATGCCGGAATTAATCGGTATCACCGACCGTATTCTGGTTATGAGTAATGGTATGGTCGCCGGAATTGTTGACACCAAAACAGCAACGCAGAATGAAATATTGCGTTTAGCCTCACTACACCTTTAAGCAGCAAGGGCTGAAATTACATGAAAGCGACTACTAAAAAGAATGCGCTGACCTGGTTAAAAGAGGGCGGTATTTATGTCGTCCTGCTGGTACTGCTGGCGATTATTATTTTCCAGGATCCGACTTTCCTGAGCCTGATGAACCTGAGTAATATTCTTACCCAATCTTCAGTGCGTATTATTATTGCTCTCGGCGTGGCCGGTCTGATCGTGACGCAGGGTACTGACCTCTCTGCCGGACGTCAGGTAGGTTTAGCGGCGGTGGTAGCGGCAACGCTGCTGCAGTCGATGGAAAATGCCAACAAAGTCTTTCCTGGCATGGATACCCTGCCAATTCCGGTAGTGCTGCTGATCGTTTGTGTGATTGGCGCGTTGATCGGTCTGGTAAACGGCGTCATCATCGCTTACCTGAAGGTGACACCGTTTATCACCACGCTGGGCACGATGATCATCGTTTACGGCATCAACTCACTCTATTACGACTTCGTCGGTGCATCGCCTATCGCGGGTTTTGACAGCGGCTTCTCCACCTTTACTCAGGGCTTCCTGCGTTTTGGTGACTTCAAGCTGTCGTACATCACCTTCTATGCGATTTTTGCCATTCTGTTTGTCTGGATCCTGTGGAACAAAACCCGCTTTGGTAAAAACATTTTTGCCATCGGTGGCAACCCGGAAGCGGCTAAGGTCTCCGGCGTTAATGTTAACTTCAACCTGATCCTGGTGTATGCCCTGTCTGGCGTGTTCTATGCGTTCGGCGGCATGCTGGAAGCGGGCCGTATTGGCAGCGCCACCAACAACCTCGGCTTTATGTATGAGTTGGATGCTATCGCGGCTTGCGTCGTGGGCGGTGTTTCCTTCGCCGGTGGCGTGGGTACGGTTGCAGGCGTGGTTACCGGTGTGCTGATCTTCACCGTTATCAACTACGGTTTGACCTACATCGGCGTTAACCCTTACTGGCAGTACATCATTAAAGGCGGCATCATCATTTTCGCCGTCGCGCTGGATTCACTGAAATATTCACGTAAAAAGTAATCTCATCGCACCACAAAAAACGGGCCTGATGGCCCGTTTTTTTATGCATAATTTTTATTGCTATTGCTGTTGCTGTTGCTGTTGCTGTTGCTGTTGCTGTTGCTGTTGCTGTTGCTGTTGCTGTTGCTGTTGCTGTTGCTGTTGCTGTATTTCCAGCAGCTGTTCTGGCGTCACCGCCGGGTAGCTTTGCGCATCTTCCGGCACCTGATGCTGGGCCGGTATCGGCACCAGCGGGCCAAGAAACCGCGGCTCGCGCTTCATGATAAACAGATCGGCCAATGCGCCGAGTCGCGCACCGACTTCACGCACGCGCACGTTCAGCATATTTTTCGGCGAGGGCACCGCATAACATTGCGCCTGGATACCCAAATGCAGGGCGATGAACAGCGCACGTTCGCAATGAAAGCGCTGGGTGATAATAATGAAGTCGTTGGTATCGAACACTTTGCGTGTGCGCACAATGGAATCCAGCGTGCGGAAGCCCGCATAATCCAGCACGATATCCGCCGGATCGACGCCGCCTTTAATTAAATCGCGACGCATGGTTCTGGGCTCATTGTAGCTTTGCTGGGCGTTATCGCCGCTGAGCAGCAGATAGTTAACCTTGCCGCTGTTATAGGCATTGAGCGCGCCCTGCATGCGATAGAGATAGTACTGATTAAGCACGCCGGTACGATAATATTTCGCCGTGCCGAGCACCACGCCGACCTGACGATGCGGCAGCGACGCGACGTTTTCGAAGATAAAAGGCGCGGTTTTCCAGCTGATCCAGCGATCGAGAGCAAGCGCGGTGATAATCATCAGGGTGATGACGATCAACAGACCGAGGAGCGCGCGTTTAATCATGCTTTACCGCATTGAGGGGAAGAAAAATTCAGTGCCTGCAAGGCTACTTGAGCGGCCTGGCTGAAGCAAGTGCAGCGCCGCTGGCCGTTGTTATTTTAGGCGATGCCGGGCGCAGCGCACCCGGCAACACGCACCACGGTTAAATCGAGGTGCGGCGATAGTTACGGTATTGTGGCAGCCAGAAGTTGCTGGCGATCGAACGTGACAGCACATCTTCTGAGGTGACCACCGCCACGCCCGCCAGCTGAGCCGCTTTGCCCACTGCCATCGCAATCAGCTTGGAAACGCCCTGAATATCTTTGATCTCCGGCAGCACCGGACCCTGGCCTTCGTTGGCCAGCGGTGAACAGTCAGCCAGCGTACGGCTGGCAGCCATCAGCATGCTGTCGGTCACGCGGGTTGCGCCTGAGGCGATCACGCCAAGGCCAATGCCAGGGAAGATATAGGAGTTGTTGCACTGGGCGATCGGATAGGTTTTATCCTTCCAGCTTACCGGAGAGAATGGGCTGCCGGTGGCGACCAGCGCGGCACCGTCGGTCCACGCCAGAATGTCGGCTGGCGTCGCCTCAACGCGCGAAGTGGGGTTGGAGAGCGGCATGACGATCGGGCGTGCGCAATGCTTGTGCATTTCACGGATAATCTCTTCGCTGAAAAGGCCTGGCTGGCCGGAGACGCCAATCAGAATATCTGGATGCGCGTTGCGCACCACATCCAGCAGGGAGATGGTGTCGTTGCTGGTATCCCAGCCGCTGAGATTTTCGCTTTTCTGCACCAGCTTGCTCTGGAAGCTCAGCAGGTTAGGCAGTTTGTCGGTCAGCAGGCCAAAACGGTCGACCATCATCACGCGTGCGCGCGCTTCATCGTCGCTTAAGCCTTCTGATTTCATCTGCGCGACGATCTGTTCGGCGATACCGCAGCCGGCTGAGCCAGCACCGAGAAACACCACTTTCTGATCGCTTAACTTGCTGCCTGCCGCACGGCTGGCGGCAATCAGCGTACCCAGCGTCACCGCCGCGGTGCCCTGAATGTCATCGTTGAAGCAGCACACTTCGTCGCGATAGCGCTCCAGCAGCGGCATGGCATTTTTCTGCGCAAAATCTTCAAACTGCAGCAGAACGTTTGGCCAGCGGCTTTTTACTGCCTGAATAAATTCGTTAACGAAATTATCGTACTCTTCACCGGTGATGCGCGGATGACGCCAGCCCATATAGAGCGGGTCATTCAGCAGCTGCTGGTTGTTAGTGCCAACATCCAAAACCACAGGCAGGGTGTACGCCGGGCTGATGCCGCCGCACGCGGTATAAAGAGAAAGCTTACCAATAGGAATGCCCATGCCGCCGATGCCCTGATCGCCCAGACCAAGAATGCGCTCGCCGTCGGTGACAACAATCACTTTAACATTCTGCTTGGTGGCATTTTGCAGCATATCTTCAATGCTGGCGCGGTTAGGGTAGGAGATAAACAGACCACGGGCACGACGGTAAATTTCAGAGAAGTGTTCACACGCTGCGCCGACCGTTGGCGTGTAGATGATTGGCATCATCTCTTCCAGATGGTTATCGAGCAGACGGTAGAACAGGGTTTCGTTGGTATCCTGAATATTACGCAGGTAAACGTGTTTATCGTTGTTGTTTTTGAAATCCTGGAACTGGCGCCAGGCGCGTTCAGCCTGCTCTTCGATGGTTTCTACGGTTTCCGGCAGCAGGCCATTGAGATTGAAGTCGTTGCGCTCCTCTACGGAGAAGGCACTGCCTTTATTCAACAACGGGAATTCCAACAGAATAGGGCCAGCATAAGGGATATACAGCGAACGTTTACTTTCGTAGTCGAGTTCCATGCAGTGTTTGCTCCATCTCAGACCGGGCTGCGCCGCAACCGTTAGCCTGGATATTGTCAGGGATAAGTTGTGTGCCCGATCCTAAGAAAATTCGCGCAGAAGTACAGCTTTTGTTAGCAACGGATAACAAAAGCGATACTTTTTTTACTAAAAAGCGGCATCACGCTTTTGTCAGCGCCGCCAGGTGCAGATCGCTACAGCCGAGCATGGCCAGCGTAGCGCGGGTGGCATCATGCTGAACCAGCAGTGCCTGAGGATGCTCAGCCAGAACGGCGCGCTTAATCGCCTGGCCTTCGCCAGCCATGTTCATCAGAATCAGCGCCGCCTGCAATGGAGGCAGGCTGGGGTTAAAGGCGGCATTTTCAGCGTAACGGCCGGCATAAATCTTGCCGCTGACGCTTTCCAGCGCCACGCCGCTGTGCGCTTTGCTGTAAGGCGCATGGCTGCGGCTGGCAGCTGCGATAGCGGCCTGAGCAAGCGCATCGCCAGCAGGTTGATAACCGTGATCGACCGGGGTCAGCAGGCGCTCATGAATATCGAGATCGCCGGGGCCAAATGAGTCAGGCAGATAGTTCGCCAGCGTGGTAGCCGGACGATTGGGCAGGCTAATGCGCAGCGCGGTGCCGCTGTTCAGTTCATTCATAAACTGACGGCAGTGCCCGCAAGGCGTGTAGTTAACGGTGACGGTTTCCAGCTTCGCTTCATCGTGCAGCCAGGCGTGGGTAATGGCGCTCTGCTCGGCATGAATGGTCTGCTGCATGGTGGTGCCTGCAAATTCCATGTTAGCGCCAAAATACCAGCTGCCGCTGGCACCGCGGGCGATGGCACCCACGTTAAAATGCGAGAGCGTGGCCAGCGCACAGGCCGCCGCCAGCGGCAGCAGCGCTAATGCCAGCGCATCAGCATCAAGGCCGGTTTGTTGTTGCAGATCGGCAACCTGCTGCGGTGTTAAGCGGGCAGCAAAATCGTCAGCGGCAAGCACAGGCGCAATGGCCTGCTGTAAGTCGGATGGCAGAGTGGTAAACGCCTGTTGAAATCGTGGGTGCATGAGTGAGTCTCATCAGCAAAGAGGGAAGAGCAATCAGGCGGTTATATGTGATCTAAATCGCGCTATCAATGCAAGATTTGAAACTTGAGCAAAGTTTGCGAGATCTCTCGCAAACTTTCAGCCCAACAGCCTTAACAAAACCGGAAAAAGAAAGGGCGCGAGCAACGAAGTGAGAATGCCGCAAATCACCAGCGCCAGTGAGCTGAATGCGCCTTCCTGATAGTCGAGTTCAGCACAGCGAGCGGTGCCAAGGGCATGCGAGGCGTTGCCAATAGCCAGACCGCGCGACGCTTTTGTACGCACCTTAAACAGGTTAAGCAGCATGTGGCCAAACACTGCGCCAAACACTCCGGCGATTAACACGCAGATAGCGCTGATGGCCGGAATGCCGTGCAACGAGGCCGAAATCGCCATCGCAATCGGGGTGGTCACTGATTTGGGAATAATGGTGGCGGCGATTTCCGGCGTTGCCCCCATCCATAACGCGATAGCCGTGCCCGAGGTCATCGCGGTAATACTTCCAATAAAGCAGAGCCCTACAATCGATTTCCAGCGTGCCCTGATCTGTTGCAGCTGCTCATAAAGCGGCAAGGCGAGTGCCACTACCGCAGGCTGTAACAGCTGGTTGAGAATAGCGCTGCCGGCAAAATAGCGGGAATAGGGTATATGCGTGAGCAGCAGAATGGGAATAATGATCGCCATAGAAACCAGCAGCGGGTTGAGCAGCGAAATTTTCAGCGTGGTTGCCAGCTTGCGTGCCAGCCAGAAGGCGCCAAGCGTCAGCGGGAGAGACCACCAGATATCGATCATGGTTTTTCTCCCGGCTCGGCGTGCAGGCGTTGCGAACCCACGCCAACAATGACGATCACCAGAATCGTGCTGACAATGCATGACACCACAATCGGCCCAAACTGGGCGGTAAGGATATCGGTGTAGCTCATCACGCCAACGCTGATCGGCACGAACAGCAGCGCCATATTGCGAATGATGATGTGGCAACCGGGCTTCACCCATTTTACCGGGATGATCTGCACGGTCAGCAGGGTAAACAGCACCAGCATGCCAAGGATACTGCCCGGTATGGTGATTGGCAGCAGCGCGGCGAGACCGTTGCCTGCAAACAGGCAGAGATAGATGATGATAAAGGCGCGAAGGTAATGCCAACAGATCGTAAGTGCCGGGCGCATGACTGGCTCCTGATGTGGTATGTGCTTATCTTACGACGAAAATTCTTAGCGTGCTACAGATCACATTTTTGGGGAGGCGGTCGCCGGGGGCGCTCGTTCCTCAGGCCAGAAAGGCCTTGTTTTGCCCTGGCGCGGGCGCTTTCAGGCCAACGTCTTTAGGGTCAAGGTCTTTAAAATCAAGGTCAACGGCCATTTCGTTCTGCCTGAAGGCAGCACGAGCAGGGCCGGCAGTCGCCCCGGCCCTGCACCCGCGCTATCCGGCAAACACAACTGCCCACTTCGTGGGTACCCTCAGCAAAAGCGTTTTCCTGACGGACCATGCGCGACGCGGAGTATTCGCCTCATCCTGAGGCTCACCCCTTCGGGGCAGCGCAAGCGCTGTTCAAAAACGCTCCCGGCGTTTTTGTCCGGCGCGGCGCTTATTCTCGCCGCCTCCCTGCGGCTCATCCTGGAAAACGCTTTTGCCTCGGCGTTTGTGATGCCTCTAAAAGGTCAAAACCCAAATCAAAATCGAAATGACTAAAACCAAACCTTAAAATCTCATCTGCATATCTGTGTGGAGATGGATTATGAGCTGAGCACAGCTGGTTTGTTTTGCGCGAGATTAACAAAGCCTGAATGTATTGTAGTTTGATATGAAAAGGATTTTCATTTTACAGATTAGTGCGTTTCTGACAGACAGCGTGAACACAGCAGCATCACAGCCATTTAATCGCCGCATCGAAGACGGTTCTGGCAACGAGTGATGCTGGCGGCCATTTCAACCACAAATGGATAAGCCCTTTCGGGAATGTTCAGCACATGATGATATTTGAGAGGATTGCCAACTTTCAGCTAATCAACCTGATTTATACAACCAAGGCTTCTTCAGCCAGTTATTAGTCACATTGAGTACAGTTCTGGCAGCGAGTGATGCTGGCGGCCATTTCAGCGATCAATGGATAAGTGCCTTGCGCCACCAGCCGATATGTTCAATGCATTATGATGATCTTTCTAACCAGTCATAACGTTTCATCCAATTAAGGCTTCTTCAGCCAGTTATTAGTCACATTGAGTACAATTCTGGCAGCGAGTGATGTTGGTGGCCATTTCAGCGACCAATGGATAAGTGCCTTGCGCCACCAGCCGATATGTTCAACGCATTATGATGATCTTTCTAACCAGTCATAACGTTTCATCCAATTAAGGCTTCTTCAGCCAGTTATTAGTCACATTGAGTACAATTCTGGCAGCGAGTGGTGTTGGCGGCCATTTCAGCGCCGAGTGGATGAAGCGTTCCAGGACGAGCCGACAGGACGTCGGCGAGAGGGAAGCGCCGCGCCATGGAGGGCGCGTCGCGAGTGGTCCGTCAGGAAGGCTGAAGTAGCGAGGGCACCGCAACGCGGCGATGAAGCTGGCCGAAAGCGCGGGTGCAGGGCCGGGGCGACTGCCGGCCCTGCTCGGGCTGCCTTCAGGCAGAACGAAATGGCCGTTGACCTTAAAGTCCTTGACCTTAAAGTCCTTGACCTTAAAGCCCTTGACCTTAAAGCCCTTGACCTTAAAGCCCTTGACCTTAAAGCCCTTGACCTTAAAGCCCTTGACCTTAAAGCCCTTGACCTTAAAGCCGCCAGCCAGGCAGAACGAAATGGCCGCTGACCTTAAAGCCCTTGCCCTTAAAAGCCGCCCGCTTCACGGCAAACCCAGGCCTTTCCGGCCTGAGGAACAACAACAACGCCTTGCGGCGTTTACTTCACCTGCATGCCCGGTGTGGCACCGCTGTCCGCCGACAGCACATACAGATCGGCGCCGCCGGAACCGGCTGAAAGCACCATGCCTTCTGACACGCCGAAGCGCATTTTACGTGGTGCCAGGTTAGCGACAATAATGGTCAGCTTGCCTTCCAGCACCGCGGGATCGGGGTAAGCCGCGCGAATGCCGGAGAAAATCTGCCGCTTCTCACCGCCCAGATCGAGCTGTAAACGCAGCAGCTTGTCTGAACCTTCCACCAGTTCGGCTTTCTCGATCAGCGCCACGCGCATATCGATTTTGGCAAAATCATCAATGGTGATGGTCTCGCCAATCGGTACATCCGCCAGCGGCCCGCTGACAGCGGGCTGATTAGCCACCGCCGCATCTTCTTTTGAAGCGTCAATCAGCGCCTCAACTTTGTTCATCTCAATGCGGCTGTAGAGCGCTTTAAAGCTGGCGATGCTGTGATCGAGCAGCGGCTGCTGCACGGCATCCCAGCTCAGTTCGCAGTTGAGGAAGGCTTCGGTGCGCTCGGCCAGCGAAGGCAGCACCGGCTTCAGCCAGGTCATCAGCACGCGGAACATATTGATGCCCATAGAGCAGATCGCCTGCAGGTCGGCATCGCGGCCTTCCTGTTTCGCCACTACCCACGGCGCCTGTTCGTCAACATAGCGGTTAGCAACGTCAGCCAGCGCCATGATATCGCGAATGGCCCGGCCATATTCACGCGCCGCCCAGGCTTCGCCAATTTTTTCTGACGCATCGGTGAAGGTTTTAAAGAGCGCAGGATCGGCCAGCTCAGCTGCCAGCTTGCCGTCAAAGCGTTTAGTGATAAAACCGGCATTGCGCGAGGCGAGGTTGACCACTTTGTTGACCACGTCGGCGTTCACACGCTGGACGAAATCTTCCAGATTAAGGTCGATGTCATCAATGCGTGATGAGAGCTTGGCCGCATAGTAATAGCGCAGGCTGTCGGCATCCAGATGCTGCAACCAGGTGCTGGCTTTGATAAAGGTGCCGCGTGATTTTGACATCTTCGCGCCATTTACCGTCACGTAGCCATGCACAAACAGGTTATTAGGCTTGCGGTAGTTGCTGCCTTCCAGCATCGCTGGCCAGAACAGGCTGTGGAAATAGACGATATCTTTGCCGATAAAGTGATACAGCTCGGTGGTGGAATCTTTATTCCAGAACTCGTCGAAATCGAGGTCGCCGCGCTTGTCACACAGGTTTTTGAACGAGCCCATGTAGCCGATTGGCGCGTCGAGCCAGACATAGAAATATTTGCCTGGCGCATCCGGGATCTCAAAGCCGAAGTAAGGCGCATCGCGGGAAATGTCCCACTGATGCAGGCCCGACTCAAACCACTCCTGCATCTTGTTAGCCACCTGATCCTGCAGGGCGCCGGAGCGCGTCCACGCCTGCAGCATGTCGCTAAACGCTGGCAAATCGAAGAAGAAGTGTTCGGAATCACGCATCACCGGCGTCGCGCCAGACACGGCGGACTGCGGATTGATCAGCTCGGTTGGGCTGTAGGTCGCGCCGCACACTTCACAGTTATCGCCATACTGATCCGGCGATTTACATTTCGGGCAGCTGCCTTTAACGAAGCGATCCGGCAGGAACATGCCTTTTTCCGGATCGTAAAGCTGCGAAATGGTGCGATTCTTAATGTGGCCGTTGGCCTTCAGGCGCGTGTAAATCTGCTCAGAAAGCACGCGGTTCTCTTCGCCATGGGTCGAATGATAATTGTCATAGCTGATGTTAAAACCGGCGAAGTCAGCCTGATGCTCCTGGCTCATCTCCGCAATCATCTGCTCTGGCGTGATGCCGAGCTGCTGTGATTTCAGCATGATCGGCGTGCCGTGGGCGTCGTCAGCACAGATGAAGTAAACCTGATTGCCGCGCATTCGCTGGTAACGAACCCAAATATCTGCCTGGATATGCTCGAGCATGTGGCCGAGATGGATTGAGCCATTAGCGTACGGCAGGGCGCACGTTACCATTATTTTTTTCGCGACTTGAGTCATAGTTTACGTTGCTTTCTTGTGGTTAAAAAAACGGTCTTAGATGTTACCTGAAAGGCCGTCCCGGCGTAAACAGAGGGTTTGCCAGCGCTTCATTCGGCCAGGCTTCTGATATGATTAGCTGAATGGCGTCATCAGGCTAACAAGAAAACAGAGGAGCAGGGATGAACACTGAATCCCCCCATCATTCACCGGAAACGCTGCGCGCCATGGTTGCCGGCGTTCTCGCCCGTTTTGAACACCCTACGCTGCAGCGCAATTTGATCGTGCTGAAAGCGCTGCACCACGTAGCGTTGCTGGATAACCGGCTGCATGTCGAATTGCTGATGCCGTTTGTCTGGAACGGCGCGTTTGACCAGCTGAAAGAGCAGGTCAGCGCCGATTTGCTGCGCATCACCGGCGCGGGAGCGATCGACTGGCGTCTGCGTCACGATATCGCCACGCTGAAGCGGGTCAAAGATCAGCCTGGCGCTAACGGTGTAAAAAACATTATCGCCGTCAGCTCCGGCAAAGGCGGCGTGGGCAAATCCACGACGGCGGTGAACATGGCGCTGGCGCTGGCCGCCGAAGGCGCGCGCGTGGGCCTGCTGGATGCTGATATCTACGGCCCATCGGTGCCGAGCATGTTGGGCACCGACGATCAGCGTCCTTCTTCGCCCGACGGGAAACACATGGCGCCGATCATGGCGCACGGCCTGGCCACTAACTCCATCGGTTATCTGGTCACCGACGATAACGCCATGGTGTGGCGCGGGCCCATGGCCAGCAAGGCGCTGATGCAGCTGCTGAACGAAACGCTGTGGCCGGAACTCGATTATCTGGTGCTGGATATGCCGCCAGGCACCGGCGATATCCAGCTGACGCTGGCGCAGAACGTGCCGGTCACCGGCGCGGTGATCATCACTACGCCGCAGGATATTGCGCTGCTCGACGCGCGCAAGGGCATTGTGATGTTTGAGAAGGTCAATGTGCCGGTGCTGGGCGTGGTGGAAAACATGAGCATGCATATTTGCAGCAACTGCGGCCATCATGAGGCGATATTTGGCAGCGGCGGCGCAGAGAAGCTGGCCGAACAGTACCATACGCGCCTGCTCAGCCAGCTGCCGCTGCACATCCAGCTGCGCGAAGATCTGGATGCCGGTGAACCCACAGTGATCCGCGATCCGCACGGGGAATTTACCGCCCGCTATCGTCAGCTGGCCGGTGCGGTGGCCGCGCAGCTTTACTGGCAGGGTGAGGTGATTCCGGGCGATATCGCCTTCCGCGCCCTATAAGATTTGCGCCCGGCTTACGGGCGCAGTTTATAGTGCATCAGAACGTACTCGCCTTGTTCGCTCTCGCCCTGCGCAATCACCTGCCAGCCGTGCCGCTGATAAAATGCCTGTGCCGGTTTGTTGGCTAACAGGCATTTTAGCGCACCGGTTGAGGTGAATCGTGCCTGCACCGCCTTTAACAACGCGCTGCCGACGCCGCTGCCCTGATGTTGTGGATCGACAAACAGGCTGTGCAGAAAGTTGTCATTTTCCAGCAGCGCGGCAAAGCCAACGCGATGTCCCTCCTGTTCTACGACCAACACCGTTTCACCCAGTACGGTGCTGTCAAAATCCTCCAGTTGCCAGCGGCTGCTATCCAGCCAGTGCCAGTTCGCCTTGCGCGATGCCAGAAACAGCGTGCGTAAAAAAGGGCGGTCAGCTTCACAAAAAGGTCTAATTTGCACGTTATGCTCCAAAACATTGACAGGCCACAAGCCTGGCAGTTAAAAGGCCTGTGATAAAATCGAATGGAAAGCGGCAACCTGCCCGGGCCATTTTCGACTCGCTCTGAGCCAGCGCCATGCGCCGTCCACATAGCTTGTTAGCTTTTGTTTATCGAATTGATATGGGCTGCTTATTAGCATCGAACAGGGTTTTTCTGTAACGTGCATCACATCTTTTAACGGAGGACGTCAGATGTCTATTATCAATACCAAAATTAAGCCATTCAAAAACACCGCGTTTAAAAATGGCGAGTTCATCGAAGTCACCGAAAAAAATGTCGAGGGTAAATGGAGCGTGTTCTTCTTCTACCCGGCTGACTTTACCTTTGTTTGCCCAACCGAACTGGGCGACGTTGCCGACCATTACGCTGAGTTCCAGAAACTGGGCGTGGATATCTACTCTGTTTCTACCGACACCCACTTTACCCATAAAGCATGGCACGGTAGCTCAGACACCATCGGCAAAATCGAATACGCAATGATCGGCGATCCAACCGCGCAGCTGTCTCGTAACTTTGAAATCCTGCGTGAAGCGGAAGGCCTTGCTGACCGTGGTACCTTCATCGTTGACCCGGAAGGCATCATCCAGGCGATCGAAATCACCGCTGAAGGCATTGGCCGTGACGCCTCTGACCTGCTGCGTAAAGTGAAAGCGGCACAGTACGTTGCTTCACACCCAGGCGAAGTTTGCCCGGCCAAATGGAAAGAGGGCGAAGCCACTCTGTCTCCATCGTTGGATCTGGTTGGCAAAATCTAACTCGCCTCACGGCTTTAAACGTTATACGTCACTCAGGCAGTCACTGGCTGCCTGACAGGTGAACCGTATCTCTCTCATCGGGTGCTTTTTAGCACCCGATGTATTTACCAGACCAGGAACTCACTATGCTCGACAATAATCTGAAAACCCAACTCAAAGCCTATCTTGAGAAATTATCGAAACCTGTTGAGTTGATCGCTACGCTGGATGACGGTGCAAAATCGGCTGAAATCAGGGATCTGCTGGTAGATATCGCCGGACTGTCAGACAAAGTCTCTTTCCGCGAAGAGAACGATAAGCCAGTACGTAAGCCTTCATTTTTAATTACCAACCCAGGCAAAGAGACCGGGCCGCGTTTCGCCGGTTCGCCAATGGGTCATGAATTTACCTCACTGGTTTTGGCGCTGCTGCAAACCGGTGGGCATCCTTCGAAAGAAGCGCAGGAGCTGTTGGATCAGGTTGCCGCGCTGGAAGGCGATTTCCACTTCGAAACCTATTATTCGCTCTCCTGCCATAACTGCCCGGACGTGGTGCAGGCGCTGAACCTGATGGCGGTGATCAACCCGCGTATCTCGCACACGGCGATCGATGGCGGCGTGTTCCAGAATGAGATTCAGGAACGCAATATCATGGGCGTGCCAGCCGTGTTCCTGAACGGCAAAGAGTTTGGTCAGGGCCGCCTGAGCCTGGCTGAAATCGTCAGCAAGGTCGACACCAACGCCGACAAGCGTGCGGCGGAAGCGCTGAACCAGCGTGAAGCCTATGAAGTGCTGATTGTCGGCAGTGGCCCGGCGGGTGCAGCGGCGGCGATTTACTCGGCGCGTAAAGGTATTCGTACCGGCCTGATGGGCGAGCGTTTTGGTGGCCAGGTGCTGGACACCGTGGATATCGAAAACTACATCTCGGTACAGAAAACCGAAGGCGCGAAACTGGCCGGTGCACTGCGTGCGCACGTTGATGATTATGAAGTCGACGTTATTGATGCACAAAGCGCCATCAAGCTGATTCCTGCAGCGGCCGAAGGCGGACTGCATGCGGTTGAAACGGCGACCGGCGCGGTGTTGAAAACGCGCAGCCTGATTATCGCCACCGGCGCCCGCTGGCGTAACATGAACGTGCCTGGCGAGAACGAGTATCGCACCAAAGGCGTAACTTATTGCCCACACTGCGATGGCCCGCTGTTCAAAGGTAAGCGCGTGGCGGTAATTGGCGGCGGTAACTCCGGCGTGGAAGCGGCTATCGATCTGGCCGGTATCGTTGAACATGTGACGCTGCTGGAGTTTGCCGGTGAAATGCGCGCCGATCAGGTGCTGCAGAACAAACTGCGCAGCCTGCATAACGTCGACGTGATCCTCAACGCGCAGACCACTGAAGTGAAAGGCGACGGCAGCAAAGTCACCGGCCTGCAGTATGTCGATCGTGTGACGCAGCAGAGCCATCAGCTGCCACTGGCAGGTATCTTCGTGCAGATTGGCCTGCTGCCCAACACCAACTGGCTGGAAGGCACGGTTGAGCGCACCAAAATGGGCGAAATCATCATTGATGCCCGTTGCGAAACCAGCGTAAAAGGCGTGTTTGCTGCCGGTGACTGCACCACGGTACCGTACAAGCAGATCATTATTGCCAGCGGCGAAGGGGCTAAAGCCTCGCTCAGTGCCTTTGATCATCTGATCCGTACCAAACCCGCGCAGTAACCGTTACGCATCATCACTAAAACCCGGGCCTGTCCCGGGTTTTTTGCGTTTGCACATGGCCGAATACTCCCGCTTGCTTAAGCGCTGCCACTTCCTTATGCTCATGGCGTAACACTGACTCGGGGTGCCCTTTTTTATAAAGGCTGAGAAATACCCGTATTACCTGACCTGGATAATGCCAGCGTAGGGAAGTCAAATGCCTGACCGCATTCGCCTTCTTAGACGCCGGTTGGGAGCTTTATGACCAATCAACCGCAACACCTCTCCGGCGCGTTTGTCGCCACCACGCTTACCCACTTTCAACAGCGCGCACCGCTGGTGCACTGCATGACCAACGATGTCGTACAGGCGTTTACCGCCAATGTGCTGCTGGCCTTAAATGCTTCGCCCGCCATGGTGATTGATACCGAAGAGGCCGCTATTTTTAGCCCGCTGGCCGATGCGCTGCTGATCAACGTGGGCACCTTAACGCGCGATCGTATCCCTGCCATGCGTGCAGCCATTGCGGCGGCGCGCGCGGCGAATGTGCCCTGGACGCTGGATCCGGTGGCCGTCGGTACACTGCCTTTACGCACCGGATTTTGCCGTGAACTGCTGGATCAGCAGCCAGCGGCTATTCGGGGCAACGCCTCTGAAATCCTCGTACTGGCGGGCATTGATGCGCAAGGGCGTGGCGTCGACAGCCTGCACCACTCGCATCTGGCGATAACGGCGGCAAAACAGCTGGCCAGCCGCAGTGGCGCCATTGTCGCCGTCACCGGCGAAACGGATTATGTCACCGATGGCGAGCGCCTGATCGCCGTGTCGGGTGGCGATTTGCTGCTGACGCGCGTGGTGGGCACCGGCTGTGCGCTGTCGGCGATGGTTGCCGCATTTTGCGCGCTGTCTGGCGATCGGCTGATGCTGGTGGCTACCGCCTGTCAGCTAATGGCACGCGCGGGCGAGCAGGCTGCTGCTTCAGGCGCTGGCGGGCCGGGCAGCTTTCAGCAGGCGTTACTGGATGCGCTGTGGCAGCAGGGCGCGGAGGTGCAGCCATGAAGCGGATTAATGCGTTGACCATCGCCGGAACCGATCCCAGCGGCGGCGCGGGCATTCAGGCCGATTTGAAAGCGTTCTCTGCCCTTGGTGCTTACGGCACCAGCGTGATCACCGCGCTGGTGGCGCAGAATACGCAGGGCGTGCAGGCGCTTTATCGTATCGATCCCGCTTTTGTCGGCGCCCAGCTCGACTCGGTGCTCAGCGACGTGCGCATCGACAGCGCCAAAATCGGCATGCTGGGCGAGCAGGCGGTGATTGAGGTGGTGGCAGATAAACTGGCGCAGGCCGCGCTGCCGTGGGTGGTGCTTGATACCGTAATGGTGGCGAAAAGCGGCGATGCGCTGCTGGCGCCGCAGGCGGTGGCCAGCCTGCGTGAGCGCCTGCTGCCTCAGGTATCGTTGATCACGCCGAATCTGCCGGAAGCGGCGGTGCTGCTTGATTGTGATCCGGCACTCAATGAGGCAGAGATGCGTGAGCAGGGGCGCGCGCTGCTGGCGCTGGGCTGTCAGGCGGTGCTGATGAAGGGCGGCCATCTGCACGAAGCGGAAAGCCCGGACTGGCTGTTTACTTCTGATGGCGAACAGCGCTTCAGCACGCCGCGGGTGAATACGCGGCATACGCACGGCACCGGCTGTTCGCTGTCAGCGGCGCTGGCCGCGTTGCGCCCGCGCTATGCCACCTGGGCCGAAACGGTTGAGGCGGCAAAAACCTGGTTACAAGGCGCACTGGAGCAGGCGGATACGCTGGAGGTGGGGAAAGGTATGGGTCCGGTGCACCATTTTCATCGCTGGTGGTAAAAAAAACGGGAGCAGACTGGCTCCCGTTGATTAGTGTTGCTCAAACCACTCGCTGTTTTGTTCGGAGATAGGCGTGATGGAAAAGATCATTTCCTGCAAATGGCGACGCATCGCCAGCTCGGCGGCATCGGCGTCCTGCGCCGCAACTGCCGCGTAGATTTCCCGATGCTGTTCAATCAGGCTTTCCGGCGGCGACACCTTGCTCAGCGTCAGGAAACGCACGCGATCCATGGTGGCTTTGATGTTTTCCACCGTTTCCCAGGCGAGCGCGCAATCGATGCTTTCGGCAATCAGACGGTGAAAGGCGTCATCCAGTGCTAAAAATCCCTGAATGTCGTTGCGCTGGGCGGCCAGCGCCTGCAGGTCAAGATTTTGCTGCAGCGCCAGCAGCGCCACCGGCGTGGCTTCCAGCGCGGCGCGGCGCACCACGGCTATTTCCACCGCTTCGCGAATGAAACGGCCATCGGCCACCCGACGGGCAGAGATTTTACGCACAAAGGTGCCACGCTGTGGCAGGACCTGCACCAGGCCCGCTTCCGCCAGCTTGATAAAGGCTTCCCGCACCGGCTGACGTGAGACATCAAACCGCGCGGAGACCTCTTTTTCCGACAGTAGCGAACCGGGAGGAATAATGCAGGTGACAATCTCCTGACGCAGATAGCGATAGATCTGCTGATTGACCGGCTCAGAAGCCGTAATGGTATAGGCAATCGACATGCGCAACATCCCTATAGTGGCTGGCGGCAACAGAGCCTGCTTTGATAAAAAAAGGGTGCCCAAACGGGCACCGCTAGTCTAAACAGCCCTTATCGCCAGCGCCAGCGCTTTCCGTTTCAGCCGTTTGCCACCGCCTGCGCCACCGTGGCCCGCGCGCCCTGACGCAGTAGCTGCTGATAACAATCATTTACCTGCGCGACAAAATCGGCGTTGTGCGGCAAATCCTCACCAAATACTGATTCGATGCCCAGCAGCGCTGCGACCCGCGCTTCGCCTTCTGCACTGGCCGCCACGCGCTCTGCCAGTTCACTCTTCATGGCATCACGCACCTCAATGGCGTTGCCCTGTTCGTCAACGGCACCGACATAGCGAATCCACGCTGCCACGCCGAGCGCCAGCAGCGGATACGCGCTGCCTTGCGTGATGTGCCAGCGAATGCTGTCCAGCCAGCGCTGCGGCAGCTTCTGCGTGCCGTCGGTGGCAATCTGTCCGGTGCGGTGTTTAATGGCGCGATTTTCATAACGCGCCAGCAGCGAATCCGCGTAGGCCACCAGATCGACATTCGGCGTGCGCAGCGTCGGTGCCTGTTCATCCAGCATCAGCTTACGCGCCGCCAGGCGGAAATCGCCGTCCGCCATGCAGTCGCTGATGTGTTCATAACCGGCAAGGTAGCCGAGGTAGGCGAGAAATGAGTGGCTGCCGTTGAGCATGCGCAGCTTCATCTCTTCAAACGGCAGCACGTCACTGACCAGCTCGGCACCCGCTTTCTCCCAGGCCGGACGACCGTTGACAAAATTGTCTTCGATCACCCACTGGAAAAAAGGCTCACAGGAGACCGCCACCGGATCGTAGCTACCCAGCGTCTCGCTCAGCGAGGTCAGCGCCTCATCGGTCATGGCAGGCACGATGCGATCCACCATAGTGGAAGGAAAGGTCAGCGCGTCGGCGATATAGGTCGCCAGCTGCGCATCCTGCGCCTGTGCCAGCTGCAGAATTACGTTGCGCGTGACGTGGCCATTCTCCGGCATATTGTCGCAGGACATCACGCTAAACGGCGGCAGGCCGCGCTCATGGCGTCGGGCAATCGCCGCCAGAATCACGCCGGGCAGGGAAACCGGCTGCTGTGGGTGCGCCAGGTCATGCTGAATATCGGGATGCTGCAGGTTCAGCTGACCGGTTGCTGGCTGATAGCAGTAGCCTTTTTCCGTTACCGTCATTGAGACGATAGCGATATCGGGCTGGCACATCGCCTCAATCACCGTCTCAATGCCGTCGCCTTTGCCGTGCAGCGCGGCGGTAATGACGCCAACCACCCGCGTATGGCGTGAGTCATCGGCCAGTTCGGTCACGCTGTACAGCAGGGATTGCTCACGTAGTGCGGCGATCAACTCACCGCTGTTAAGGTTTACTTCGCAGTATCCCCAGTCGCTGTGATGCTCACTGGCCAGCTTATCGCTGCAGACCGCCTGATGCGCGCGGTGAAAGGCACCAAAGCCGATGTGCAGCATGCGGGTTTTCAGGCGGGAACGATCGTAACCTGGCAACAGCGTGGAAGAGGGGAGCTTATCGACGGCCAACATAGTTCATCCTTTTTACAACAGGGGCGCGACGGGCGCGCCCGGGTCAGGTTAAATCGAAACGGGTTTGGTCGTGGCTTTTGGCTCTTTAATCACAAACAGCACCAGCAGCGCACCGACCGCGGCGACCACGCCCGCCAGCACGAAGGCGCTGTCGAATTTGCCGGTATGATGCACGATAAAGCCGGTGACTACCGGGCCGATGATGCCGGACAGGCTGCCGACCAGATGAATAAAGCCGCTGATGCTGCCGACCCGGCTTTTATGCACCACGTCCTGAATAATCGCCCAGTAAATGGCACCGGTGATGTAGAGGAAGAAGATCGACACCGACATCATGATAACCGCAGAGTTGACCTCTTTTACCGTTCCCGCCAGCGCGACACAAATCGCCGCCGCCATTAATGAGAACACCAGCACAATTTTTCTGGAAAGCAGTAACTTGCCGGTAATGTTAAAGATTTTATCGGAAATCCAGCCGCCCAGCGCCAGGCCAACAAAACCGACGATCCACGGGATCATGGTGGTGATGCTCATCGCCTTGATATCCAGGCCGTGCGCCTGCACCAGATAGGCCGGGAACCAGCTCAGGAAGAAGAACAAAATGTAGTTGTAGCAGAAGAAAGCAAAGGCGGTAACGAGGATGATCGGCTGACGCAGATAGTGCGCGAGACCGTGCGACGCTTCGCTGGCTTCTTCCGCCGCAGTTTGCTGCTCCGCCTTCAGGCGTTCAATCAACGAACGCTCTTCCGCCGAGACACGCTTGCTTTTCGCCGGGTTGTCGGCGGCAATAAAGAACCACGCCGCCATCCACACCACGCCAATCAGGCAGATGATGACAAACGCCGGACGCCAGCCAAAGCCCAGCGCCAGATAGCCGATAATCGGGCCAGCAATAGCGCCACCCAAAGGCGAACCGGCACTGAGCAGCCCCATGGCGGTGGCCGCCTGTTTCTTCGGAAACCAGCCGTTGATCGCTTTATTCGCCGAGGCGCAGATCGGCCCTTCGGCCATCCCGAACAGCACGCGCAGGATCAGCATCGACCAGAAGCCGGTGGCTACCGCAGTCAGGCCGCAGAACAGCGACCACAGCCCCACCGCCAGGCCGAGCACCAGCGTTGGGCCGAACTTATCGGTCGCCAGGCCGCCAACAAAGTTAAAGATGGCGTAGCCGAAGAAGAAGCTGCCAAAGATCAGGCCGAACTGCTCAGCGTTGAGCAGCAGATCTTTCTCGATCATCGGCACCGTCAGTGACAGCGCCACGCGATCGAGATAGTTGATCATGTACACCAGGAAAAGCAGCAGTACGAGGGTCCAGCGTAGATTCTTAAACATAGAAACTCCGTCATCGACTGTTCAACCCCTTCATTATTCAGCGTGCGGACGCGCCCGGCGCGTGGATGCCAGCGTGGTCCGCAACCTGAAGAATATGAGGCGTTTGTTGTTGTGTTGAGCCGAAGCGATTCGGCCTGTTTGCCCAGGGTTGAGCGAGTATTACGACATCTGCAAAATCACCTTGCAGCAGGTGCGCGGATCTTTTTCAAACAGCGTCATCGCCTGTTCGATGTCGTGCAGCGGAAAATAGTGCGTTACCAGCTTTTCAGGCTGAATCAGCCCCTGCTCCATCCAGCCGATTACCTGCGGGAACCGCTTGCTGTTGAGCCGCGAGGTAAACAGCGACAGCTCTTTACTGGTCAGGCTCTGCTGCGTAATGGTTGATGGCTCGCCGGAAAAGCCGAGCAGGCCGATACGCGCAGCCGGCGAGGCCAGCGCCGCTGCTTCCGCCATAATTGAAGGATGGCAGGCGGCATCGATAATCAGCGTGGGCTGCACGCCTTCCAGCTGCGCCGCCAGTGGGATGTCCGCGTTATTAAAGGTTCGATCGGCGCCGTTTTCCATCGCCAGCTGCAGGCGTTCCGGCAGGCGATCGACAACCAGCACGCGTTTTACACCGTAAACGCCTTTCAGCACCTGAATCGCGGTCAGTCCCATGGGACCTGCGCCGTAAATCAGCGCGGTGTCCTGCGGCTGGGGTTGCAGATAAGCGGTGATGTTGGCGGCAATAGTGAAAGGTTCCACCAGGCTGGCAAGTCGGTCAGGAATGTTGTCCGGCAGCAGATAGGCGTTAGCGGCGGGCACCACCGCGTAGTCGCTGAAGCCGCCATCACGATGCACGCCGATCACCTGCAGCGTGCTGCAGACGTTGGGCTTGCCCACCGAGCAGGGATAGCAATGGCCGCAGCTCACCACCGGATCCACCGCCACGCGCTCGCCGATACGGTGGCTGTCAACCGCGTCGCCCACCGCATCGATCACGCCAAAAAACTCATGGCCAATCACGCGTGGATATTTGGCAAACGGATTGTGGCCGTGCCAGATATGCACATCGGATCCACAGATGCTGGCAAACTTCACCTTAACGCGCACCTCGCCGTGCGCGGGCTGGAGATCGGCGCGTTGCGCCAGTTGCAGTTCGCCGGGACGTTCAATCACCACACTTTTCATTTTGCCTCCTTACCAGTTCCACAGGGTGCCATCTTCCAGGCGAGCGACCGGCAAATAAGCGGGTTCATAGGGATATTTAGCGGCCAGCTTTTCATTGAACTCGATGCCAAGACCAGGCTTGTTGCCAGGATGCATATAGCCATTATCAAAGCTCCAGCTGGCATCAAACAGTTCCATCATCTGCTCGGAATAGCCCATGTACTCCTGCACGCCGAAGTTAGGTACCCACAGGTCGAAATGCAGCGCGGCGGCCATGCAGGCAGGTGACAGATCGGACGGCCCGTGCGAACCGGTGCGCACCTGATAAAGCGCGGCAAAATCGGCAATACGGCGCATGCCGGTAATGCCACCAGCATGGGTGATGGTGGTACGGATATAGTCAATCAGCTGCTCTTCGATCAGCTGTTTACAATCCCAGATGCTGTTGAACACTTCGCCGACGGCAATGGGCGTCACCGTATGCTGGCGGATCAGGCGGAAGCACTCCTGATTCTCGGCAGGGGTCGGATCTTCCATCCAGAACAGGCGATAATCTTCGACGCTCTTGCCAAAACGCGCTGCTTCGATCGGCGTCAGGCGATGGTGCATGTCATGCAGCAGATGCTCGTCAAAGCCGAAACGATCGCGAATAGCGGCAAACAGCTTCGGCGTAAAATCGAGGTATTTTTCCGTGGACCAGAGCTGCTCTTCCGGCCAGTTGCCTTTGGTGGCGGGCTCATAGGCCAGCCCTTTGCCTTTGGCCATGCCGTAGGTGGTTTTCATCCCTGGCACGCCGCACTGGGCGCGAATTGCTTTGAAACCCAGCTCTTTATGCTTCGCGTAATCGTCCATCACTTCGTCGATGCTGTGGCCGGTGGTGTGGCAATAGACCATCACGCCGGTGCGCGAAGCGCCACCCAGCAACTGGTACAGCGGCATATTGGCGGCTTTGCCTTTGATATCCCACAGTGCCATATCCACCGCCGAAATAGCCGACATGGTGACCGGACCGCGACGCCAGTAGGCGCCTTTATAAAAGAACTGCCAGATATCTTCGATCTGATGGGCATCGCGGCCGATCAGCTGCGGACAAACGTGATCTTTCAGGTAAGAAGCCACCGGCAGTTCACGCCCGTTGAGCGTGGCATCACCGACGCCAGTTAAACCCTCATCGGTGGTGATTTTCAGGGTGACAAAATTTCTGCCCGCACAGGTGACAAACACTTCCGCTTTAACAATTTTCATCTTTAGCGCCTTATCGCTGCGATCAATGATGAAAAAATACGCGCATAAATACTACCATACAAGTTGGTGTTGCAGAGATGTGAAGAGATTCACAAAATGGGGGGCGCCAGTCAGGCGGGGAGTGTTGCGCAGACGGCTGCAGGGCGTTTTGCCTTGCAGGCGGCCTTTTTAAGGGCCAGGTCAAAAGCCAGGTCAAAGGCTATTTTGTTCTGCCTGAAGGCAGCCCGAGCAGGGCCGGCAGTCGCACCGGCCCTGCACCCGCGCTATCCGGCAAACACAACCGCCCGCTGCGCGGGTTCCCTCAGCAAAACCCTTTTCCTGACGGACCAGGCGCGATTCGCTCCCAGCTCAGCGCGCCTTCTCGCCGCTTCCCTGCGGCTCGCCCTGGAAAACGCTTTTGCCTCGGCGGTAGTGATGCCTCCTCAAGGTCAAAACCCAGGTCAAAATCGAAAAGATGAAAGACTCTTAAAAAGCTAAAAGCTAAAAGCCAAAAGCCAAAAGCCAAAAGCCAAAAGCCAAAAGCTAAAAGCCAAAAGCCAAAAGCCAAAAAGCCAAAAAGCCAAAAAGCCAAAAAGCCAAAAAGCCAAAAAGCCAAAAAGCCAAAAAGCCAAAAAGCCAAAAAGCCAAAAGCCAAAAGCCAAAAGCCAAAAGCTAAAAGCTAAAAGCTAAAAGCTAAAAGCTAAAAGCTAAAAGCTAATTAAAAATTACCTATCCAATCAGCTAGTTTGTCCACAATCTTTTGTATCTAAAGATAAAAAAATGAGAATTGAATAACGCCATATTTGTATAGAAGTTCAGGAGGTTGTAGCTTTCAATTAAAATTTGAAGCGCTTTATTAAAGTTAAATTCTTTGTCCTTTGTCCTTTGTCCTTTGTCCTTTGTCCTTTGTCCTTTGTCCTTTGTCCTTTGTCCTTTGTCCTTTGTCCTTTGTCCTTTGTCCTTTGTCCTTTGTCCTTTGTCCTTTGTCCTTTGTTCTTTATTTAGGTTTTTTAGGTTTTGACCTGGGTTTTGACTTTGAGGAGGCATCACCACCGCTGAGGAGATGAACATTTTAGGATGTTCCGCCATGGATGGCGGGACAAGGGAGCGTTGAGCAGGAGCGAATCGCGACTGGTCCGTGAAGAAATGTGAATTGACGAAGGAACCCGCGGAGCGGGCGGTTGTGTTTGCCGGATAGCCGGGGTGCAGGGGCGGGGCGACTGCCGCCCCTGCTCGGGCGGCCCGAAGGGCAGAACGAAATAGCCGTTGACCTGGCACTTAACGGGCGGCCCGAAGGGCAGAACGAAATAGCCGTTGACCTGGCACTTAACGGGCGGCCCGAAGGGCAGAACGAAATAGCCATTGACCTGGCACTTAACGGGCTGCCTTCAGGCAGAACGAAATGGCCTTTGACCTTAAGACATTGACCTTAAAAAGCCGCCTTACAGGCGGAAGAAATAGCCGTTGACCTTAACCCAGGCTGCCTGCCAGGCAGAACAACTATGCCAATAACTCACATTGCGGTGGCAAACGGCATGCCAGCGCTTTTGGCATCACCTCAATGCGAAACTCGGTGCCGGAAAGCGGCTCGCCGTCGAGGTTAAAGGTCATCTCGTTGGGCGAACGGATGGTCAGCCACGGCAGTGAGGTCGTGACCACGTTGGGGTTTTCATCATCGCTGGTCAGTGAGTGCAGCAGCGTCGTCAGCAACTCTTGCGAAGTCACCACGCTCAGGGTAAGCAGCCCGTCGTTGATCAACGCCTGCGGGCAGAGCCGCTGACCACCGCCAGCCTGACGGCCATTGCCGATACCGATCACCAGCGCGTCACCCTGCCAGCTAAAATCCGGACCTTCAATTTTGCAGCTGTCGGCTTTCAGCTGATCCATGCGCATCAGGCCGTGAATAAAGTAAGACACGCCGCCCAGCGCCGACTTTAACTTCTCCGGCGTTTCGGTAGTGATGCGCGTACCAAAACCACCGGTCGCCATATTGATAAAATAGCGATCCTGGTTGACCCGAGCGAGATCGATTTTGGTCGCCTTGCCGCGTAGCGCCAGACGCAGCGCCGCTTCCATCTCTTCAGGAATGCCGGCGCTGGTCGCGAAATCGTTAGCGGTGCCCAGCGGTAAAATACCAAGCACCGGATAATCGCGTGGTTCACGCTGTGCCAGCGCGGTAGCGACCTCATTAATGGTGCCATCGCCGCCGCCTGCCACCACGGTGGCAGCGCCTAGCGCGATCGCCTCTTCGACGTAACGCAGCGCATCACCCGACTCAAAGGTCACGCGCACGGCGATATCAAAACCTTCTTCCCGCAGCGTGCTAATCGCCTCGCGCAGTTCGTCATTGCCCGCGCCTTTTCCATTGAGAATAATGAGCGTCAGTGAGCCATTTTCCATTCTTATTTCCTTGTTCACGCATGAATCATGATGAGGTTATAGCACAGGCCAGGAAAGAGACACATGGGGATAATCTATTTATAGAATGCGGATGGCGAGGCGACAAAAAAGAAAACCCGCACGGGGGAGCCGGGCGGGCGAATGAGGTGGAGCTTAAAGCTTGCCTTCGTTATTGCTCGTTGGAAGCAGACGCAATAATAACGAATTGTGCTGTTGAAGTTTGTGACCGCATTCTAAATCCTTAATGAAACGACCGTCACACGCTGCGATTGTTACCATTTTGCAGGTTGCGCATCAATAACGCGTAATCCAGCGGCACATCTTCCGGCAGAGGAATCCACACGCGATGACCGTCACCCGGTGCCACCTCAACGCTTTCCCCTTTGGCGTTTTCCATCTGTGACAGCACAAAGTTCACGTTGCCCTGTGGCGTCATCAGCTCAAGGCTGTCATGCAGACTGAACTTATTTTTCACCGCCACTTCGGCCAGCGGGCCACGGCGCTGGCCGCTGAACTCACCGACAAACTGCTGACGCTCGGAAACCGAATGACCACGCTCGTAATTCTGGTAGCTGTCATGGGTATGACGACGTAAAAATCCTTCGGTATAACCGCGATGCGCCAGGCCTTCCAGCGTATCCAGCAGGCTGCTGTCAAAGGGCTTGCCGGCCGCCGCGTCATCAATGGCTCGTCGATAGACCTGCGCCGTGCGTGCGCAGTAGTAATAAGATTTGGTGCGACCCTCGATTTTTAACGAATGCACGCCCATCTGGCTCAGCCGCTCTACGTGGGCCACGGCACGCAGATCTTTGGAGTTCATGATGTAAGTGCCGTGCTCGTCCTCAAAGGCAGGCATGTATTCGCCGGGACGCATCGCCTCTTCCAGCATAAATACCCGATCGGTCGGCGCGCCTTCGCCCAGCGTCGGTGCAACGGTGGTGACCGGAATGGGTTGATATTGATGAACGATATTGCCCGCATCATCCTGTTTGCCTTCCTGCACCTTGTATTCCCAACGGCAGGCGTTGGTGCAGGTACCCTGATTGGGATCGCGTTTATTGATGTAGCCGGACAGCAGGCAGCGGCCGGAATAGGCCATGCAGAGGGCGCCGTGGACAAAGATTTCCAGCTCCATCTCCGGCACCTGCTGACGAATCTCCGCAATCTCCTCCAGCGACAGTTCGCGCGACAAAATCACCCGCGTCAGCCCCATCTGTTGCCAAAATTTCACCGTCGCCCAGTTTACCGCGTTGGCCTGCACCGACAGATGAATCGCCATCTGGGGGAAGGCCTCACGCACCAGCATGATCAAGCCGGGATCGGACATGATCAGGGCGTCTGGCTGCATGGCGATCACTGGCGCCAGATCGCGGATAAAAGTCTTCAGCTTGGCGTTATGGGGCGCGATGTTGACCACCACGTAGAATTTTTTGCCTAGCTGATGCGCCTCGGCGATACCGATAGCCAGATTCTCATGGGTAAATTCATTGTTTCGCACGCGCAGGCTGTAACGTGGCTGGCCGGCATATACCGCGTCTGCGCCATAGGCAAACGCATAACGCATGTTTTTCAGCGTCCCGGCCGGAGAGAGCAGTTCCGGTTTAAACATAATGTCTCAGTCTGATGTCAGGTCAGCAGGGGCGATCGAGTCGCCCCACAAAAGGCAGGGATTTTAAATAGGGGCAGGGTGAAAAAGCAATGCGTCAGATCAAATGACAGAGATCCGCTTCCCAGCGATAGCCCATGCCATATACCGCGCGGATAAACGGCTGGTCGGCATCCAGCAGCTCCAGCTTGCGCCGCAGGTTTTTGATGTGGCTGTCGATGGTACGATCGGTGACCACGCGATAATCATCATAAAGGTGGTTCAGCAGCTGCTCGCGGGAGAAGACCTTGCCCGGTTCCAGCGACAGCGTTTTCAGCAGCCGAAACTCAGCGGGCGTGAGATCGATCGGCTGTTCGCGCCAGCTCGCCTGAAAGCGGCTTTCATCAATTTTTAGCAGCGAAGCCTGGGCCACTTCTTCCGGTTTTGGCTTGCAGCGGCGCAGAATGGTTTTGACCCGCGCCACCACTTCTCGTGGGCTGAACGGCTTACAGATGTAATCATCGGCACCGATTTCCAGCCCCAGCAGCCGGTCGATCTCCTCAATTTTTGCCGTCACCATAATAATCGGCAGCTCGGAAAAACGGCGGATATCGCGACAAATCGACAGGCCATCTTTGCCCGGCAGCATCAAATCAAGCAGCAGCAGATCGGGCGGCGTCTGTTGCACAGAGTCAATCACCTCATCGCCGCGGGCGATGTGGTGGGTACGGAAATTCGCCGCCTGAAGATAATCGATCATCAGCTGGGCAAGCTTGGGTTCATCTTCCACCACCAGGATCAGCGGTTCATAATATTGCTGGCTCATATTGTCACTTCGTCAGGGGAGATAGGGCAAGTCTAGCGTGATTTCCAGTCCACCTGAATCAGAGTGCGTCGCAGAGAGCGTGCCATCGTGCGCTTCGGCGATATTTTTGCAGATCGCCAGGCCCAGACCTGACCCGCCGCTGGCCCGATTGCGTGAGCTTTCGGTACGATAAAAACGTTCAAACAAGTGGTGCAGCTGATGCTCTTCCACGCCCGGCGCGCTGTCAGCAAAGCGCAGCTGCCAGCGTGAACCTGTCTGGTGCAGACTGACGCGCAGCTCACCGCCGCTGTTGGTGTAGCGCAGGCTGTTCTCCATCAGATTGGTGAACAGCTGCATCAGGCGATCGGCATCGCCAAAAAACGGCGCTTCGTCGGGTAGATCCAGCGTCAGCCGCAGCGAATGTGCCGCAAAACGCGACTGAAAGCTGCCCGCCACCAGTTCAACCAGCGCCACCAAATCGGTTTGCTGTTTACGGTAGGCCAGCGCGCCTGCATCGGAGAGCGACAGCTGGTGCAGGTCGTCCACCAGTTTGGTCAGCGTGGTCACTTCCATTTGCAGCGAGGCGAGTGCCTCCGGCGTCAGTTTACGCACACCATCCTGCATCGCTTCCAGCTCGCCACGCAGGATCGCCAGCGGCGTGCGCAGCTCATGAGAAATGTCAGCCATAAAGGCGCGACGCATCTGCTCATTTTTTTCCAGCGAACCGGCCAGCAGGTTAAAATCCTGCGCCAGCTGACCAAGTTCATCGCGGCTGCCCACTTCCACCCGACTGGAGAAATTGCCCGCCGCCAGCCGGTGCGTGCCTTCAACCAGCCGTCTGACCGGCGCCAGCAGACCGCGCGCCATGAGCCAGGTGACCAGCGCCGCCACCAGCGTCGAGAGCCCAACGATCAGCCAGCTGGTACGTCGCTGCTGCTGATCGAAGTTGATATCAGTGCTGCGCGTCAGTCGCTCCGGCGGCGAGCCGATCACCCAGCCCACCACCTTTTTATTGCTGGTGGTGATTTTTTGCCGTGAACCTTCCGGCGGCACCGGCGAGCGCGGGCCAACCAGCACGCGGTACTGCTGATCGATAATCCAGAACTGCGTGCGCCAGCCGTGCGGCGGTAACTGGCTGCTGCTGTCAGGGTTCTGCTCCAGTGAGCGCAGGATGCCAAAGGCCAGCCGATCGTTGTTGCGCAGAAAATCCCAGTTGCCATGCTGCTCATACTGTTCGGCCAGCGCGCTGCTGAGCATTTGCAGGCGCTGTTCGTTGCCGCGCTTGATGTAATCGACAAAGCCGTGCTCAAAGCTCAGGCGCACGCCCCAGTGCATAGTGATCAGCACCAGCATGCAGGTGGAGAAAATGGCCAGAAACAGCTTGCCGCTGATGCCTAAACGCAGCGCATTCATACGGATTTACCCCGGCGCGGCAGCACGTCGTTCGCGCCGATATCGGAAGGCACGCGCCAGAACACCAGCGCGGGCAGCACGATCACCACCGCCATGCAGAGATAGGTATAAACAAAGGTGTGATGCACGGCGCCGCTGTCGGCAACGGCCGGATGGCCGAAGGCGCCCAGCAACAGACCCGCCACGGTCACACCGATGCTCATCGACAGCTGCATGATCATCGACAGCAGGCTGTTGCCGCTCGAGGCGAGTTCATCCGGCAGCGTTTTCAGCGTCAGGGTATTCATCGAGGAGAAACGAATGGCGTTAACCATGCCCTGCAGAAACAGCACCACCGGCAGCGCCCAGGTCCAGCCCAACAGCGCTACCAGCGGAAACAGCGCCACCACGGCGGCGAGCGCAATGGTGGAGCCGACCAGCACGTGACGGTAGCCGAAGCGGTTGACGATCTGCACCACCACGCGCTTCATGCCCATGTTGCCGAGCACCATCGGAATCATCATCAGCCCGGCGTGAAACGGCGTATAACCCATACCAAGCTGCAAAAACAGCGGCGTCATAAAGGGCAGCATGCCACTGCCGATGCGGCCGGTCAGGCTGCCCAGCAGGCCAATAGAATAGATGCGATTTTCAAACAGTCGCAGACTGAACAGCGCATTGTTGTTGTTGCGGGCATGCATCAGATAGAACAGCAGCGAAAAGATGCCCACCAGAATCAGCACGCCAGGCAGCAGCGCCGGGCCTGAACTGCCGTGTTGGCCATCCAGTGCCAGGGTCAACGTGGCCATCCCGGCGGCGATCATCAGGTAGCCGAGAAAGTCAAAGCGCCGGGTTTTCATGCGGTAGTTGGGCATCAGCTTTAGCGTGGCGATGGCGCCCACAATGCCGACCGGCAGGTTAATCAGGAAGATCCAGTGCCAACTGGCATACTCAACCAGCACGCCGCCCAGCGCCGGGCCAACCAGCGGGCCAATCTGTCCCGGCAGCGTGACAAAGGTCATCGCAGCCATGTATTGATCGCGCGGCACAATCTTCATTACCGTCAGGCGGCCAACCGGCACCATCATGGCGCCGCCAATACCCTGAACCACGCGCGCCATCACCAGTTGATCCAGCGTGCCGGCCAGCGCGCAGAGCAGCGAACCGAGGCTGAACAGCACAATGGCGCTGAAGAACACGTTACGAACGCCGACGCGGTCCGCCAGCCAGCCGCTGACCGGCAGCATGATCGCCACGGTCAGCACATAAGAGACGATCACCGAGTGCATATTCAGCGGATCAACATTGAGATCGCGCGCCATGGCGGGCAGGGCGGTATTAACAATGGTGGTATCCAGCGTCTGCATAAAAAAGCCAAACGCGACAATCCACAGCTGCCAGCGCACCGTCGCCGGCTGAGTATTCATCATGAAGTCCTCCGTTGATTCAGGGGCCGTGGCCCGTTGCTCATGGGTTGGCCTGATGAGGGGAAAGCGCAGGCCGCCGCCGACGAAGTTTATCCATATAGATATAGACCACCGGCGTGGTGTACAGCGTCAACAGCTGGCTCATGATCAGCCCGCCCGCAATGGTGATGCCCAGCGGCTGGCGCAGTTCAGCGCCGTCACCGGAGGAGAGCACCAGCGGCAGCGCGCCCAACAGCGCCGCCAGCGTGGTCATCAGAATCGGACGGAAGCGCAGCAGACAGGCCTGAAAAATCGCCTCGCGCGAGCTGAGATTGTCGCGGCGCTGCGCCTCAAGCGCAAAATCGACCATCATGATGGCGTTTTTCTTGACGATGCCGATCAGCAGCAGAATGCCAATCAGGGCGATCAGGCTGAACGGCGCGTCAAACAGCTCCAGCGCCAGCAACGCGCCTACACCCGCTGACGGCAGCGTCGACAGAATGGTCAGCGGATGAACATAGCTCTCGTAGAGAATGCCCAGCACAATATAAACCGTGGCAATGGCGGCGAGAATCAGCCAGATCTGACTGCTTTGCGACTGCTCAAATAACTGAGCAGTACCGGCAAAACTGCCGCGCACGCTGGAAGGCACGCCTAGCGCGGTCATGCTGCGGTCGATAGCGTCTGAGGCCGCGGAGAGCGCCACGCCATCGGGCAGGTTAAACGAGATGGTCGAAGCCGCTGACAGGCCCTGATGGTTCACCGACAGCGGCGCGTTGGCGGGCTGCCAGCTGGCAAACCACGACAGCGGAATCGCCTTGCCCTCTTTGTTGATTACAAACATCTGCTGCAACGCGCTGATATCCTGGGTGTAACGGTTATCCACCTCCATCACCACTTTGTACTGGTTCAGCGGCTGGTAAATGGTGGAGATTTGCCGCTGACCAAAGGCGTTATTCAGCAAACCGTTGACGTCGGCAACGTCAATGCCGAGGCGCGCCATGCTGGCACGATCGTAGATCAACGCCATTTCGCTGCCTTTGTCCTGCTGATCGGAGTTAACGTCGGCCAGCTCGGGCAGGGCGGAAAATGCCTGGCGAATCTTCGGCTCCCAGGTGCGTAAGTCATCGAGATCGTCCGACAACAGCGTGTACTGATAGCTGGCGTTAGCTTCACGGCCCCCGGCGCGAATATCCTGCACCGCCGAGAGGTAAAGGCTGGCGCCCGGCTCTTTTGCCAGCGCCTCACGCAGCCGCGCGATCACCTGCTGGGCGCTTTCTTTGCGTTCACTCAGTGGCTTCAGTGAGATAAACATCGATCCGCTGTTGGTGCGCGATCCGCCGGTAAAGCCCACCACGCTCTCCACCGCCGGATCGGCATGCACAATGCGCATGAAGTCCTGCAGCTTGCCGCGCATTGCCTGAAACGAGATGCTCTGATCGGCAGAGATAAAGCCGTTGAGGCGGCCAGTATCCTGCTCAGGCAGAAAGGTTTTGGGAATGGAAACAAACAGCCAGCCGGTGAGCGCCACGGTGGCGAGTAACACCAGCAGGGTCCAGCGGCTGTGATTCAGCACCCACTGCAATGACCGGCCATAGCCCTGTTGCAGCTGAGCCAACAGCCGGGTAAAGCCGCGTGGCGCCTGTTTTTCCGTCTGTGGTTTCAGCAGGCGGGCACACATCATCGGCGTCAGCGTAATCGAGATAAACAGGGAGATGACGATCGCCACCGACAGCGTAATGGCAAACTCCTGGAAAAAGCGGCCAATCAGCCCGCCGATCATTAACAGCGGGAAAAATACCGCAATCAGCGACAGGCTCATCGAGAGCACGGTAAAACCGACTTCACGGACCCCCTGTAGCGCCGCAGGTAGGGGTTTCATGCCCGCTTCAACATGGCGGGCAATATTCTCCAGCACCACAATGGCATCATCGACCACAAAGCCGGTGGCGATGGTCAGCGCCATCAGTGACAGATTATTCAGGCTGAAACCGCACAGGTACATGGCAGCAAAGGTACCGATCAGCGATACCGGCACCGCAACGGCAGGAATCAGCGTGGCGCGGCCGGAACGCAGGAACACAAACACCACCGCGATCACCAGAATCACCGCAATCACCAGCGACTGTTCCACTTCGTGCAGCGAGGCGCGGATGGTGGGGGAGCGATCCTGTGCGATATCCAGCGAGATTGCCGCCGGAATAATGTCGTGCAGTTCCGGCATTTGCTGGCGAATGCGATCCACGGTATCGATAATGTTGGCATCCGGCGATTTGCGGATGATCAGCAGGATTGCCGGTTCGCCGCTGGACATACCGGCGTTACGCAGATCCTGCACCGAATCTTCCACGGTGGCGACATCCTGCAGCTTTACCGCCGCGCCGTTGTTGTAGTGGACGATCAGTGGCATGTAATCGGCGGCGGTTTTTAGCTCGTCGTTAGTACGCAACTGCCAGCGTTGCTGGTTGTCTTCCACTGCGCCCTGCGGACGCCGCACGTTAGCATCGGTAATCGACTGGCGCACCGCATCCAGCGACACACCCTGATTAAACAGCGCTTGTGGGTTAAGCGCGACGCGTACCGCAGGCAGCGAACTGCCGCCGACGGTGACATCGCCAACGCCGTTGATTTGCGACAGCTTTTGCGCCAGCTGCGTTGAGGCGTAATCGTACAGCTGGCCGGGATTGTACACATCCGAGGTCAGCGTCATGATCATGATCGGCGCATCGGACGGGTTGATTTTGCGGTAGGTGGGGCGGCTCGGCATGCCGGTGGGCAGCAGGCTCTGCGCGGCGTTGATTGCCGCCTGTACGTCGCGCGCGGCGCCGTTGATGTCGCGCTCAAAATCAAACACCATGATCACGCGCGTGCTGCCCAGCGAGCTGGTGGAGGTCATTTCGCTGACCCCGGCGATGCGACCCAGCGCGCGCTCCAGCGGCGTTGCCACCGACGACGCCATGGTTTCCGGCGAGGCTCCCGGCAGCGAAGCGGATACCAGAATCACAGGGAAATCCACCTGCGGCAGCGGTGCCACTGGCAGCATGCGGAAGCCGAGCAGGCCAACCAGCGCAATCGCCAGCGTTAACAGCAGCGTCGCGACCGGACGGTGGATAAACAGCGCAAAAAACTTCACGACTTCGCCTCCACGCTGCGGAAGCGGCGGCGCGTGGCGCGTGCCAGGCGATCGAACAGCAGGTAAATCACCGGCGTGGTAAACAGCGTCAGCACCTGGCTGAGGATCAGCCCGCCCACCATGGCAATACCCAGCGGGCGGCGCAGCTCAGCGCCGATGCCGGTGCTCAGCATCAGCGGCAACGCGCCGAGCAGTGCCGCCAGCGTGGTCATCAGAATCGGGCGAAAACGCAGCAGGCAGGCCTGGAAAATCGCCTCGCGCGGCGGCATGCCCTGTTCGCGTTCAGCGGCCAGCGCAAAGTCGATCATCATGATGGCGTTCTTCTTCACGATCCCGATCAGCAGGATAATACCGATGATGGCGATGATATCGAGCTCATGGCCGCTCAGCATCAGCGCCAGCAGCGCGCCGACGCCCGCTGTGGGCAGCGTGGAAAGAATGGTAATCGGATGGATAAAGCTCTCGTACAGCACGCCGAGCACGATATACATGGCAAAGATCGCCGCCACAATCAGCCACAGCGTGCTGCCCAGTGCCGCCTGAAACGCCAGCGTGCTGCCCTGAAACTCGGTCATGATATCCGCTGGCATCGCCAGATCCTGCTCTGCCTGCGTGACCGCTGCCACCGCTTCACCCAGCGAATAACCGGGCGCCACGTTGAAAGAGAAGGTGGTCGATGGAAACTGATCGAGATGATTGATGGTCAGCGCGGTATGCCGCTGCTCGACCTGGGCAATGGCGCTGAGCGGCACGCTGCCGCCTTCGCTGCTGGTTAAACGAATGGTTTGCAGAGCGGCCAAACCCGGGGTCTGTTCATTATTTTGCTCCAGCACCACGCGGTACTGACTGGCCTGCGTGTAAATGGTGGAGATCAGGCGCTGGCCAAAAGCGTTATAAAGCGCGTTATCGACGTCGGACATGCTGATACCGAGACGGCTGGCACTGTCGCGATCGACGCGCACATAGGCTTCCAGCCCGCGATCCTGCCAGTCGCTGCTCACTTCCTGCAGTTGCGGTGCCGCGGCCAGCTTCTCCAGCAGCGCCGGTACCCATTTACTCAGTGATTCCAGCGAACCGGTCTGCAATGTGAACTGATAAGGTGTCCGGCTGGCCTGCGTATCGATGGTCAGATCCTGCACCGGCTGCAGCCAGAGCTGCACACCCGGCACGGCGGCCACCGCCTGCTGCAGGCGCGCTGAGACCTCGGGAATGCGCTCATCGCGCTGATCCAGCGGCTTGAGGTTGATCTGCAAACGGCCACTGTTCAGTGCCGGATTGGTGCCGTCCACGCCGACGAAAGAGGTCAGACTCTCTACCGCGGGATCTTTCATGATGATCGAGGCGACCTGCTGGGTGCGCTGCGCCATGTTGCTGTAAGAGACCGACTGCGGCGCCTGCAGGGTGCCCTGAATAATGCCGTTATCCTGCTGCGGGAAAAAGCCTTTCGGAATCAGGATCCACAGCAGCACGGTAAGCACCATGGTGCCGAACGCCACGCCGAGCGTCAGCCACGGATGGTTCAGCACGCGGCTGAGCAGGCGGCCATAGGCGGCAATCACCCGTTCAAACAGCGCTTCGGTGGCGCGGGAGAAGCGGTTCTGCTTGCGCAGCGATTCGGCGCTGAGCATGCGCGCGCACATCATCGGCGTCAGGGTCAGCGAAACGATAGCGGAGATCAGAATGGCCACCGCCAGCGTCACGGCAAATTCGCGGAACAGGCGGCCAATCACATCGCCCATGAACAGCAGCGGAATCAGTACCGCAATCAGCGAGAAGGTCAGCGAGATAATAGTAAAACCGATCTCACCCGCGCCTTTCAGCGCCGCCGTCATCGGCGTTTCGCCTTTCTCGATGTAGCGCGAAATGTTTTCGATGACCACGATGGCATCATCGACCACAAAACCGGTGGCGATGGTCAGCGCCATCAGCGTCAGGTTATTCACCGAGAAATCGAGCAGATACATCACGGCAAAGGTGCCCACCAGCGACAGTGGCACCGCCACCGCCGGAATAATGGTGGCCGGAACGTTACGCAGAAACAGGTAGATAATCATCACCACCAGCGCCATCGCCAGCAGCAACTCGTGCTGCGTATCGTTTACCGAGGCGCGAATGTTGGTGGTGCGGTCGGCCAGCAGCTTGACCTCTACCGATTTGGGCAGCGACGCGGTCAGTGCGGGCAGCATGGCGCGGATGTTGTCCGCGGTATCGATAATGTTGGCGCCGGGCTGGCGAAGGACGTTAAGCACAATCGCCTGCTGGCGGTTGGCCCACGCGCCGAGCCAGCGGTTTTCTGCACCCTGTTCCACGCTGGCGACATCGCCAAGGCGCACCGGCGCGCCGTTGCTGTAGCTGACGATCAGCTGTCGATAATCTTCCGCCGATTTCATCTGATCGTTGGCGGAGAGGGTGATCGAGCGCTCCGGGCCGTCAAGGCTGCCTTTTGCTGAATTGACGTTGGCATTGGCAATCGCCGTGCGCACCTGCTCGCTGCTCAGGCCCAGCGCTGCCAGCGCGGAGGTATTCATTTTTACCCGTACCGCCGGGCGCTGGCCGCCGGAAAGCGTGACCAGGCCAACGCCGCTGACCTGGGAAATTTTCTGCGCCACGCGGGTTTCCACCATATCCTGCACCTGAGTCATCGCCATGCTGGTGCTGGTGACGGCCAGGGTCATGATCGGCGGATCGGCGGGGTTCACCTTGCTGTACACCGGCGGATTAGGCAGATCGTTGGGCAGCAGGTTGGTGGCGGAGTTGATCGCCGCCTGCACTTCCTGCTCCGCCACGTCCAGCGGCAGCGTCAGCTGAAACTGGAGCGTGACCACCGATGCGCCACCGGCGCTTTGCGACGCCATCTGCTTCAGGCCGGACATCTGGCCGAACTGGCGCTCAAGCGGCGCGGTGATCGCCGAGGTCACCACATCGGGGCTGGCGCCGGGATAAAGCGTGACCACCTGAATCGTGGGATAGTCGACCTCCGGCAGGGCGGAGACCGGTAAAAAGCGGTAGCCAAGGACACCAGCCAGTAAAATCGCCACCATTAACAGCGTGGTAGCAACCGGCCGCAGAATAAACTGACGTGAAGGCCCGCCGCTGTTGTCCTGAGGCATGACCTCCATCAATGGGCTCCTTTCGCGGGCTGCGTGGCACGGCTGGAGGCGATCGGCGTGCTTTGCGCGGCGATGATCTCCACCTTAGCACCTTCGGTCAGACGATCGAGGCCGTCAGTGACCACGCGGTCGCCCGCCTGCAGGCCGGCATCTATCACCACCTGGCGATTATCCTGCGGTCCCGCCTTCACGCTTTTTTTACTGACCTGATTGTCGCTGTTTACCACCCACACAAAGTTGCCTTCGTTGCCCATCTGCAATGCCGCGACCGGGATCACGACCGCATCCTGTAATGTGTTGACCTTGAGGCGCGCATTGACAAACTGGTTGGGAAATAGCGTGTCCTGCTGGTTCTCAAAGCGTGCTTTGATTTTGATGGTGCCGGTGGTGACATCGATCTGGTTATCGAGGCTCAACAGCGTGCCGCTGGCGAGCAGATTTTTATTGTTGCGATCCCAGGCTTCAACCAGCAGCGTTGTGCCGCTTTTCTGCGCCTGCAAAATGGCGCTGATGTTCTCTTCCGGCAGACTGAACAGCACATCGATAGGATGCGTTTGGGTGATCACCACGAGGCCGGTGGTGTCGCCGCTGGTAATGTAATTACCGACGTCGACCTGCTTCAGACCAACCCGGCCGGCGACCGGCGCGGTGATACGGCTGTAGCTCAGGTTAAGTTCCGCGCTGGCGACATTGCCCTGATCGGCCTTCAGCGTGCCCAGCGTTTCGGCAATCAGCGAGCGCTGCGTATCCAGCTCCTGCTGCGAGACCATATTGTTTTTGATCAGCTTTTCAAAGCGCGCCAGATCGCGACGGGCGTTGGCTAACGTCGCCTGATCTTTCGCCAGCTGTCCCTGCGCCTGAGTGAGCGCAACCTGCCAGGCGCGCGGATCGATCTCCGCCAGCAGCTGCCCGGCCTGCACCTGTTGGCCTTCGGTAAAGTGCAGCGCCATCAACTGCCCGTCGACCCGACTGCGCACGGTTACGGTATTGGCGGCAGTGACCGTGCCCAGGCCGGTAAGATACTGCGGCACGCTCTGCGTTTGCGCCGTGGCGGCCTGCACCGGCGCCAGCGGACGATTCGCCCGGCCGCCGCCTTTCCCGGCTCGTGATTCAGCCGCGGGTTTTGCCGCCGTGCCGCTGCTGTTGTGCCAGTAAAAATAGAGGCCAAAACCAACGATGATCAGCAGCACCAGCAGCAAGATTTTTTTGGGAAAACGGGGTTGGGCATTCATTGTATCTGTTGCTCTCCAGCAAAGAATTCAGGCAATCCAGGCGACGCCGCTGCCGACCGAAATACGTAGTGTAGCCAGCGATAGCGGCCAGAAGATGAAGGAATTAAGGATAACGGCTGCGGCGCGGGAAGTATTCATAATCTGGCACGTATTATCAATCCGCCCGTGCAAGGAAAGCGGCTTTCTTTGCTACGCTGATAGACGCGCTTATCATTTATCTGCAAGGAGAAGCACCATGACAACATCCTCAACCCGAACCCTTGGCCGTAGCGGTATTCAGGTTCCTGCCCTGACGTTTGGTGGCAATGTGTTTGGCTGGACCATCGATCGTGACACCTCGTTTACCCTGCTTGATGCTCTGCTGGAGCGCGGGCTCTGGTTCATCGACACCGCAGATGTTTACTCGCGCTGGGCGCCCGGCAATCAGGGCGGTGAATCAGAAACCATTATCGGCGAGTGGCTGAAAAAAAGCGGTCGTCGTCAGGATATCGTGCTGGCGACCAAGGTCGGCATCGAAATGGCACCGGGCAAAACTGGACTGAAACCGGCCTATATTCGTCAGGCAGTGGAAGATTCGCTGCGCCGTTTGCAAACCGACTACATTGACCTTTATCAGGCGCACCGTGACGATCAGGATACGCCGCTGGCGGAAACGCTGGCGGTATTTGACGCGTTGATCAAAGAGGGCAAAGTGCGCGCCATTGGCGCATCGAACTACAGTGCAGAACGGCTGAGCGAAGCGTTAAACATCAGCGAGCGTGAAAATCTGGCGCGCTACGAGACGCTGCAGCCGGAATATAACCTCTACGATCGCGAGGGCTACGAAAGTGGTCTTGAGCAGGTGGCGCGCGAGCATGGCCTTGGCGTAATCAACTACTATTCGCTGGCCAGCGGTTTCCTCAGCGGCAAATATCGTCAGCCGGAAGATGCCAGCAAGAGCAAGCGTGGCGAAGGCGTAGTGGAAAAATATCTTAACGCGCGTGGACTGAAGATTCTGGCGGCGCTGGATCGGGTTGCTGAAGCGCACAGCGTGACGCCAACACAGGTTGCACTGGCGTGGCAGATTGCGCGTCCGGGCATTACCGCGCCGATCGTCAGCGCCACGTCGTTGCAGCAGTTGGATGAGCTGCATAAGGCGATCAAGCTACAGCTTTCTGCTGAAGAGATTGCCGCGCTGACCGACGCCAGCGCATACTAGCTAATTTGCTGGCCCAGGTTATCTGGGCCAGCCTCTACCCTCAGAACATCACGTCAGCCCAGCGGGCCAGGCCCGCCGTCACCGAACCAAAATCATCACCCGTTGCCAGTGGAATATCGGGCAGTTGCGCCTGAAGCGCCTGGCGTAACAGCGGCGAACGCGCGCTGCCGCCGGTCAGGTAGATTACATCCGGACGCACGCTGCTGGTGGCCAGCGCCAGCGATACCTGCTCCAGAATGCGCTGCAGCGGCTGCTGGATCGCATTCGCCAGGCTCGCCGCGCTGATCTCCGCCTGCAGATCTGGGGTGATAAACGCCAGTTCGCTGGCGGTCAATGAACGATCGGACAGCGCAATTTTGCTCTCTTCAGCGGCGCGCACCAGCCGATAGCTCAGGCGCTGCTGCCAGACTTTCAACAGGTGCTTTACCTGCTCCGGCTGTTCGGCATCATGAATCAGGTCGCGCAGCTGTTTGCCGCTGGCGCTGGAATAGAAGTCGCTTTGTGCCGGTACATCGTTGATCGCCACCGCGTTCCACCACGGCAGCGCGGGCAGGGCGATGCCTTTGGTGGTCTGCCCGCCAAGGCCGAGATGCGGCATCAGCTCCTTAAAGGCCAGCATGATGTCGAGATCGTTGCCGCCGACGCGGCAGCCGCTGTGCCCGAGCAGGCTCTCTTCACGCTGCTGTTTGTTGCGCCACTGCGGGCCCATCAACAGCAGGCTACAGTCGGTGGTACCCCCGCCGATATCCACCACCAGCACCCGCGTTTCACGTTGCAGCGTCGCTTCAAAATCAAGACCGGCGGCAACCGGCTCAAACTGGAACAGAACGTCGCTGAAGCCGGCACGGGTTGCCGCGCGTTGCAGAATCCCCTCTGCCTGTTGGTTTGCGTCGTCGCCGCCTAATCCCTGAAAGTTAACCGGTCGGCCAATCACCGCCTGGCGCACTTCCTGCTGCAATTCGTTTTCAGCCAGCTGGCGGATATGCAGCATGGTGGCGCAGACCAGATCTTCAAACAGCGCAATCTGCTGCGGCTTGAGGCCGCTGGCACCCAGGAAGGATTTGGGCGATTTCACAAACCAGACATCTTCCGGGTCCGCCATATAATGCGCCAGCGAAGCGAGGCCAAACTGCACGCTGTCAGCATTGACCTCAATGTCTTCTTCCTGATTAAAACGCACCGCGCGACGCAGCAACGCAGTGGTTTCCGTATCGGGTGTGGGGACCTGATGGTGGCGATAGAGCCATTCACTGATCGCTTCGCGCGTGGGCGCGCAGAGCATAGAAGGCAGGTAAGGGGAGTTGTTTTCCAGCGTCAACAGACGCGCCTGATCCTGTTCCATTACCGCGACAGAACAGTTCGCTGTTCCATAATCGAAGCCGATTGCCATCCCATTCCCCTTCCAGAAAAAAAGGGGGCGACTTTACCCCAGCCTGGCGGCGTTGGCAATGTCGCGGATAATTATAAAAGCGATTTGTCGTGCTGGTCAGAATAAGCACGGGCTGGTACCCGTTTGCGCCGATCTTTTTCACGCCAGCTATCCAGTTTAAATAGCAGCAAACCAATACTTAACCCAATGATGACCAGGCCGAAAATATAATAATAAAGTTCGCCCTGTGCCGCGGCAATAATAGAGGTGCCGGACCAGATACCACAACATCCGATAGTGATAAGCGTAAAGCGAATAAATAACGTAAAGGCAAATGCATAGAGCAAAACCTCACGCAGGCCGAGGTCGATCAGGTGCATGTTTGCTATATCCTTTGGCATATGCGGAAAGGCATCATAGCAGTATGAAAATAAATAACTGCTTAATTGTTTTGATGCTTTCTTCACCGGTTGCCGCCGTATGCCGTCACCCGATAAGCCCGGCTTAACTATTCATTTGCTGCTCCCAGGAATATTCCGCTTATCGCACAATTAAATAGCCGGTAAGCGGTTATTTTCGCGATATTTTACTTAATCGCGAAATAGCTATTTTGCACTAAATGATGCACCGGTTGCCGCTCGCCAATCGCATTTCCCCATACGCCATTAATGCCAATAGTGTTCAGCGTGGTCAGCGCAGCGGGTAATTCTACCGGGCCAGCCAGCGTGATGATTTGTCGCTTTTCTGCCTGGCCGTGAATAATAGAGACTAACATTTCATCCATTAAGCTGGCGTGAACCGTGGCCACCAGATCGGGTGACATCATGATGTAGTCGATGGCTGCGCCGTGAAATTGATTAAAGGCGTCGAGGTGGCGGCCAAAATTTTGCAGCATGATGCGACACCCGCTGTGTTTTAACTGGGCTATCGTCTGCGGCAGGCGGCTGCTGTCGGCAAGCAGTGCCGCTGTTTCAATCACCACGATCAGTTGTGCGGGCGGTAACGGGCTGGCGTGCAGCAGCGCAAGTAACTCGGTAACGAACGCCTCGTCACGCAGCGCAGCCGCTGTAAAGGGCAGCGCCAGCGTGATGGCTTTGCTGGCCAGCGGCTGCGCATAGTGAGCAAAAAAGTGGCGCATCAGGTTGCGATCGAAGGCGAGCTGCAGGGCGGTTTCCTGCAGGGCGTTCTGCCAGCTGTTTTCATCCAGCGGCCAGCTGGCATCGGCCAGCCGTTCTACCTCCAGCAGATAAAAACTCACCGATTGCGTTTTGCCCGGTGGCGTCACCGCCCAGCTCAGCAGCCGTATCGGCATTTTTTCTACCTCGGCGGCGGTCAGCGCTGACGCCGGTCGGGCGACAATGCTGGCGTGATGATGCTGATAAACCTGCAGCTGGCCGCGACCATTGTGCTTGGCGTGATAACAGGCGGCATCCGCCTGTGACATCACGTCACTGCTCTGGCAGTTTGTGGCGTCGATTTGCGTCATGCCCGCGCTGGCACCCACCTGATAAATGTTACCTTGCCACTGAAAGGCGTAATGATTGACCGCGTTAATCAGCCGCTGAATCAAATCGCTGGCGCTGCGCAGCGTACAGTCCGGCAGCAGCACGCCAAACTCATCACCGCCGAGTCGGGCAATCACGTCATTGCCGTGCAGATGATGCAGCATCAGCGTTGATAGCTCACACAGCAGCGCATCGCCTGCGGCGTGTCCGGCGGTATCGTTTACCGCTTTGAAGCGGTCAAGATCGATAAATACCAGCACGTGCTGCTGACTGCCGCTGATATTTTGCAACAGCTGTCGCAGCTGCTGTTCAAAGCTGGCGCGATTGGGCAGGCGGGTCAAAATATCGTGAGAGGCGCTGTAGGTTAACTGACGCAGCGTTTCGCGTGACTCGCTGACGTCGCGAATCACCATCACCGTGCCGATATGGCGGCCCTCTTCGGTTTTCAGCGGGGTAAGGCTGTACTGAATATCAAACTGTTCATGATGCGCGCTATGTAGCACCAGCTCTTCATCCACCTCAGTCGCAGTTTTGTCGGCGGGCAGCGCGCACAGCAGCAGGTTTTCTATCCGTGCGCCGTTGACGCCGCGGGTAATGTGCAGAATATCGCTCAGCGCCTTGCCCGCCGCCTCCTCTTGCGACCAGCCGCTCATGCGTTCCGCCACCGGATTCATAAAGGTGACCAGCATCTCCTCATTGGTGCTGATCACCGCTTCACCGATGGAATCGAGCGTAATGTGCATGCGCTCTTTCTCTGCAAACAGCGCGGCGTTCGCCTGGGTCACGCGCTCCATCAGGCAGCGATTGGTCTCTTCAGTGCGCTTTAGCTCGGTAATATCCTGCAGCTGAGAGATAAAATAGAGCGGTTCGCCTTTGTTATTCCTCACCAGCGACGAGGAGAGGTTGGCCCAGACCGTTTCGCCATCCCGCCGAATATAGCGTTTTTCCATCAGATAACTGTCGCCTTCACCCGCGAGGATCCTCTGCATGGCAGCAACATTGCTGCTGATGTCGTCCGGGTGGGTTAGCTGCTGAAAGGTCATCTGCATCAGTTCGGCCTGTGGGTAACCAAGAAGCTGGCAGAGCGCGTCGTTGACGCTCAGCCAGCGCCCTTCAGGTGAGACCATCGCCATGCCAATCGTGGAATATTCCATGGCGTGACGGAATCGCAGTTCGCTTTCGCTGATATGTGCTTTTTCCGCGCGGAAGGAGTGCATCACCAGCGACATCATATGGCTTGGCAACAGGATTAGCAGAAATGGCAGCCAGAGCGCGGTATGGCTTAGCCAGACGGCATCGATATGCAGCACCACCAGTTGCAGGCTCAACAGCACCGAAATCATCGCGGCGTTGACCAGAAAGACCACAAAAGCAGCAAAGCGTGGCAAGCGCACGGCGCAGGTAAAGAGGATCACGATAATGAAGGTGAACGGCCAGGGAAGAAAACGCAGCGCCACGTAGCAGGCGCTGAGTGACACCACAATGCACAGCAGCGTTTCAAACAGCTGGCGCCTGCTGACTTGTTGTCGCAGCATGCGCGGCTGCCACAGCAGACACACCGGTGCTATCGCCAGCATGCCGATGATTTCAGCGATAACCCAGGTGGCAAAAAAGGAGCCGTTGCCGCCCAGTAACCACAGCGCCAGAAAGCCGCCAAGGAACGGCGTGATAATGCCCGCTGCCAGCAGCAGCTTGCACCAGTCATACAGCGTTTCCAGCGGGGCCCGGCGGTTTAGCAACAGACGCAGCAGCATGCCGCCCAGCGCTGCCTGCAGAAGATTGACCAGCGCATAAGCCACATTAATCCACGCGAGGCCGGTCATCAGCGTATTGGCGAGCATCACCGAGATAAAGCAAAACAGCAGCGTTAACGCCGCATCCGCCCAATTAAGACGGAAAGCGATGACGGTCATCAGCGCAGTGGGTAACCACAGTGGGGGGATCGCCCCGCTAACTGCGATCAGCTGCAGACAAAAAAGCGCCAGCAAAAAGCAGATGCCGCCGAGTGCGGCAGCCGTGCTGAAACGCTGGGTGGCGGTGTGTCCGAAGCCAAACCGATCTGTGATCATGAGATGTGCACGCACCTGACATTAAGGCGAGGGATCGCTCGCCAGGGCAGGGGAAAGGCGCCCGGCAGCCGGACGAGATGCGCCCTGTTTGATGATTATCAGATCATGCTAGCATATTGAAAATCGTTGTCGTGGCCGAATTCACAAATGCCCTCTATTCGGTCAATTGAACCCTTCAGCCAGACAATTACTGGCGCAGTTTCAGCAGATCAGCACGCGTCCATGGCCTGTCGATACCGGCCAGATCGGCGGACAAATGCGCCAGAAACTGCTGCGTGGTCGCAATGCGGCCGTGCCCTAACAGCAGCAACGGCAGCAGCAATGCCGCTGACATCTGTCCGAGGCTAAAGCCTTTGAGCTGCGTATGGCGCTGGCTGAGCAAAAACGTCGTGCTGATGGAGAAGCCCAGCAGCAGGCCCAGTACCACTTCGCTTTTGGAATGGGCATGAATCACCAGGCGTGAAAGGCCGACCATTAGCGGAATCAGGTAGCCAATGGCAATAGCGCACCGGCGCCAGGGTTGCGTCGCGCGCCCGGAAACCAGCCACAGCATCACCGGCCACAGGGTGGCGGACATGGCGCTATGGCCGCTGAAGCCGGTAAAATTGAAACGGGCGCTGCCGATACCAAAGCCAAGGAACAGCACTTTCGACACCGAGACCACAAATCCGGCGAGGCAGAAGGCGAAAATCCAGTACCAGACCGTGTGCCGATTGCTGCTTTTCCACGGTAAGACCAGGGCGATAATGATTGCTGTGGGGATCAGCAACATGCTGTCACCAAAATAAGTGAGGGTTTTCCAGGACATATCTTACCTTTATTGTTGTTATGATAGATTGCCGCACCCGCATTGGCTGGCGCTGAATCTTGTCGCATGCAGTTTATCGGTGAAACAGCGAGCCCGCCAAAGGATATATTCTGAAAAACCTGATGCCGCTTTTTCTGGCATCAACAGGGTGAAATCCCTATAATTGCCGCGAAATAACCCTCTCATCTCCTGACCTATCGTGAGCGCTGTATAATTCTGCGTCGCTTACCGGTTTGTCATACTGTAATCAGGTCTTTAATTTATGACTGACAAGTCTCACCAGTGCGTCATTGTGGGTATCGCAGGCGCCTCCGCATCAGGTAAAAGTTTAATCGCCAGTACGCTTTATCGTGAAATTCGCGATCAGGTTGGCGATGAGCATATCGGTGTGATCCCCGAAGATTGCTACTACAAAGACCAAAGCCATCTCACCATGGAAGAAAGGGTTAAAACCAACTACGACCATCCCAGCGCGATGGATCACGATCTGCTGCTGCAACATCTGCAAATGCTGAAATCAGGCGAGACCATCGATCTGCCAGTTTACAGCTACGTTGAACATACGCGCACCGCGGAAACTATCCAGCTGAAGCCGAAAAAAGTGATCATTCTGGAAGGCATTCTGTTGCTCACCGATGCCCGCCTGCGCAACGAGATGAATTTCTCGATTTTTGTCGATACGCCGCTGGATATCTGCCTGATGCGTCGTATGAAGCGTGACGTTAACGAACGCGGTCGCTCAATGGATTCGGTAATGGCGCAGTATCAGAAAACGGTTCGGCCGATGTTTTTGCAGTTTATCGATCCGTCAAAGCAATATGCCGACATTATCGTGCCGCGCGGCGGGAAAAATCGCATCGCTATCGATATTCTGAAAGCAAAGATCCATCAATTCTTTGAGTAAACGGCGAGGTGCTGGCAAACAACGCCAGCATCGTGCCAGCATTAACTACACTATTAGATTCCTGGAGTAAGGCGATGAGATTATGCGACCGCGACATTGAAGCCTGGCTGGACAGCGGTAAGCTGGAGATTACGCCACGGCCGCCGGTTGAGCGCATTAACGGCGCGACGGTGGATGTGCGCCTTGGCAATCAGTTTCGCACCTTTCGTGGCCACACCGCTGCGTTCATCGATCTAAGTGGTCCTAAACAGGAAGTCAGCGCCGCACTCGATCGGGTAATGAGCGATGAGATCGTGCTGCCGGAAGGCGAAGCGTTCTATCTGCATCCGGGCGAACTGGCGCTGGCGGTGACCTTTGAGTCCGTGACCATTCCGGACGATCTGGTTGGCTGGCTCGATGGCCGCTCCTCACTGGCGCGACTGGGATTAATGGTGCACGTGACGGCGCATCGTATCGATCCTGGCTGGCAGGGACGCATCGTGCTGGAATTTTTTAACTCCGGTAAACTGCCGTTAGCGCTGCGTCCGGGCATGCTGATTGGCGCACTGAGTTTTGAACCGCTCTCCGGCCCGGCAGCGCGTCCGTACAACCGCCGTGAAGATGCCAAATACAAAGGCCAGCAGGGCGCGGATGCCAGTCGTATCGACAAAGATTAAGCAGAGGTAAAGACGGTTTTGATGAGAAGATTGATAACCACGCTGGCCATTTTGCTAGTGGTGATAGTGGCGGGCATGACCGCGCTGGTACTGCTGGTCAATCCCAATGACTTCCGCGGTTACATGGTTAAACAGGTGCAACAACGCAGTGGCTATCAGCTGAAGCTGGATGGCGATCTGCGCTGGCACGTCTGGCCGCAGCTCAGCATTCTGGCGGGTCGCATGTCGCTGACCGCGCCGGGCGCTGCGCAGCCAATGGTCAGCGCGGAAAATATGCGTCTCGACGTCAGCCTGATACCTCTGTTCTCTCATCAGCTCAGCGTGAAACAGGTGATGCTGAAAAACGCCGTGATCCGTGCCACGCCGGACAGCGAAAGGCAGCGTCCGCAAAACGCCCCGATTGGTCCGGCTGACTCAACGCCCGCCGAGCCCGCCAGCGGCTGGCAATATGATATTGGCCATTTGCGCATTGTGGACAGCCTGCTGATTTGGCAGCAGCCGGGCGGCGAAGAGATCAATTTTCGTAATCTTAACCTCGATATGACTCAGGATCGTCGCCAGTCGGCGGCGCTGGATGTTGCCACCTCGGTGAGCCGCGATCAGCGCACTCTGCAACTGGCGCTAAAAGGCCACATGAAAATCGCCGACTATCCGCACCGCCTGTCCGGCAACGTTGATACGTTGCAATGGCAGTTAAGCGGCGCGGGCATTCCGGCTGATGGCATCAAAGGCGATGCGAGCATGATGGCCAGCTGGCAGGCAGAAAATCAGCAATTCTCACTGCAGCAGATCGTCGCCTCACTGAACGACAGCCAGCTCAACGGCGAAATCAGCGGGAAATGGGGTATACAGCCCGATCTGAAAGTGGCGTTACACGCGACGACGCTCGATCTGGACAAGCTGTTTGGCATCAACATTGACGGTGTGTCACAGCAGGCGCAGGCGGCGCAGCTCGCGGCAGCTAACCGGCCGCCGGTGATTGCGGTAGAGAAATCCTGGAGCGGGGCCAGTTCACCGCTGACAGGCATGCACATGCTGCTTAATCTCAAGCTGGATGCGGTGCGCTGGCGCGGTCTCGACCTGCATTCGGTGCTGCTGGATGCAGAAAATCGGGCGGGCGAGATTAGCCTGAATACCTTTAGTGGCCAGGTGGGGGCAGGGCGCTTCTCTCTGCCGGGTGCGGTAGATGTGCGCCAGCCGGTGGCGAAAATTGCGCTGCAGCCGCAGCTGCAAACGGTGGCGATCAAGCCGCTGCTGCGTGCCTTCCGGTTGCCGCAGGCGCTGGATGGCACGCTGACGCTGAACGGTGAGCTGGCTGGCACCGATCTGGATATGATGGCGGCGAAAAATAGCTGGCAGGGCAGTGCGCAGGCAAATGTGCAAAATCTGCAGGTCGCAACGCTCAATATTCCTCAGATGGTGCAACGTGCGATATCGCGCAGCAGCGATCGTCTGAGTGCCGATGAGGCGTCGCCCGACGGCACCATCCAGCAGCTTTCCGGCAAGATGATGTTGAATAAAGGCGTGATTACGCTAAGCCAGCTCAATGGCGAGGCGCAAAAGCTGTCGCTCACCGGTGCAGGCACCGTGACGATGCCAACCGAAGCGCTGGATATGCAGCTGGCGGTGAAGATTAACGGTGGCTGGAAAGGCGACGATCGCCTGATTGCTGCGCTGGCCGAATCGGCGATCCCGCTGCGTATTTACGGCAACTGGCAGAGTCTGCAATATTCCCTGCCGGTGGATCAGCTGTTGCGCAGACAGGTTGAGGACGCAGCGAAAAGCCGCCTGAATCAGTGGATAGATCGCAATCAGAGTAATGAAAAAGCGCAGCAGCTAAAGAAACAGCTCCAGCGATAATTTTGCGGGCCGGAAATTTCCGGCCCGTTTATTATCATACCGGCTAGTCTGATTCAGTAAGAAGATGTGGTTGAATGGCCACTTTTTGTACCCGATGATTCTCGACCTGTAAGGTGCGGAATAGATAGTCGCCCACCTTAACTTCCTCGCCTTCCTGCGGTATCCGCTGCAAATTCTCCATGAGCAAGCCGGCAATAGTGTGATACTCGCGCTTTTCATCCAGATCCAGCGGCACAAACATCACCAAATCATCGAGCGGCATATGGCCATTGGCAATCCAGCCGCCGTCGTCGCTTTTAATAATATCGTGACGCGCATCGACGCTGTCAGGTTCATCGCTCTCATTGGGCAGGCTGCCAGCGATGGTTTCCATCACGTCGCTGAGCGTAACCACGCCTTCAACCGAGCCAAACTCATCAACAACAAATGCAAAATGGGTGCGCGCATTGCGGAACTGTTCCAGCGCCTGTAGCAGCGGCAGACGCTCCGGGAAGACCAACGGCTGGCGAATCAGCGCACGCAAATCCAGTGAACTTTCATGCAGCGCCTGGTGCAGCAGGTCGATGACGTGCACTACGCCCAGCGGCTCCGGCTCGCCATCGGTGATGAGCAGACGCGTGTGCTGATTACGATCCAGCTGTGCCATGATATGTGCCGGATCCGCCTGCAAATCGATACTTTCTACATCGTGCCGCGACGTCATGATACTGCTGATGGTGCGCTGACCCATGCCCAACATGCGCGCGATCATCTCACGTTCCTGCTGATTAAAAATCGCCTGCGCCTCATTGCCACCTAGCGGCGAATTCTCAGCATTTAGCTCGGCCTGCTCGTGATAACCACGCAGCAGCCGCATTACGGCATCGGTGGTACGTTTTCGCAGCGGCTGACCGGCGGTGAGAAAGCGTCGGCGATTAAACTGTGCCAGCTGGTTGAGACCTTCAATGACAATCGAGAAGCCGATCGCCGCATAGAGGTAGCCCTTGGGAATGTGAAAGCCGAAGCCTTCTGCCACCAGGCTAAATCCAATCATTAATAAAAAGCTCAGGCACAGTATGACAATAGTGGGGTGTCCATTAACAAAACGCGTTAATGGTTTGCTGGCGAGTAACATCAGCAAAATGGCCACGGTGACGGCCGCCATCATCACTGAAAGTTCTTCCACCATGCCCACGGCGGTGATCACGGAATCGAGTGAGAAAATGGCATCCAGCACCACAATTTGCGCCACTACCGGCCAGAATTTAGCGACGCGCTTTTGGCCGTTCTCCTGCTCATCTTTGCCCTCAAGGCGCTCGTTGAGCTCCATGGTTGCCTTAAATAACAGGAAGATACCGCCGCACAGCATAATGAGATCGCGGGCGCTAAAATCGTGATGGAACAGGCTGAAAAACGGCTCTGTTAGTGTAACCAGCCAGGAGAGCGATGCCAGCAGGCCCAACCGGGTCACCAGCGCGAGTAAAAGGCCGATTATTCGAGCCTTGTCTCGTTGTGCGGGAGGCAGCTTCTCTGCGAGGATCGCAATAAAAATGAGGTTATCAATCCCTAACACCAGTTCCAGAACGATTAGCGTGACTAAACCGGCCCAGATGCCAGGATCGGCGATCCACTCAATCATGTTCATAACACCTTAATAATAGAATTCTGCTTTATCCGATGATAGTGAATTATTAGCCCGTAAACAAACCTCCCTCAACTAAGGAGAGATTATGGAGAGAGACTATTCTGATAAAACAATTATCACTATTCAGAATTAACTGCTTTTGAATTTAACGATCATTCTTTAGCATTCTACCGCGCGCATTTAAGATGTCAGCAGTTTTGACAGGATTTAATGAGGCGCCAGAATTTGCGTTAAATGCAAAGGCGAATAGTCCGAAACTTAAGAGAAATTTCTGGGGGGCTGGCAAGGTGACCGTACTAATGGGTGGTAGTCTTTTTCCTAAAATAGTGCAGGGAGTACGGGCCCTACTTGTAAACAGGCCAGTAATAACTAGTATAGCAACCAGTAAGGAAATGTCTGTGCCTGTGTTGCCATAACCGTGTTCAAACCACACTTAATCTCACGAATTGTGACGTTAGCCACGTTTGAACCACTACACATCAGGCAGAGCAGCACCAGCAGCGACAAGATGAAAACGGGATTTACCATGCAGTGTGGCAGCAACAAGCCAGGGGCGGTAGCGTTCCTTAAATCGTTTGTTGTTGATTTAGCAGGAATTAATCACCGTTTAGCCTTAATAAAGCGTCACCAACCACTATCTTGCCGGACATTGATGAACGTTGCTGTGAACCCGGAATCGATTGATTGCTTATTCGTGAGTCAACAGTCAAGCGAATAATCATGTTAAGAAACGTCCTGGGCTTCAGGGATAATAAAATAAAAGAGTCAAACATGCGCGATAATGAAATTACTTTTAAAAGCTTATTTACTAAATTGTTGTTGGCGTTTTCAGATTTAATTTGTTTTAACGCAGCGTTATTCATCGCGTTGTCGTTAATAAATATGCTGCCGGTCGATCCTCTGGCAAATATTAGCGAAAAAGATTTGAATCTGAAAATTCTGACTCACATCTGTCTGTCAGTGATTTGTATTGGTTGGTTCTGGGTCCGCCTGCGTCATTTCACCTACCGCAAGCCGTTCTGGTTCGAGCTCAAGGAAATATTACGTACGGTCTTTATTTTTGCCATCATCGACCTGTCGATTTCCGCTCTGTCAAAATGGGAAATGTCTCGCTACGTCTGGTTAGTCACCTGGCTGCTGGTGCTGATTATGCTGCCACTGGGCCGCGCCATTACCAAACGCGTGCTTAACCATTACAAGCTGTGGAAGAAAGACACCATCATTATTGGCAGCGGCAAAAACGCCCGCGAAGCTTTCCTCGCGCTGCAAAGCGAAGAGGTGATGGGCTTCAACGTTATCGCTTTCTACGATGTTGACGAATCGTCTGAAGAGACCATGCTGTGCGGCGCGCCAATTCTGAAGAATGAAGATGCATTGTGGCAGCGTGTTAATGGCGAAACGCAGTTTATCGTTGCGGTTGAATATGAGCAGAGTCAGTACAGTGATATCTGGCTGAAGACGCTGGCCAAACATAACTGTCGTTCAGTATCGGTGATTCCTTCGCTGCGCGGCGTACCGCTTTACGGCACAGACATGGCTTATATCTTTAGCCATGAAGTGATGATTCTGCGTGTGAACAACAACCTGGCAAAACGCACCTCGCGTTTCGTTAAGCGCGTTTTCGATATCGTTGGTGCGCTGGCGATCATGACCATGCTGATGCCTGCGCTCGCCGTACTGATTTTCCTGGTTTCTCGCGATGGCGGCGCACCAATCTACGGTCACGAACGCGTTGGTCTCAATGGTCGTAAGTTTAAGTGTCTTAAGTTCCGCTCGATGGTGGTGAACTCGAAAGAGGTGCTGGAAGAGGTGCTGCGCACCGATCCGGTCGCCCGCGCCGAATGGGATAAAGACTTCAAACTGAAAAACGATCCGCGTATCACTAAAGTCGGTCACTTTATTCGCAAAACCAGCCTCGATGAATTGCCGCAACTGTGGAACGTGGTGCGTGGCGAAATGAGCCTGGTGGGTCCGCGTCCGGTGATTGAAGATGAGCTGAGTCGTTATGCGGGTGATGTCGATTACTACTACATGGCCAAACCGGGTATGACCGGCCTGTGGCAGGTAAGCGGCCGTAATGATGTTGATTACGAAACCCGCGTCTACTTCGATTCATGGTATGTGAAGAACTGGTCCTTATGGAATGACATCGCCATCCTGTTCAAAACGGTCGGTGTGGTTCTTAAGCGAGACGGCGCGTATTAAACGCAACGGAAAGGCGTTGTTTACAACGCCTTAATGCACGCGAAGGTGGCAGACGTAAGCCGTGTTGGGAATGTCTTTGGCAGGAGCTGGAGTTCTCGGAATACCGAAAAGACATTATTTTCTCACAAACTAAAAATAATGTGCTCTTATAGTGTCGGCATTTTCCGTGACGACAATGTAAAAAAGCCAGGGAGCGAATGATAATGACCCACTTTTTCAGGGTATGAGTGGATAAGCATACTCATTTGACGCTAACACAGCGGCGTTCTCGCCACTATCAATCAAATTACTGATAGCGATGATTCTAGATGATTACAATCAAAACTAAATTGATACCTCTTTTGGTATCCGCCACTTTTTTGTCAGGGTGCACAATCGAACCAGGTCAGCACCTTTCAACCAGTGGTAAAGATGTCATACAGCAGCAAGACAGCAACTTCGATATTGATAAATACGTTAACGTCTTTCCGATGACACCGCGTCTGGTGGAATCTATGCGTCCACGTCCAGTGGTTGCGCAAAACAATCCCGGCCTGCAGCTGGAACTTCAGAACTACGAATATCGCATTGGTGTGGGCGACGTGATCAACGTTACCGTCTGGGATCACCCAGAGTTAACCACGCCAGCAGGTCAGTATCGTAGCGCCAGCGACACCGGCAACTGGGTACACGCTGACGGCACTATTTTCTATCCTTACATCGGCAAAGTTCGCGTGATGGGTCGTACCGTGACCGACGTGCGTACAGAAATCGCCCGTCGCCTGGCCCAGTTCATCGAAAGCCCACAGGTTGATGTCAGCCTGGCGTCGTTCCGTTCGCAGAAAGCCTACGTGACCGGTTCCGTGACCACCTCTGGTCAGCAACCGATCACTAACGTGCCGTTGACCGTTCTGGACGCCGTTAACGCCGCTGGCGGCCTGGCCGCTGATGCTGACTGGCGTAACGTGATTCTGACCCATAACGGTCAGGAGCAGCGTATTTCGCTGCAGGCGCTGATGCAAAATGGTGATCTGAGCCAGAACCACCTGCTCTATAACGGCGACATTCTGTTTGTTCCACGTAACGATGACCTGAAAATCTTCGTCATGGGTGAAGTGAAGCAGCAGACCACCCTGAAGATGGATCGCAGCGGCATGACGCTGGCAGAAGCACTTGGTAGCGCGCAGGGCATCGATCAGACCTTAGCTGACGCCACCGGCGTATTTGTTATCCGTCCGATTAAAGGCAGCAACCGCACCAAAATCGCCAACATCTATCAGTTGAATACCAAAGATGCCGCCGCGATGGTCATGGGCACCGAGTTCCAGCTGGAGCCGTATGACATCGTTTATGTTACCTCAACACCTCTGACTCGTTGGAACCGCGTGATTTCGCAGCTTCTGCCGACCATCTCTGGCGTTGATGACATTACGTCGAGCATCAGTCGTATCCGCACCTACTGATAAGCGGGTTGTAACGATGATTAACTCTGTCCTCGTAGTTTGCGTTGGCAACATCTGCCGTTCACCGACTGCTGAACGGCTGTTAAAGCGGGCGTTACCGGATAAAAAGATCGTTTCAGCGGGCCTCAGCGCGCTGAAAGGTCATGCCGCTGACGCCACCGCCTCCGATGTTGCTGAAGAAAATGGCCTGTCGCTGGCAGGCCATGAAGCGCAGCAGCTGACCTCGAGTCTGTGCCGCCAGTTCGATCTCATCCTGGTAATGGAAAAAGATCAGATTGAACAGGTGAATCGGATCGATCCGGCCGCACGTGGCAAGACGATGCTGATGGGGCACTGGCTCAACCAGCGAGAAATCGCCGATCCCTTTCGCAAAAGCCGGGAGGCTTTTGTTGCGGTCTATGAATTACTGGACAACGCTACCCAGAAATGGGTGAACGTATTAAGCCGATAGCTGAGATTATCCATGAAAACAAAAAATAAGGTTTTGAGTGCGCCGAAAGAGGAATCGGGTGGATTAGATCTGGCGCACCTTGTGGGACAACTGATTGACCATCGCTGGGTAATAGTGGCCGTTACGGCTTTCTTTATGCTGATGGGTACCCTTTACAGCCTGTTCGCAACGCCAATCTATAATGCCGATGCGCTGGTACAGGTAGAAAGCAAAAACGCCAATACCGTACTGAACGACCTGCAGTCAATGCTGCCTGATTCACAGCCGCTCTCCGCAACCGAAGTGGAAATTATCAACTCACGTATGGTGATTGGTAAAACGGTCAAAGATTTAGGTCTGGATACCATGATCGAGCAGGAATATCTGCCGGTGATTGGCAAAGGCCTGGCACGACTGATGGGTAACAAACCTGCACAGATCGCGATTTCTCGTTTCGATCTGCCACGCAGCTTTGAACCGCGTGCAGTGAAAGTAGAAGTAGAAGGCCCGGACAGCTACAGCGTCTCTTTCAACGGTGATGAACTGTTCAAAGGTAAAGTTGGCCAGCTGGAGCAGCACGGTGATGTCACCATGCTGGTCAGCGATATCAAAGCGGAAGAGGGCACCAGCTTCAAGGTGACCAAGCTGACTAACCTGCAGGCGATTAAAATGATCACCAGCAACCTGTCTGTAGCCGATAAAGGTAAAGACACTGGCGTGCTGGGACTGAGCTACACCGGTGAAGACCCGGTATTAATCAGTAACGTACTGCAGAGTATCGTTGAAAACTATCTGCTGCAGAACGTACAGCGTAAATCAGAAGAAGCGCAGAAGAGCCTTGAGTTCCTGCAGGTTCAGGTGCCGGCCGTTCGTGCCAAACTGGACGCAGCAGAAGACAAGCTGAATCAGTATCGCCGTCAGAATGACTCGGTTGATATGTCACTGGAAGCGAAAGCGGCGCTGGACTCTTCCGTGAGCGTGCAGACGCAGCTGAATGAACTGACCTTCCGTGAAGCTGAAGTTTCACAGCTCTATACCAAAGATCACCCAACCTACCGTGCGCTGCTGGAAAAACGTCAGACGCTGGTTGATGAGCAGAAGAAGCTGAATACACGTATTTCGCAGATGCCAAAAACGCAGCAGGAAATTTTACGCCTGACGCGTGACGCGCAGTCTGAACAGGAAATCTACGTTCAGTTACTGAATCGTCAGCAAGAGCTGAACATCAGCAAAGCCTCAACCGTGGGTGATGTGCGTATCATCGACAGCGCAGAAACGGCGGGAATGCCTATTGCGCCGAAGAAATCGCTGATCATTCTTGCCAGCCTGCTGGCCGGTCTGGTGCTTTCCGTTGGCCTGGTGCTGTTGAAAGCGATGTTCCATCACGGCATTGAAAACCCTGAGCAGCTGGAAGAGCTGGGCATGAACGTCTATGCCAGCGTACCGCTCTCCGAATGGCAGCGTAAGAAAGATACTGAAGCGCTGGCGCGCGGTGGCAGCAAAGTTAAAGCCGATCCGCACAACACGCTGTTGGCGCTGGGTAACCCGACTGACCTGACCATCGAATCAATTCGTAGCCTGCGTACCAGCCTGCACTTTGCGATGATGGAAGCGAAGAACAACATCCTGATGATCACCGGCGCTAGCCCGGGCATCGGTAAAACCTTTATCTGTTCTAACCTGGCGGCGCTGATTGCTAAAGCGGGACAGAAAGTGTTGTTTATCGATGGCGATATGCGTCGTGGTTATACCCACGAACTGTTGGGCGCAGAGAACAAGCAGGGCCTGTCCAGCGTGCTTTCTGGCCAGACACCGTTTACCCCTGCGTTGATTCAGCGCGGCGAATACGGTTTTGACTTCCTGCCACGCGGTCAGGTTCCACCAAACCCATCAGAGCTGTTAATGCATCGTCGTATGCAGGAACTGCTGGAATGGGCGAGCGAGAACTACGATCTGGTGCTGATCGATACGCCACCAATCCTCGCGGTAACCGATGCGTCAATTATCGGTAAGCTGGCCGGTACCTCGCTGATGGTGGCGCGTTTTGAAGGCAACACCACTAAAGAGCTGGATGTCAGCTACAAGCGCTTTGCACAGAATGGCATTGAAATTAAAGGTGTGATTCTTAACGCAGTGGTGCGTAAAGCGTCTAACGCTTACGGCCATGGTTACGACTATTACGATTACAGCTACAAAAACGCTAAAAGCTAAAAACTGCACAGGGAACCTTTTCTGCCGCTGGCGGGCAGGTTCCCTCTGTTTTTGCACGTGCGTTATGTAACCCTTTTATTTTGACGTTAAAAAGGTGCCAGGCAATGAAGGATATCCGCTTTTCAATCGTAATCCCGGCGTACAACGCCTCTGAATCGATTATTACCACGCTTGACTGCGTGGCGGCGCAAACCTACCGCAACTTTGAAGTCATCATCATTGATGACAAATCGAATGATGCTGAAGCGCTGGCGGCAGTGGTGCAGGGCGAACGTTATCGTGACCTGAACATCAACCTGGTGTTATCCCAGGAGAAACTCAACGGTGCAGGTGCGCGTAACAAAGGCATCGATTTAGCCACCGGTGATTTCATTAGCTTTCTCGACGCAGACGACGAGTGGCGCGCTGACAAACTGATGATTGCGGCAAAGAAAATCGAAGAACTGGAAGCGCAGGGCAAAAGTCGCTACGTGATTTTTAGCCAGGTGAACATTATCCAGGACGGCAGCTTTCTTAAGGTGATGCCGATGCAGCCGGTGGCCAAAGGCGAAACCGTGGCAGAGTATCTGTTTGGCTGTTACGGCTTTATCCAGACCAGCACCATCGTGCTGAAACGCGAATACGCCGCTGAGATTAAGTTTGATACGCGCTATGTGCGCCATCAGGATTATGATTTCTGCATTCGTGCCGATCGCCTTGGCTTTGAATTTTTCATGATTGACCAGCCGCTGACTAACTATCATCTCATCACCACCTTTGGCTCCAAACACAAAGGAGAATCCGTTAAGTATTCTCATTTCTGGCTGGACAGCATGAAGCCACACCTGACACAGCGCGATATTCATACGTATAAAGCCTATAAATTACCGTTGAGATACAAAATGGATGGCAAGTCGCTGCTCGCCAGCGTCAGTTTTGCTCGCTATTTCTTCTTAACGAATAAAGATAACCGTACCTATTTTATCAATCGCCTGAAAGATAAGGTTAAAGGGCGTTTTGCCGGGAAATAAGGTTATCGCTAAAAATATATAGCCAACATAGTTGGTGTTGCCGTTCGACGAGACGGGAAGCGAACCCGGCTAACGGGCGACCGTATCGTTGTGGCAGCATCAGTTATAACGGGTAACCATCCGGTGGGAAAGTGAATGGCGATTTATTGGATTATTAGCTACACGATTTTAGTTTTTTGTGTGTTTGAACTGGCAGCAATAAACCAGCTTCGGGAAGTAAAAACGCGCTCCATGGTGAACTACCTGTTTTTTATTTTCACCGTGTTGCTGATCTGTTTTGCCGGTATGCGCGGACCTGGCAGCGGTATCGATGACTGGCAATATCTGGGCTTCTTTCACGATCTTGCTAATCAGGTGCATATCAGTGATTTCTCAACCGTCGCCCAGATTTATCGTTATGAGAATTTCTTTACCTTATTAGCAGGCCTGTTATCGCTCTTTACTAAAGAGAGTTACTATTTTCTGCTGTTCGTGGCGATCGTTGCCGTCAGCACGAATGCCTGGTGTTATAAAAAATATTCGCCGTTGATTCTCTGTTCATTGTGCCTCTATTCAACGCACCTGTTCATCAACAAAGACATGAACCAGATTCGATTCGGACTCTGTAGCGCGTTTGCTATCGCCAGCATTCTGCTGGCAGTGAATCGCAAATTTATCTGGTCAGCGGTGATGCTGGTGCTGAGCACCCAGTCTCACTCCACCGGTTATGCGCTGGTGATGGTGATTCCGTTTCTGTTTCTGCCGCAGCGTAAATATTGGCCGTTGCTGATGGTGTTCCTGGCAATTCCACTTGGCTTTATTGGTGGTAAAAAGCTCTTTCTTGATTCGCTGGGGATTGTGCCGGTGGTGGGCGACCGTGCCACCAGTTACGTCGGTACGACCTTTGATAACAATTCACCGGTTATCAGCCTCGCTAACCTGAAAAACATCGCCTTCATTGTGTTTTTTATGGTGGTGTACTGGGGTAAAAACGCGATACAGAAAGAAGATCGGCTGCCGTATCTGCTGTTGATCGCCTACGCCATTGGTGCGGCGGTGCGTATGGTGTTCTCCGACTTCGCCATTCTGGGCGGCAGGGTAGGTAACCTGTTTCTGCATGCGGAACCGTTGCTGCTCGCCCTGTTGATGATGCGAATACGCAATCTTGCGCTCAACGTAGCGCTACTCAGCGGCATGGCAACCTACTACTTAGCATACAACACCATTCTCTCGCCGCAGTCGGTCACCGGCTGGAGTTTAGCCGCGGTGTATCGCCTCTTCTGATTTCAATTGCTCCGTTTACGGAGCAATTTTTTTGGCACTCTTTTAATTCAGGTACTCAGATGAACAATCACGTTGGTACAGTTGGCATTATCATCCCAATGTACAATGCGCGGCAGACCATCCTGCGCGCGGTACAATCCGTCATTGATCAAACTTATCCGGACTGGCACATCTATCTGGTGAATGATAAATCGACCGATGATTCGCTGGCCTTCGTGCGCGAACACTGTCAGGACGCGCGCATCACCATTCTCGATAACGACGTCAATATGGGCGCGGCAGAAACCCGCAACGTTGGCCTGCGTGCGGCGACAGAAGAGATCATCGCCTTTCTCGACAGCGACGATGAGTGGCACAAAGATAAGCTGGCGCTGCAGACGGCGGCCATCGCTGCCGGTGACGACTTTGTGATTTCGCATTATCACTACAAAACCAAAAGCGCCGATCACGATATTACCTGGTCAAAGCCTTACCTGCAGCAGGACAGCTTTGTGAAGAAGCAGTATCGCGTCTGTTTCTCTTCGGTCTGCTTTCGCCGGCCGCCACAGGGCATTTTCTTCCAGCGCAAAGGTCACGAAGACTTCCTGTTTTTGTATGAGCTGTTTACCCGCTACAAACAGGTACGCGTGATTGAAAAGATCCTCGTGAACTATTACGAACTGGGCGATTCCCTGTCGCGTAATAAAAATAAAGCCGCGAAATGGCATCTGGAACTATTAAGAATTATCTATAAAAACAACCCGTTAAAAGTATATTACTATTACGTCTGGTATATGGTTAACGGCGTACTGTTCACGTTGAAGCATCGGTAAATTTTTGTGGGCCGGTAACGGCCTTCTTTGTTTTTGAACGCAATTGAGGTGGACAGAGTAACGATGAAAAGAGTCGTGCTGGTCATTAAAGACGCTTATTCCTACGCAGGCACAGAAAATATCTGTAACTTCATGTCAGAGTGCCTTGGCGAAGCGCATCAGGTTTCCATCTATTCTCTGGAAGGCAGCGGAAAGACCTTTTATCCGTTTAGTCAGGTTAAAGAGATCGTGAGCTTTGAGGGACAATCTAATCCGATCAAAGCGGCGGTTCAGCGTATTCAGCAGCAGGATTTTGATGCCATTTTCCTGATCAGCATGGGACGCCTTAGCGTGATGTTTGCGCTGTGGAGCATGCTGTCACTGAAGAAAAAACGCGCTAAAACCTACGCCTGCGAACATATCGCCATCAAATCATTCAGCAAGCCGATTCAGTGCCTGAAATACCTGATGTTGCGCTACTACGATCAAGTCATCGTACTGACCGATAAAGATCATCAGGTGTTCTCCAACTGGCATATCAGCAGTACCGCTATCCCTAATCCGGTGGTATATAAAAACTATCAGCGCACCCAGCGTCATCGCCAGGCGCTGGCGGTAGGCCGACTGGATCACCAGAAAGGCTTCGATCTGCTGCTCGACGTCTGGCAGGGCTTTGTCAGCACCAATCCGGAATGGAAACTGGTGATTGCCGGTGATGGCGAGCTACGTCAGACGCTGGAACAGCAGGCGAAAATGCTGGGCATCAGCAACAGCGTGAACTTTGTCGGCAAGGTGTCCAATATCAATGATTACTATCGCGACAGCGACATGGCGCTGATGACCTCGCGCTACGAAGGCTTGCCGCTGGTGCTGCTGGAAGCAAAATCCTGGTCACTGCCGGTGGTTGCCTACGACTGTCCGACTGGCCCGCAGGAAATCATCAACGACCAGCAGGATGGTTTCCTGGTGGCGATGAACGACAAGCAGACTTTTATCGAAAAAATGAATCAACTGGCCCACGATGACGCGCTCTTCTATGCCATGAGCGCCAATACTCAGGCCACCGCGCTGAAGTTCGACGGCGCAACCATTAAGCAGCGTTGGCTGTCATTGGTGTAAACCCCTCTGGGAAACTGTTTCTCGCCTGCTAATGGGTAAAATTGACCACGGGATTGAACGAATGAAAAGAAGAGAAGTATTGCAAACAGCGGTGTCATCAATTGTAGCCGCCGTTTCCGTCAGCACGTTCTCCAGCTATGCCGCGAAGAGTGGCTCCGGCACGTTAAACCTGAAAGACGTGAATCCAAAAGATATTCCGCCAGCGGATGTACCCATTTTGACGCCGGAAAACGTCTATACCATGCCACCGCAGTTCTGGCACAACTTCCAGGGCAAACTGTGGATTGGCAAAGCGGGCGTGGATCCGACCAAAAGTGGCAATACCATTCCGGTTTTCCTGCGTAATGCCGACGGCAAAGTCTCTGAAATTCAGCAGCCCATTACGCTGAATCGCGGCAATTTCGATCAGTTCATTGCGGATAACGCGGCGTTGATCGCCAACCCGTCCCATTCGATGGCGGTCTATGATGACAACGGCGAGCAGCTGTTCTTTATGCCTGATGTCTCTCGTCCGAACAGTGCTGACTTTAGCCAGCGTCTGGCGCAGCCAACGGGCTATCAGCTGATCGGGGAGATTCCCTCGGTTGATCAGCTGCGTAAAACACGCCCACTGTTTGAAGGCGCCAAAATCAAGCTGAAAAGCTGGCATGAAGGCCTGGAAGTCGGCGGCGGCGAGTTTGTTGGCAGCTTTACCGCGGCTAAAGACAACGGCGGCGTAATCTTCAGCAGCGGCAGCGATTTCCACTGGCGTCGTGTGGTGGAAGATTATAACCGCCTGACGTTGTTTGATTTCGGTGCGATTGCTGACGGTGAAACCGATACGGCGCCGATCATCATGGCGATGTATCAGTGGTCACAGGACGCTAACCAGCAGA